>NZ_JAWOWP010000003.1:8655-423919 GCF_033340555.1 Vibrio sp. 1069
CAACAGCAACAGCAACAGCAACAGCAACAGCAACAGCAACAGCAACAGCAACAGCAACAGCAACAGCAACAGCAACAGCAACAAAAGTCTCAAAACGAAGGGAAAGAAGCGCAAGGACAACAGTCACAAAATCAGCAAGATTCTGAAAATAAAGAAGAAAAACAAGAAACGGAACAACATCAACCGCAACGAGATGACAAGCAAGTGAAGGATCAAGGTGAACCAATACAGGCTAAAGCGCATCCCGAAAAAATGCATCAGGATGATCCTGAGTTCCGTCGACTAGAAGCAGTAGAAAGTGCTCGCGACCCAAGCTTTTTGATCCGTGCGCAAATGCAACTTCAAGCGCAACAAAAACAACCTCCACAACAATCTCAAAAGGAGTGGTAAGCCTGTGATGAACAAAGGCGTAAAACTGGTCTTTATTTTTGTGGCCAGCCTAATATCCAGTTTCTCGGTGATGGCACAGACACTTCAAGCTAGTGTGAATAAAACACAAGTAGCCAAGAATGAAGTGATTAACCTCAGAATCATTTCAGATACTGAGCTCAGCTCAGACTCAATCGACTTCAATGTTCTAGAGAAAGACTTCTTCTTGGGTCAACCTCGTTATGGCCGCTCTAGCAATAACATTAACGGAAGAAAATCAGTGCGTACCGAGTGGAGTATCTCAATTGCACCAATGAAAGAAGGTGTTCTGACTATTCCAAGTTTTTCCGCTGATGGCATGAAAACGGAGCCGATCAAACTACGTGTCAACGCGAGCCAAACAGACCCCAATCTTGATGATCTATTTAGCTTCAATATTACGGTCGACAACAGTACGCTCTACCCTCAGCAATCTGCAACATTACGTATACAACTTCTAATTAAAGCGGACACTCGACGCCTAGATAACCCACAAATAGTACCTCCGCAAATTGAAGGCATGAAGCTTGAGGCACTGGGTGGCTTACAGCAAAGACAGAAGATCTTAAATGGGTTAGAAGTAGCGGTCATAGAGCAGTCGTTTCGCCTAACGGCCAATCAACCAGGCACTTATACCTTGATAGGTCCTAAACTGACCGGTTCTTATATTTATGGCGACAGCTTGACGGGCTCAACCAAAATAATGCCTATCAACACCAAAGCGGAACGCATGCCAATCACGGTCAAACCGATTCCGAGCGAATTTAAAGGTGAATGGCTTCCTGCTTCAGCGTTAGAAATGACACAGAGCTGGCAAGACGATCAAGGTAATCTACTGTCGATTAACGCGATCAACACAGTAAAGCAAGGTTCTTCACTCACTCGAACCATTCAAGTTAAGGCTCGCGGTACACAAGCCGAATATCTGCCACGAGTCAATATTAGTTACCCGAGTTCACTGCGCGTGTATCCCGAACAACCTAAGTTCGATAGCGGAAGAGATGGCACCGTTACCATGACGGTGAAGCAAGTCATTATTCCTACAGAGGCCGGGAAATATACCTTACCAGGATACGACGTGAACTGGTGGGACAGTCAAAATGATGAAGCGAAGAAAACAACGTTACCAGAGCTAACATTAGACGTAGAGAAAAATGACACTGGGCTAATCACGTTGCCGGAATCGCCTCTTTCAGCGCCTTTAGTGCCAGCCCCTAGTCCTGAATCAAGCGGCGGTGTAAACAGTCTCTGGCGAACGTTAACCTTTGTTTTCTTAGGGCTTTGGATAATGACATTGGGAATCGCAATTTGGGCATGGAAAAAGCGGTCAATAACAGCGAGTGGAACGGTTTCAAATACTGAACAACCACTTTGCATCGACGCGCTAAAAAAAGTCATCGAAGAGGGCGATGCTGCGAAAATTGAACGCTCTGTAAATGAGTATTTAACCACTCATCAAGACAGGTTAAACCCTGGTGACGTACAAGTAATTAAGCAAGAGCTTAATGCCATGAATCAAGCGCGTTTTAGTGCTAACCAACAACCTTGGAGCCCTGATTCGCTGTTAGCGAAAATTCAAAACCTTGGCAAAGCAAACGTAACGAAAACCGACCACCAACTCGAAAAGCTATAAATAACTAGATAACAATGGCAGCTCTCATGAGCTGCCAATTCTCTTATCCGGCCAAATTTTGCTTTAGCGGTTTTATCTAGAGCACCAACCGCCGCTTCTTCCCTATCAAGTTGCTCTTATGAACATCACTTACTCAACAAAACTTGGGGCTCGTATTCGTATCGCCTTACACAATTTCGCCCATGATTCTTCGCTTGATAGAGTGCCTTATCCGACAACTGATATAAATGGTCGAAATTAAAGTCTTTGCCTTTCGCTTTATAACAGGAGTAACCGACTGAAACGGTAAGTAACTCCCCTTCTGGGTTATGTCGATGCTTTATCCCCTCGCCCTCGATGCACTGACGAATGCACTCTGCTCTCAGTCGAACCTCCTCTTGCTCAGAACCAATCATGAGCAATGCAAACTCCTCACCTCCGATACGGCAAAAAACTTCATCTTCACCTTTGGTATGATGATCCAAGATATAGCCAATTCGCATCAATGCGATATCGCCTTCGAGATGACCATAGTGATTATTGAATAAGCCAAAATGGTCAATATCAATCAGGATCAGGCCAAACGACATGTCGTCTTCACACTCTAGGGCACAATATTTTTGCATCACATGTTCTAACATGCGGCGATTACCAAGACGCGTCAAAGGATCGAGCTTAGAAAGTACCTCAAGCTGTCGATTGGCTTCCTCCAACTCTTTTGTTCGGTTCTGAACCTCCAGCTCTAAGTTTTCGTTTAATTCGCGAATCGCCTCTTGAGCTTGAGTACGTTGCAATACTTCAGCTAAGCTGGACGCGAACATACGAATCACTTCACGTAACTGAGAAGTTAACGGCGCACGTGTCAGCAAATTATCAACAGCGATAAAGGCGATAGGACCACTGCTATTTGAAGTCAATACCGTCATCGCAGCCCAACCAAAGCCAA
This sequence comes from Vibrio sp. 1069, assembly GCF_033340555.1. Taxonomy (NCBI): domain Bacteria; kingdom Pseudomonadati; phylum Pseudomonadota; class Gammaproteobacteria; order Vibrionales; family Vibrionaceae; genus Vibrio; species Vibrio sp. 1069. The sequence continues at coordinate 11,622 of NZ_JAWOWP010000003.1, forward strand.
CAATATTACAGTCATGATAAATAGGCATTGATTCTTCAAATGCGACTTCGTTTGGCATTGAGCGAGCCAGATTTATAAGAGAGAAATCTTGGGTTTCGCCAAAGAAGTAAGATTCATCCACCACGTTACCTTGAATATCGGTACCCCACGTTCCTTGCATGTAAGAGCAATTTTCATCAGTTAAAAACACCGCCATTCGATCAATACCAAGATTTTTAATGGCGAAAGTGACGGCCGATTTGCATACTCCACTGACAGTAGTGCAACGTGATAACTCAACCATGCTTGAATGCAACATGCGTACGTTTTGTTCTTGGCGCTTACGAATGTAAATTTGAGAGAAGAGTGAACCAAACGAGTCCAACATCTGTTTTTGATATGCCGTTATCGGCTTACGATGAATAAAGTTATCTAGCGCGAACCACCCAAACGGTTCATTGCCATCGCGTAAAATCAACATCGCATTCCAGCCCTGCCCGATGACCTTGCCTGCTGTGTATATTGGCGCGTCTTCTACAATCACTAAGTTGCTCTCAAGGCTAGATAACGCGGTGATATACTCCTCGCTAAGTTGATGTAAATCGTATTGTGTGTGAAATTCATCAATCGTAATTCCTGACTCATCCGTGCCGTATGTACCACTGAAGCTGCGCTTTTTCATATCGAGAAGCATCAGTGTAGAGCGATCAAACCCAAGTCGTTCACGTAACGCTTCGACGGCTTTGTAGTACAAGTCCTTTAAAGAATCAGGATTAGAGATTTCGAGTGCAACTTGCTGAACTAACTTCATATTTTCGATAAAGCGCTCGCGTTGGCTAATCTCATCAACATATTGCGCTTCACGAATATCTCTGTGCCTGATCTCTTTCGAGGCATTTTTTTCGGCACGAATACATTGCCAACGCGCCGCTGCAAGCTGCATTGCGTCGTAACTTTCTTCATAGATATTATGTGCCGTGCGAGCATGAACAGATTGAATCAGTAGGTAGGTACGTTTGATAGGCGTGTTGTCGAGCATCATGATGTAACTATCACCACCTAAATCTCGGGTGTGATTCCAGTTACAAGTGTTGATCGCCAGAGGTATGATGCTTTCAGAGGTGTCAAACTGACTTGCCCACTCCCAGAATGTCTCAGGATAGTTTTGGGTTGGGTAAAGCTCTCCGCGAGAGAAGCTCATCGAATGACGAGGGTTAATTGAAGGATCTTCAAAAATAGCGAGGGCTTGAGGGGAGAACAGACTCTCTAAATGATCAAAGATTGCCTCCGCTAGCAACCGATGGTCCCTCGTTGAAGACACTTTTCTTGTAAAACTTCTTAAACTCACCCTACCAACCTAATCTACTTTTTTATCCTCGATAAAAAACTACTTAGGCCATGATATGCAATCAATACGTTCAAATTTGAGCTGTTAAGTCATTCGCAAAATTATCAGACTTAGTGTTACATTCGAGAGCTCTTCAGCACTTTTAAAGCCATGTTTCACATAAGTTACATACTTTATAAACTGGGGAGGAAAGTTGTACTTATTTACAAGATTTTTTGTGTTGGTAGGCGTTATAAGCCCACGACTTAAAAAGAAAAAGGCCCCTCATTAAGAGGGGCAAAGTTACCATCGCTTATAGTTATTTAGTTATGCTTGTAAATACGGTGGATTAACCGAAATCACCATTTACGTAGCCTTGAGTACGGTCGTCTTGAGGGTTGCTAAAGATCACTTGCGTATCGTTGTGCTCGACCAGTTCTCCCATTAGGAAAAACGCAGTGCGGTCAGAGATACGACGCGCCTGTTGCATTGAGTGAGTCACGATAACGATGGTGTAGTTCTTCTTTAGCTCTTCCATCAACTCTTCGATTTTGTGTGTCGCAATTGGGTCAAGTGCCGACGTTGGTTCATCCATCAGAATCACATCAGGCTCCATCGCGATTGTACGTGCAATACATAAACGTTGCTGCTGACCACCAGAAAGACCGAATGCGTGTGATTTAAGGCGATCTTTCACCTCATCCCAAAGTGCAGCACCGCGCAGCGAACGCTCTACCACTTCATCAATTGTCTTTTTGTCTTTGATACCTTGAGCACGTAAGCCGTAAGCCACGTTCTCGTAAATGCTCATCGGGAATGGGTTTGGCTTTTGGAATACCATGCCGACTTTGATGCGAAGGTCAGCAACATCAATGTTGCCGTAAATATCTTCGCCGTCCATCGCCAATTTACCTGTAATTTTCACGCCTTCGATTAGATCATTCATTCGGTTCAAACAGCGTAGAAGCGTTGATTTTCCGCAACCTGACGGGCCGATAAGTGCAGTTACTTGGCGAACTGGAATTGGTAAGTTGATCGATTTCAGTGCTTGGTTGTCACCGTAGAATAGGTCTAGGTTTTCAATATCAAATTTGTTCATTGTCTTAATCTCTTAATTCTCGAATTCGTGTCTTTTAACGTGCGTTCTTAATTAGTGTTGTTAGTAAGTTGCGGTGTTAAAACGTCTAGCAATCAGTTTCGTTACCATGTTGATCAAGAGAACAACTACGATAAGCACTGTTGCCGTACCGTAAGCCTGATTCCATTCTTCAACGGTAAACAGTTCGGTAGTCAGTTTGTATAGGTGAACGGTTAGCGTACGACCTGAATCCAATAAAGAATCCGGAATACGTGCAACCATACCTGCTGTCAGGAATACTGGAGCAGACTCACCAATGACACGACCAATACTTAGAATGACCGAGGTTAAGATACCTGGCATTGCGCTCGGAAGAATCAAACGCCAGATAGTGTAAATCTTAGAAGCACCGAGGCCATAAGAGCCTTCACGGTACGTTTGTGGTACTGCCATCAGCGCTTCTTCCGTCGTACGGATGATAACTGGCAGGATTAGGATACTTAGCGTCAATGCACCCGATAGAATCGAGAAGCCAAGGCCAAGAATCGCCACGAAGAAAGTCATACCAAACAGGCCGAAAATGATCGACGGGATACCCGCCAATGACTCGGTACAGAATCGGATGATTTTCACCAAACGACTGCCCACTTTCGCGTATTCGGTCAAGTAGATTGCCGTCATGATACCGAGTGGCGCTGCCACTGCGATAGAAGCGATAACCATGTAAATGGTCGCCACAATCATTGGGAAGATACCGTGCTCTTCACCTGTGCGCGTATAGTTATCAGTAATGAAGTTCCAATCTACGTGTTGTAGACCGTTTGATAGGATGTACCAGATAATCCAGAACAAAAAACCTACCGTTAGTGCTGCCGAGATCCAGACAAATGCGTTAAAGACATTATCTTTGAACTGGCGTGCTTTTTTCAGTTTTGCGCGATCCATAATAGTCACCTTTAACGAGCGATTACTTCGCTTTTTCTCGGTTTAGGTACAGTAGTACAGCGTTCAACGACATGATGAAGACCAGAAGTACTACACCTGTAGCGTAAAGTGCGTTCGCGTGAACACCACTTGCGTAAGACATTTCAATAGCGATGTTTGCAGTTAGTGTACGAGCCGAATCAAGGATGCCTTCTGGCATTGCCGGCGCGTTACCCATAACCATGATAATCGCCATGGTCTCACCCAACGCACGACCGATACCCAGTATCACACCTGTCATGATGCCTGAGCGAGCCGCTGGAACGAGCAACTTAAAGATGGTGTAGATTTTCGATGCGCCCAGTGCCAAAGAACCTTCTTTATAAGTACGAGGGACAGCGCGGATAGACGTTTCAGATACCGTAATTACCGTTGGTAGAATCATCACACCAAGAACAATGATACCGGCAAGGATAGTATTACCTGCAGGTACATCAAATACCTTCTGAATCAATGGAACGATAATAACCAGACCGAAGAAACCGTAGACCACTGAAGGAATACCGGCTAGCAGCTCAACCGCTGGACGGATGATGTCTGCTAATCGCTTTGGTGCGATTTCAGCGATAAAAATGGCGGTCAGAACACCAATTGGAACCCCAACAATGACAGCACCAGCCGTCGATACGATAGATGCCACAATCATGGTGGCGACACCGTAAAGCGCAGGTGGTAACCAGTTTTGTCCTAATACAATGCCCGATACGCCTGCTTCTTGGAATGCCGGAATACTCTCTCGAACGATGAAGTATGCAATAACGGCCAATGAAACAATGCCGATTACGGCACTCGTTAGGAACAAGCCGTGGAAGATGCGCTCTTTCCAGTCTACACGACGCTTCTCGCGTAGGCCTGACTTGCTGATAGCTCTAGCGTCAGTATTCATAAGCTTTTCACTATTTGTTGCGATGGTCATTTAAAAATCTCACGGTTCTGGGCAATGCCGTTGAACACAATGGATAGAAAAGGCTCAGCCCTAAACGTTGGGCTGAGCAAACTTTAGAGTCCCGATGGGATTAGTTAACTGAGATGTAACCTTTTTGGTCAACTAGCGCTTGCGCTTCGTCAGTTAGCATCCAGTCTAGGAATTTTTGCGTTTCTGTTGATGGCTTGCCTTCTTTGTAAAGAACAAGGAATGGACGCGCTACTTTGTAAGAACCGTTTTTAACGTTAGCTACCGTTGCATCAACGCCGTCGATTGCTAGCGCATTAACAGTGTTGTCTACAGTACCAAGAGAAATGTAGCCGATTGCGTATGGGTTAGATGCAACCATTGTTTTCAGTGCGCCGTTACCGTTTGCAACTTGAGCACGTTGAGAGATAGCTGATACCTTCTTACCAGAAATCTTCATTTTTAGAGACATGATGTCTTCAAATGCGCCACGAGTACCAGAAGCTGTGTCACGAGTAATGGCTACGATTGGCTTGTCTGCACCACCGACTTCTTTCCAGTTTGATACTTCACCTTTGTAGATTGCAGTCACTTGCTCGGCTGTTAGACCTGGCAGTTTGTTTTGTGGGTTAACAACCACTGCAATACCATCACGAGCAACCACTTCTTCGATTAGTGTTGATTCTTTTTCAGAATCTTTTAGATTACGAGAAGACATACCAAGGTCTGCTGAACCATTTTTCGCTGCTTTTACACCAGCTGAAGAACCAGGACCTTGAACTTCGATAAATACGTTAGGGTTCTTCTTCATGTACGTTTCAGAGAAAACTTCCATCAGTGGAGTTACGCTGCTAGAACCCACTGCAGAGATAGTTTCTTTAGCAGAAACAGGAGTCACTGCCATTGCGCCTAGAAGTGCGATTGCACCGATTACTGTCTTTTTCATCACAATTTCCTTAAGTGGCTTTATTGCCGTTGTGTTTCACTTGAACGGTGCTCACTTTAGAATTTGAATATGACAGTTGTGTTTCACTTAGTTGAACCCTCTATGACACGTTGTCATTTCTAACTATTAATTCCGCGACTTATCCCTCTCTCAATTTGAACGTAACGTTTTTATAACGTTGCCTCATGTTCAAGATGATAACCCCATCGATTTTGGTACATTTCATAACAATTAGATATGAGTAACTCATTGATTTGGCGAATGTAACAATTAAAATCGAAATGCTTATTTATAAAAAAGATAATAATCAAACCGATAGAGGGTCAATCTCATGCGTCAATTTCTTAGTACGCTTTCTATTAAACTTCAGGTTTTTCTGCCTGTTCTATTCACAGTTATATTACTCATCATTGGACTAAGTGTCGGAATCGGTAAACTCGATCAAGCATTCAATAAGGTTTCGGCTTCCACCCATAAGCTAATCATTCACAAAGAGGAACTTAGCGGCATCGTAGACAACACTTACGCCATGCGCATCAAAGCCATTTATAGTCTATTTAGAGCCGAAGATGTTCAGTCTCTCAACCAAGAGCTTTCTGAGCGACAAAACAAAAACCGCGATTTTCTTAACTCCATCGACAATCTCCCTGGCGTTCAAATGAAGTCAATGCTATGCGTAAGGCCATGAATCACTATGTTGATTTCACTCGCGTTACCATGACACCTCTGCTCACCACTAAACACTCTTCTGATTACACCACCTCTGATTTCAATCAAAAGTACGAATCTGCAATGGCTGAGTATCGATTAGCTGGCGAAGCGATGATCAACGCCATCGACAAACTATCTAAACAATTGAATCAAATCGTCACCGATGAAGTCGAAACGAATGGCGAACAACATTCAACCACGCTCACTTACAGCACCGTCTCGCTTGCGGTGATCTTGAGTGCTGCTTCACTTATTAGTTGGGTACTCGCCAGCTACATCGTTGCGCCGATTCGTAACCTTCAAGTAACGATGCAGGAAGTCGCGAAGGGAAACCTACTAGTTAAGGCCGAAGCCATCGGGAAAAACGAAGTGTCTCAGCTGGCTCGAGATGTAAACCAGACCATAGAAAAACTGCGTGAAACTGTAAGCGCATTGGTTCGCATTAGTGAAGATGTGGCATCAGCATCAACCGAGTTAGCAACTGTTATGACTCAAAGCAGCGTCAACTCGGATCAAGAAAAGCAAGAAGTTGAGCAAGTAGCCTCGGCGATCAATCAGCTAGAGTCGACCGCAGCTGAAGTATCGACCAATGCACAAGAAGCCGATAGTGCATCAAATCAAGCACGTACGTTAACCTCACAAAGTATAAGCATGTTTGGGGAAAGCACTCGCGCAAGTGAAAAGATGGCGGAACAACTTAACGAAGCCGCTGCCGTCGTGACTTCACTAAAAGATCAATCAGAACACATTGGTCGCGTGATCGAAGTGATTGAAGGTATTTCTGAGCAAACGAATCTACTTGCACTGAATGCAGCGATTGAAGCTGCACGGGCGGGCGAAAGTGGCAGAGGCTTTGCGGTAGTGGCCGATGAAGTACGTATGCTGGCAGCGCGAACTCAGGAGTCCACCAAAGAGATCCAAACCATTATAGAAGAGCTACAGCAACAATCTGGTCACGCAAATGAAAGTATGCATTCCAGCTTAGCCATGTTGTCAGACAACCAAGCTCTTACACAAGAAGTTAGCCAATCACTTGCTAATATCAGTAATGCTATCGCCGATCTGAACTCAATCAACACTCAAGTTGCGACCGCATCAGAAGAGCAGAAACAGGTTACGGCTGATATCAACAACAACTTAACGAACATCTATGAACTAGTGAGCCAGAACGTCACTGGTATCACTCAATCCGCCGCGGCAGCGCAAGAGTTGTCTGGTTTAGCAGAAAATCAAAAACATCAACTTAAGCAGTTCCAAGTTTAAATACTCTGCTCAACACGATAAGTTCCAAAGGTTAGAAAAGAAAAAGCTCCGCACTGGCGGAGCCTATCATAAAGGCAAAGCTATCAACCCTTATTAACGTAATAATTATTATTCATCTGTCACTAACAAGAGAGAGCTTTTGAAACTTGAGTTTAACGGATCTCTATTGAAAACCTCACCATTAGTCGTATCAAAAGTTGCAACATGCTTACCGTCGCCATTAGGTGTGTTGCTCCAGACATAACGCCCTAGAACATCATCTCCATCTTTCAGACTATAGCCGCTAGCAAACCCTGTACTATTTATGGCTGGGCTGTGGCAAGCTCGCTCAGTTAGAGATACTAGCTCTTTGATATTTGCTAGTCGCCAATTTTTTTTGTCAGCAAAATTGTGAAGAGGATGGTTGCCGTCCTTATTACGAATTTGTTTGGCTGTGGAGAGAGCGAGTTGCCATGACATTGTAGATCGCGTCCCCTGGCATTCTTGGTTTCCTACATTCCATGTCATACCAACTGGACAGCGCATCCATGTTAGACCTGTTTTCAGGTCAGTTACGGTACCGCTCTCAGAATATGTATAACGCGTGTTAGGTGCCGTTTTAGCAAAGTCAGTAGAACACTCTTGTGCAGCTATTGCAGTTTGAGAAGCCAAAGTAAGAGATAGTACAGTTATTAATTTCTTCATCTTATTGCCCCTTAACTGCGACTAGACGGATTGGGAATTGGTAAGAATCATCGGCACCCGCACTTGTGTTGCTTGATCGAATCTCGACGTATGAAATAGTGCCTCTATCTTTGCCCCGGGAGACAATCGCAGGGAAATAAATCTCGCCATCAATAAGTTGTGATGATGCATTCGTAAACTTAAAATCGCTATGCCAAAATGCACCATATCCTAAATAAGGGCTACCTATGGTTTGCTGTGGAAAGTATTTAACATTAAAACCATAGACGTTGTATTTTGCATATTCATCGTTCGGAGCAAACAGTGTTTGTTCACCAAAGTCTAGTAAGTCATAAGTCTCACGGTAAGTAGGCAAGCGCCAACCAGTGATTCCACATAACGATTGTTTGTTTATGTACTGAACATATTGGCTAGTGGTACAAACTTCATCACCAGCGTCTTTACAACCTGCAAGCTCTACATCTTTGCTAAATGGCTTAAATGTTTCAGACTCAAACGCAAATAGGCGATCTTTAAATTGAACTGAGCTCGCATCCGCACTTTTGTTTTCCCAAACAAGACCAGTACGCTCGTCCATAGTACAAGCCCACTCAGTCGCATCTGCAGCTAAAGCTGCACCTTGTGAATCTAGCTTAACGAACTTAAAGCCAGCGCCTGTCGACGTTTGCTTGTCCTCTTTGTCGAAGCCGTATTCTGCATCTTGACCAGGGTAAGACGCTTGAACCTCAGCAACGTCTGCTGCTCCTTCAGCAAAATAAAGAACGGCGCCCGTATCGTTACTACCAACCGTTTGTTCAGCAACCGCTACAATTTCTTCAGCAAATGCACTTACTTCCGCTTCAGACAGAAGATCAGAGGCCAACGATTTACCTTGAAAGCTAAGATTTTGAGCAAGCAGCGCTACGCCTTTGATCATTTGCTTTGGTTGCATCGCAGCTAATAGCACAACCGTGTTTTGCTCTAGCTTGTCTAGCTCGCTAGCTTCTGCGTTAGACATCACCGTACCAGAAAGAGAAACGCCGGCATCGGCGAGTTGCGCTTTCACAATCTCTTCAGCTTGAGCAACGGTTTTACCGTCAATTACAAGACCCGCGAGCAACGTTGTTACACCATTGACCGTGTTACCCGTTGCTAAATTTTGACCCGGAGCCGCAAGACGCAACGTTTGGTTTGAACCTTGATCAACTTGAGCAAGAATGGTGCTGGTTAGTACGTTTTTGTCGCTTGAAGTCAGGCTAAATTTACCGGCATTATCCGTTTTAGCACTCGGTTCAGTGGAATCACAAACGTAGTTTTGGTTTAAATCGATACATACTGGCGTATCAAGAAGTGTACCTGCAGAAACGATGGTGCCAGCTACATCATAGGTCGGTGCCGACGTGTCACCACCAGAACCTCCGCCACAGCCAGCAAGGGCTAGTGACATAGCAACGAAAGAATATTGAAACTTCATAGATTTTATCTTCTTTTGATTTTAATTAACGAGAGCGAATCACTCTCACCATTGAAAGCAGGACAAGTCCTAACAAGGTCCAAGGCGAACCACTGCCACCTGAATCACCGCCACTGCTTTCTTTAGTGGTATCAGCACTACACTGATACTGAGCAAAGTGACTCACACCCCACTCTTTCAACACCCCAGAATTCCCTGACACGCGGTCAGACACTTCGAGACGCCAAGTACCCCAACTCGGTTGACCGACAAGTGCTCGTAACTCCTCGTCATACTGAGCGGTGAAGTAACCTTTAAATCCTTTGGTATTGCTTGATTGATGACTAAGTAGCACGACCGATTTGCCTTGTGGAGACACAAGCGTCACTTGCAGATCCTGCAGTGAGTCATGTTCGATGTTCAGGTAAACCGCAAACGAATCATCAATCGTGAGTGACTTGTCCGATAGCGTCTGAGAGAACAGCCTGTCGCCCTGCTCTGGCAAAGCGGAATTCACTGATTGAGGCTGGATATCAAGCTCTGGCGTACCATTAACCAGCATCACCTGTTCACTCCACTGGTGAGTCTTTAAACCTTCTGCAAATTGGTAATCCAATGAAATAGAGGAATCGAATTGCGTGCCACACGTCAGACCGCTTGGTAACCCCACCTTCATAGAGGTCGAATCAGAAAGCGTTTCATCAAAGTCGAAAACGGATGCGTTGTTTAGCTGCCATTGCCCTTTGATGCTCGCTTCGCGGCCAGTTTGGCTCAGACTCACACCAACGTCTTCACCTTGTCCGATGTATCGAGCGTCATAGCGAACACGAAGAGGGGCTTTAAGTAAGTTGTGTTTGTTGAAGCTGTCCGTCAGGAATTGGGCGTAATCTTTATTTGGGAACAAGGTGTTTGCGGCAAACACGGTCGATTCCGCCAGATCATGCATTTTCACGCCACGACCAATGCCGTACATGCCTTCAAGTACAATGGCGTCAAACTCACGGAACACGTTATCGGTATCATCACCGTATCGTTCAACCGATGCTTTAAGCGCTTGAAACAGTGGCGTTGACCATAGCTCGTCGCCTAGTTCACCACCTACGCTAACGTGCGCTGGATACTCTGAGCCCTCGAAGTAACGCGCTCTTTGGTTCCATAAGCTACGAGTTGTTTTGCGTGTTCCGAACACACCGTCCCAGTTGAACACCGTATCTAACTCGAATTCTTGACCACGACGCGAAGCATCCAAATATTGAGTGCGGTAGCTCGCGCTGCCTGCCCAGTAATCAGCAAAACCTTCTGCGATAGCACCAGTGTGACCGTACGCCCAATCCGGTACGATTTGGTAATGAATGCCATGCCCAAGTTCGTGTATCACTACATCAGCATCGACTGCATCCGGAGAAACACCACCGACACCCAGCATGAGTGCTTTCGGACCGTAATAGTAAGTAGAGTTATCTTTTGATAAACCGCGAGCATCAAAACGAAGCGGTTCGTCAAACAAGTCGTAAATCAGGCTTGTCAGATATTGGATCGAGCTATCAAGATGATAAAAAGCCATCAACTGTGGGAACGCATTGTCACCAAACTCGGTGCTTTGCATCTCATCAACACTGTCAAATGCTTGAACCCCTTCTGCGCTGAGGAAGTCCAACGTATCGAGTACAGGCGCTTCACCAGGTGCAGGGGCTGCAAATAAACCCGTCGCATCCACTTGCTTTAATCTTGGGTTAGAGAGGTAGAACTTACCGCCGGACTTTAAAACCTCGATCGACTTGGTGACGTACTCGATCGGCTGAGGGTAATCGGACAGTGCTGACCACGTCGATTCTGGTGCCGCTTGCTGTTGCATGGTGCGAAGATCTGGGTTGAATAAAGAAACCTCAACATTAACCAGACTTCCAGAGCTCAAAGCAGGTGGCTCTTGTGCTTGCAGTTGGCGAGGTGATTCCAATTCCATTGCAACCGTTGGTTTACCGTTGCGAATGATCGTATCTTCAAGGCTCTTAAACACTCGCACAACGTGATGATTTTTATCGGTTGTTACTACGAGGGTGCGCTGTGCTTGATATTCACCGTTTACCCAAACATCAAAATTGTAATGCTCACCAAGCTGAGACTGGGTTTTGTAACGGAACTTAAACTCGCCAGCTTCTGAGTAGTGGCTGTCTAGATAAGTTTTCGCTTGCGCTTCATTCGTTACCACAGAGTCCGTTGCGGGATAATCCCACTCTGCAGCCTGCGCCGCAGGGGTACAAGCAATAAGCAGCGAAAACGCCAATGGTTTTAGCTTCATGATTTCGTCCTAGAATTCGTATTTTGCAGTCAGCGTGAAGTAGCGCCCAGGCTCAGTTGAGTAACGCTTACTTTCCTCAGCGATACCCGCTACGTCTTGGTATCGGATGTACTCTTTGTCGAACAGGTTGACGATATTTGCGCTAACACGAAGGTCTTTGGAAACGTAGTAAGTTGCGCCAAGATCAAACGTATTCCACGCGCTTGTCTGCGCACACTCTGTCGCTAGACCAAGTGTGGTCTGGCATTTAGGAACGCGATCCATGGCAGCGGCCCAGTTCCAAGCCACGTAAGCGTTGAAGTCTTGGTTGGCGTATTTCAGTTGAGCATTACCTTCGAATGGCGTAATGCTTCGAACGTATTCGCCTTCCGCGTCTTTGCCATCTACGTAGCCAAACTTAGTGCTGATGTCCCATTGTTTGGTGAGCGCGTACCCCGCAGAAAGCTCTGCGCCATAAGTCTCTACGCCATCAAGGTTTTGGTACTGTTTGATGTAATTACCAGTGCTTGAGTCAAAGCCTGTGGTCACAACATCGATGAAGTTTTCAAACTTGTTGTAGAACACAGACGCATAGACATGCGCACGACCGTTATCGAACTTGTTACCAATTTCAAATGAGTCGGAAGTTTCAGCTTCTAGATCCATGTTTGGTGCAATTACAAACGGCGTGAGCGGCACAAAGTCGTGGCTTACGAAGCCATACGCTTTATCGTATTCCGGAGCACGGTAACCATGGTTATAAGATACATAAGCAATGTTGTTGGCAAACATTTCACGAGAAACCGACAGGCTTGGAGATACCTCTGAGCTATCCATGTCTTTTAATGGGAAGCCGCCCACTTCACCCGCACCGTCTGGCGTGAGACGGTGCGCATCAAAGCGTAGGCCACCTGTGATGGTCCATTTATCCAGTTCCACCATGTCTCGAACGTACAAACCAATGTTATAAGCACGAGCAGGAGCGAAAGGTTGTTTGGTCGAAGGTGTTACTCCGTTCCAATCAATCTTGGAGTCGCTATCTGTGCGTTCGTAATAGTCAGTAGAAAGCTCGACACCGTAAGCCAATTGGTGCTCAGCATTTGCTGCATAAATCGTATTAGTGAAATCGCCACGGAAGCCAATTGTTTCGTCAATGAAGGTTTTGTGTTCCAGCTCGCGACGCTTGGTGATCAAACCATTGTGATCCACTTGGCGCATTAAACGGTTGGTGTCTTCCACCACTTCGGTGTGACGCCAGTAAACTTTGGTATCCAACTCTTCGAACCAAGTTGGATTAATCGGAGTCACCTCTGCACCAATATAAGCGCTGTACTCTTCTGTGGTTTCATCCTCAGCAAAGTCTTCAATATGCCAGATGCCATCAGGTTGAATGGACGGTGAACCCTCCAAACGCTCTTGATTCTGGGTGTAGAGTTCCGCTTTGGCTTTCAACATCACCTCTTCATTGAAAAAGTGGTTGATCGTATAAGCACCGCTGTAACCATCTAGGTCGCGGTTATACAAATCTTCATCAAAGTTACGTGTCTCTTGCCCCTGCCAGTATGAAACGTTAAACAAACTCTCTGTATCACCGGAACGAAAAGCTAGATTACTCGTGCCTTTGTACTTGTTGCTGATATCGGTGTAAGTACCGGAAACATCGGTGTAGAAGTCTTTGTCTTTTAAGAAATCACCCGGCTGACTGGATTCTAAAATCACCACACCGCCGATCGCGCCAGAGCCATGCACCGAAGAACTTGCCCCTTTAATGATTTGCAGCGATTCAAAATTGGATAAATCAAAAGTATCTCTCCCAACTGCATCATTAATGTCATTCGCACCGAAGCCATCCGCAGAACGAATGCCATCACGAACGATCATAATGCGGTTACCCGTCATACCACGGATGGTAATGTTTTGCGGACGTCCTGCACCGCCCGTCACACTTACACCAGGTTCGTTACGCAGCACGTCATATAGCTCGGTCTCGCCTCTTTCTTCGATTTGCTCGTTTGTGATAACCGCGACACTACCTGCCACTTTTGACAATGGCTGATCGATTTTATTGGCGGTTACCACCACCTCTTCCATTGAGAAAACCTTAGATTCGGCGTGCACTTGACTGGCAGCAAGTACCGAAAGTACTGCCGCTGACACTGGGGTAAGCTTCATTTACTGCTCCGCTTTAGATGTTTTAATGAGTGATAGTAGAAATGCGTATTCTTTTGCTTGTTGTTCTTGCGCTTGTCGTGGGTCCATTTGGTGGCCCGAATTAAAATCAGTTTGCAACAAGTACGGCCCGTTGTGCTCACTTAACGCTGAAACTTTAGCCAGATACTTTGCGCCTTCCCAATATGGCACGCGCTGATCAATTAAACCGACTTGAACCAACATGGGTGGGTAAGCGTTTTTATGGATATTGAGAATCGGATCGTACGCCTTCATTAACGCCAATTGTTCAGGTTTGGTTGGGTTACCCCATTCGCCATACTGCTGTGTGGTAAGCGGAAGTGAGGTATCCGACATACTTGCAACCACATCAACAAAAGGCACTTTAAGTACGACACCTGAAAACAATTTAGGATCTTGATTAACCGCTCCGGCCACCAACGTACCACCAGCACTAGAACCGATGGCGAAAACCTCTCTATTGCCACGTTCGAATGTTTGCAGCGCCTTCGCGGCCGCGACAAAATCACCAATAGAATTGGCTTTTCGCACACCACGGCCTTGCTCGTGCCATTCATCGCCAAAGTACCCACCGCCACGGACATGGGCGATAGCGTAAATCACACCTTGGTCGAGTAAACTGATAACCTGAGGCATAAAGTACGGTTTCATCGTAAAACCATACGCGCCGTAACCGTAAATCATCACAGGAGATTGTGGGTGCAATTTGTCTTTGCGATACGCCAAAGAGACCGGGACAGAAACGCCGTCGTGCTTAATAAAAATACGTTGGGATACATAACGCTGACTATCAAAGTCTTGGTAAGCATCTTGAGAGTACAAGGATTTATTCAGCGTTTTTACATCGAACTCTTCCCACTGAGGAGGCGTAGTCATCGACATGCTTCGGATACGAATTTTGTTTGATTCAAAATCGCCCAATGTGCTTAGCCAAGCGACATTACCATCGTGTTCCAATGGCAGTATCACTTTTTCCTGCCCTTGGTAAGAATACACCGTCAATGTCGACAAGTTGTTTGGCTTACTAAGTGCCACAACTCCTGCATCATAAAGGTAGAACTGTTCAAGCGGCTCACGAGGATTGGTAAAGCGTTGCCATGTTGCGCCAAGCGGTGCGAGTTCGGCTTGGTAAAGGGCGAACTTTCCTTCCAGGTTGCTTTTAAGATAAATATAACCTTTCGCCACATCCGCGTAATATTCCACACCCACTTCAGGCTTTCGCAATGAATCTGAGACAGTGCCCGTTTCTAGGTCGACAAGCTTCTGCTCTGTTGTTGACTCGTTGTTGCTTTGCAGCACAGCATAACGGCTATCTGCCGCACGATAGAAAGAAAGTAACCAATCTGACTTGGGTTCATTCCATAGGACTGTTTTTGCCAAAGATTCAGTGGAGATACGTAAGATCTGATGAGGTCGCTGGGTGCGCTTTTCTTTTGCAACGAGGAATGCCACTTTCCCGTTAGGTGACAACAATACGCCACTATCGACGTGCGTCGCCAGTTCCGTAGATTGACCGGAGAGTAAATCAACAACCACAGCACGATATTGTTCGCTGCCGTCGATATCTTCCGTGAAAAGGAGCGTGTCACCATTCACTTGCCATTGACCAAGTTGGTAGTACTGATGCGCAGATTGTCGTTCATCGAAATCGAACACCACGTTTTCTGGTGCATGTTGACTCGCACGGGATAATAGTAAGTAACGACCATCGCGACGCATTAGCGTCCACTCTCTTCCACTCACGATCGACCATGGCTTATCACCTTTGTCTGCCACCATGGTATCCCACTGCGTTAGTAGGTTTTTTGTCAACGTCTGATAACTTTTTTGGTGCTGTTCAGTTTTGTGGTTTTGTTCTGTTAGGTAGGTAAGAACTCGCTCATCTTTACGAGCATCATCTCGAAGCCAGTTGAAATCATCAGCAGCAAAGCCAGAACTAGAGGTAATTATGAGCCCTAAAAAAACATGAGTAAATTTCATATAGAGAGCGAATTCATTTATAGGATTAATACAATGGCGCGTATTCTGCCCTTAAATAAAAATGAGATCAATTATCATTTTCATGATCATGTGAGATTTTTATCTAGTGTGTGAGGAAAAACGTTTGCTTTGACCGAGGTTATAAAACTTAATAACTTCCTAAATTAGCGTTCTATGCTGTTTATATACAACCAGACGGATATAAAAGCTGACTAACGAGTGAGTATGGAAAGACGCTATTTCACCTAGCGACAGACATAAAAAATCCGAGTGCGAACACTCGGATTTTTAAGAACTAAAATCAATGGGAAACTACAGCAGCTTTTACTCTTCAGAGCTCGGTGCCGCTGGTTTTTTCTTAGGGATGAAGACATCATCACCCACAGATACGTTTTTGTAGAAGCTCTTGTCACGCTTAGCTGGTTTTTTCGCCGATTTTTTCGCTTGAGGGCGAGCTTTCTTTGCGGTCGCTTTCTTATTGCGGAAATCTGGTTTAGGTGGCTTAAGGCCTTTAAACTTACCTTTCAAATCTTCGAACAATGAAAACTCAAGATCTTGTTGTAGGTATGCTTCTACACGTTTAAAGCTATCCCAGTCTTTTGGACCAACAAGAGAGATTGCATCCCCTTTGTTTCCTGCACGACCAGTACGACCAACTCGGTGTACGTATTCTTCGGTATGCTTTGGCATATCGAAGTTGATGACGTGTGTCACAGTTGCAATATCCAAACCGCGGGAAGCAACATCAGTCGTTACAAGGATCTTAAATACTGCGCGCTCAAACTGACTCATAATGGTGTTACGTTGAGTCTGGTTCAAGTTACCACTTAGTGCTACAGCCTTCAGTTTCTTTTCGTTCAGCTTTTCTGTTAGTCGCTCAGTATCATCACGCGTTGCCGTAAAGATAATAACTTGACGGTATTCAGCCTCAGAAAGAACACGATCTAAAATTGCCTCTTTATGATCTAGGTGATCACACAAGTAAAATTTTTGCGTGATATCTTTATGCTCTTCGTTAGAAACGCCGATAGCAATTCGCTTTGGCGCATTGAGCATTTCAGCCGCGATTTCATTGACGTCTGCATGATCTAATGTCGCAGAGAACATCAACGTTTGACGACGACGATGCTTGGCTGCTTTATGAATGCGACGAAGCTCTGGTGCAAAACCCAAATCCAACATGCGGTCTGCTTCGTCAAGAATCAGCGTTTCCAAACCATCCAGATAAAGCGAACGATGATCTAAGTGATCAGCCAAACGTCCTGGTGTCGCCACGATAAATTTCGGGTAACGACGCAGAGCTTTTACTTGATCGTTAAAGTTCTCACCACCCAAAATCAGTGCTGCTTCATAAGATAGGCCAGCTAGCATAGAACGAAGCTCACCATATACTTGTTTCGCTAGCTCACGAGTAGGAGCAAGGATTACCGCGCGAGGGTCTTTCGCAGAAAACGATTTTGTCTTTAAAGACTTATGAAGCATTGGCAATACAAACGCCAAAGTCTTGCCCGAACCTGTTTTCGAAGATGCCAATAGATCCTTGCCTGCAATCGCAACAGGAATCGCCTGCTGCTGAATGTCAGTCGCTTTTTTAAAATCGTAGTGTTTTAGGTTCTTCAACAATCGGTTGTCTAGGCCTAGATCTTTAAATTGCAAAGTATTCTCCAATAAATCAGTCAGCGTCTGAGCGCTCTGTAGTGTCGTTTCCGCTCTAACGCAGCAAAAAAATAAAGCTCGGTATAATACCGCAAATCATAGGAGTATAGATAGAGATCACACAAACTAATTCCCTGTGGTAACGGTAAAACATCATTTGTGGCTCAGTTCAGAGTAAAGACTAGCCTTTTTGATGAGCAGCTGGACAGGAAGTTTAGAGAAAAGCCGTTCAAATATGCCTTCTATCCATCAACAAAACGACTTAAATAGCAGTTATTTGGGCCAATAAACTTTCATTTGTGTCAATATCGTCTAAATTATTGATATCAGGAACGTGGCAAATACACCTGCTATGAAAACTGTTGTGAGAACGAAATAAAGGATAGGTAGTTAAACTTTGTTAAGTTCAGGTAAAAGTTGACGTCAGGTACTCCATGAAATTCTTGGGTTTTTTTGACTTTTGCTACATCATGTACTGATAAAATGTAACCACATTTAACCTCGCTACTGTATAAAATAATAGTTAGTAGCGAGACTTTCACTATAAGCAAGGAGTTCTTATATGAACAAAACGTTGATCGCAGCTGCAGCAACTTCAGTACTTCTACTAGCCGGTTGTGCTTCTTCTGATGACGCAGCTACAGCAAATGCAGCAAAATTAGACGAACTAAGCAACCAAGTTAGCCAACTAAGCCAAGACGTACAAGCTCTTCAATCTGACGTTCAAAAATCAGGCGCAGCAGCAATGGCTGCTCAAGAAGAAGCTGAGCGTGCTAACGAGCGTATCGATAACATCGCTCAGTCTTACACTAAGTAAGATTTAATACCGCGTCTTAACGCCCGTTAAGGCGCGGTTATTTCGATAGGAACCCCATTCTGTGCAGCGATTGCTGCTTTAGCCTTCACGTTTTTCATACCGAATTCATCCAACCACCACTTTAACTCTTTCGGCACTTTCAGTTCATCTTTCTCGCCATTACTACGAGTCAAAGGCTCATGTGCTTCTAAGAACACACTTCTGTCAGGCTCAAGTGTCATTTTGATAGGCTGGTTAATGATATTAACGTCTTCGCCGTTACGAACCTTGTCAAATAACCACTCAATGTCACTTGGGTCCATACGAATACAACCCGCGCTGACTCGCATACCAATCCCAAAGTCCTTGTTGGTACCATGAATTAGGTATTCGCCATTCCCGTAAGCTAAACGCAATGCAAACATACCAAGTGGATTATCAGGCCCCGCAGGAACAACGGCTGGTAGGTCAATGCCCTTTGCTTTGTACTCGGCACGAATAGAGGCTGGAGGAGTCCATGTAGGGTTCGGTCGTTTTTGGCTGATACGCGTTGTCATTACTGGGGTATCGCGCCCTATTCGGCCAATTCCGACAGGAAATACATGGACAATATCCTCTCCTTTCGGAAAGTAATATAAGCGCAGCTCGGCTAGATTAATAACGATACCTTTATAAGGTACGTCTGGGAGGATTAGCTGTGTCGGAATAGTAAGAACATGCCCCTCTTCTGGTAAGAAGGGATCCACTCCTTTGTTTGCGGCCATTAAACCTAGCATACCCACATCGTAGAGCTTAGCGATATTTGCCATGGTTTCGCCTTCTTGAACGACGTGGTTTTCAAGGCGACCAATTAAACGGCTTCCATCCTCTGGTAATTCGTACATCTTAGCGAATGATAGACCACTCACTAAAGATAACGACACAGATAGCAGGGTACGTTTTGCGAAACTCATTGATCGCTTTTTGCTAAGCATTTCACTCTATTCCTTGGCACTTTTAAAGAGCTGTAAGGTTATCTCTCTTTCTGTCTTGTGATCAACCATCGGCTTGTGATATTCCAGTAAAGAAAAGCCCTCCCAAGTCCAAGGTTTATGGATGTATTTGTTCGGTACACTTTTGATTTCTGGTACCCAGTGGCGCACAAATTCACCATTAACATCGAACTTTTCGCCTTGGCTTATCGGGTTGAAAATACGAAAGTATGGCTGCCCGTCACAACCCGTAGAAGCAGACCATTGCCAGCCACCATTGTTCGCTGCAAAATCGCCGTCCACCAGCTTACTCATGAAGTACGCTTCTCCCCATCGCCAATCAATATGTAAGTCCTTGGTAAGAAAGCTCGCGACAATCATACGTAATCGGTTGTGCATCCAGCCTGTTTGATTGAGCTGACGCATTGCTGCATCAACGATTGGGTATCCTGTTGTTCCTGTCTTCCATCGCTCAAAGGCTTTCTCATCATAGGACCACTGGATTTTATCCTCCCAATCGATAAATCCTTTGCCTTTGACGAGTTTTGGTTCGAAAACCAATAGGTGCTGATAAAACTCACGCCAAATGATCTCACTTAACCAAGTTGCTTTCCCTTCTGTAAGGTCATTTTGTTGATTTTCAGCATACAAACGAGCAATACACTGCCTTGGTGATAGCGCGCCAATCGCAAGGTATGGAGACAGTTGGCTAGTGCCATCAATAGCTGGAAAGTCTCGCTCGCTTTGATACGCGTCACTGCGCTCCCGTGCAAATTCCCTAAGCTGCTTCAAAATATCATTAGTCGAAGCCAGCCAGTCTTCACTGGATTCTCGAGGATAGCTAAATGTGAAGCTTGAATTAAATCGAGCCGACTCTAATTGTTCGAGTACCTTTTTATTGAGTGGCGCTTGCTCGTGAGGTTTTACTACCGTCGGCATATGGAACTGCGTTAACCAAGCACGCTTGAATGGCGTAAACACCTTAAAATATTCGCCTTGCTTATTAAGAACCGTCGTTGGCGCGTGCACACATTTGTCATGAAACAGTTCAAATTCGATATCGTGAGAAGCTAACGCTTCACTTACTTGTGTATCGAGCTCTCGTTCGTTCACCTCATAGTGAATGTTTGCCATGACAGAAGTGGCTTCAAGTGTTTCCGCCCACCCACTAATCACATCTGTACAATCGGAAAACGACGGCACCTCTTTGTACAAAAAGGGAATATTAAGGCTTTCAAGCTCCTCGTTAAGACAAGCTAAGCGACGAGCAATGAGGTCTGCCTGCATCGGCGCCATGTGATGCTCCCGCCACTGCTCTGGCGTCGCGATAAAGCAAGCGACGACAGGCTGACCTGAATCCAATGCCGCTTTGAGTGCCGTGTGGTCTAACGTACGTAAGTCACGTCGAAACCATACTAAAATCATGGTAGCTCCTATCTTTTGTCTACTAAGTTAGGTGTAATTTCTCTATCACTTCAGAGCACCCCATCCGATCACCTAGTTGTGCGTGAAGCATTTTGATGGACGCTACTTGTTTAGCAGCTAGCGCTTTGTTGGAGAAAAGGTAGATAAACGAACCATTTTCAACGACCTCGTGATCTAGTAGACCAGAAACATCATCAACCTTATCGATCAAAGTCGTGTGATACCCTTGTTCGCAAAGCTTCGCTGCTTGAATCCAACTCTCAGACTCTCTGTTTTGTTCAAAGCTAATGAGCAGACACTTTCCTTTGGAAGCGGCTTTGTTTTCAGAATCGATTACAAGGACAAGTCGAGTGATCAAACAAGTCTGAAATAACCCTACTTGTAAAGATCGCAGCGATCCTTTCACCATGTCTAGCGCATCAAATACTGGGCTAATAAACTGATCAATAACGAGTTTTAGTGGATACTCTTTAAGAACAGAGGCAAGTAAACTCTCTGCTTTTCCTCGATTCAGGGTAGACAGCGCAAGCAGCATGTTTTCAACTTCTTCGAGTGTGCGAACCTCGTTTTTGACTTCGACATCGGCGCTTTTTCCTAGCAGCCCCTTCACTTTACCAATCGAAATCCCCTTCGCGAGCCAGCTCTGGACTTCGCGAATCGTATCGAGATCTTGCTGGCGATAAAGTCTGTGTCCTTTTTCAGTTCGCTGAGGTTGGATCAAGTTGTATCTTCGTTGCCAAGCTCTCAGCGTAACTGGTTTTACACCCGTGATTTCTGCGACATCTCGGATCGCGTATAGTTTTTCTTCTGAACTACAAACCATAGCGTAATCTCATCTCCTGCGGATACGGTTCTAAAAACTTCTGTTTTGCTAAATATTCGTCTGGGTAAGTATTTAAGTAATGCTTAATCAATGTAAGTGGTGCTAGCAGAGGCAGCATTCCGATACGGTAGTCGTGAATCACTGTCGCTAACTCTTCTTTTTCTTCTTTAGTTAGTGAGCGTTTGAAGTACCCTTGTAAATGCATCAACACATTTGTGTTATTTTTGCGGCTAGCCCGATTCGTTAACGCCTTCATCAGTCCTAAACGATACTCTTGGTAAAAGTCTTCAATTTCATAATTAGCGACATCAGCGACTAAGCGGCCAAGGGAGCGGTATGACTCTGGGTGGTGTGCCATTAACGTCAGTTTGTAGCGCGAATGAAAGTCGATGATTTTGCCACGAGTAGGCTCACCATCCATCGAGTCGTAAAAGTCATTTAGACAAAATACTCGAGTGATAAAATTTTCTTTCAATACAGGGTCGTTAAGTCTGCCATCCTCTTCAACAGGCAACCAAGGCATTTTTTGCATCAATGTTTGTGTATACAAGCCAACACCTTCTTTCGCAGCACTGTTCTTGCTGTAAACCTTGACTCGCTCCATGCCACAAGTTGGTGACTTAGCACAAACGATGTAACCACAAAGCTGCTCGCTTTGAAGTTCATCTACTTTATTGGCCGAGTAAGTGAGCATATTGTCGGTATGATCATTTTCTGGATTTTTGGTTTCAACCAATGCAACACGCTCTTCATTAGAAACAAGACGAATGGTTGGACGGGGTACTGGCATACCTACGCCGACTTCAGGGCATACCGAAATAAAGTCAAAATACGGGCTAAGCTCTTTAGTCACAAAGTTGCTCACCTTATGACCAGAGTCAAAACGCACTCGTTCACCCAAAACACACGAACTGATACCTACTTTGATCGAAGATTCCATGATGACGCATCCCTATACAAAAAGTTTTGTTGTATAACTTATAGCAAGCCTTTCCAGATTGTACAAGAAAATAAGTTGTACAATTTAATCGTTTTACTTCACTCGAAAGTATTTCGATCAACCAGCTGTCAGAAAAAAGTTTGGCCCAAAAACAAAGAATTTGTGCGCGCAATCGACAAACTGCTCAAAAGCAAATCGATTGCTCTTTTGATTTCAACAGATTTGGTTATCAATAGGAGTTGCAGTTTCTAAATGCG
This sequence comes from Vibrio sp. 1069, assembly GCF_033340555.1. NCBI lineage: Bacteria > Pseudomonadati > Pseudomonadota > Gammaproteobacteria > Vibrionales > Vibrionaceae > Vibrio > Vibrio sp. 1069. Next base: position 34,234 of record NZ_JAWOWP010000003.1, read on the forward strand.
TGGTTTTTGTGACTAAGCTCTCAAGGGGCCACTGTACGTCCCGTTATTATTGCCTCAACGAAAACGAACAAGTTCAACAGAATTGGTAATAGCGTTCTATAATAGAGGCGTTTTATCAAAACAAAACTTTGGAGAGCACTTATGGCAACCCCACACATTAACGCACAACCAGGTGATTTCGCTGAAACAGTTCTAATGCCAGGCGACCCGTTGCGCGCTAAATACATCGCTGAAACGTTCCTAGAAGATGTGAAACAAGTTTGTGACGTTCGCAACATGTTCGGCTTTACTGGCACTTACAAAGGCAAAAAAGTTTCTGTAATGGGCCACGGCATGGGTATCCCGTCTTGCTGTATCTACGTACACGAGCTAATCGCTGAATACGGCGTGAAAAACGTTATCCGTGTGGGTAGCTGTGGTGCAGTACGTGACGACGTGAAACTAATGGACGTTGTTATCGGTATGGGTGCTTCTACAGACTCTAAAGTTAACCGTATCCGTTTCAACAACCACGATTTCGCAGCAATCGCTGATTACGGTCTTCTAGAAGAAGCAGTTAACCAAGCGCGCGCTCAGGAAGTGCCTGTAAAAGTAGGTAACGTATTCTCTGCAGACCTGTTCTACACACCAGAAGCAGACATCTTCGAGAAGATGGAAAAACTAGGCATCCTAGGTGTAGACATGGAAGCGGCTGGTATCTACGGCGTAGCAGCTGACCTAGGCGCGAAAGCACTGACTATCCTGACAGTTTCTGACCACATCATCCGTGGTGAAAAACTAAGCTCAGAAGAGCGTCAGAAGTCGTTCAACGACATGATGAAAGTTGCACTAGAAACTGCAATCAACATCTAAGAACAAATAGTAAGTAATAATTTGCAGCCAGAGTTATGCTGGCTGCCCGAATTATCCCGAGGGGGCGATTGTGTCTAACGGCGAACTGCCAAAAGACGCAGATGGGTTACAACTCAACTTTTGTAAAACATTGGCGTGTGACAACTTTGGATTGAGTGATGCAAAGCGTTACGTTCTGCAACATGCGAACCCTAAGCGTCCGGCGATGGTATGCCGTGAATGTGGAGCTTTCCCCCCCTTACTTAATAATCGCGATGTCGTGAACGAACTTCATCGCCTGCGGCACGTCCACAGTGACGGGTTGCCTGCTTGCCGTAATGATGATTGCGACAACTTTGGACTTTCTGTCCACACTCACAAACACCTCTATCACGCTTTCGGTTACAGTGGCGATCGCCAACGTTACCGCTGTAAAGTGTGTCAAAGTACCTTTGTCGACAAGTGGTCTGGTGCCAACAAGAAGCTTCAATTTCAAGAGAACTTGATGGGTTTATTGTTTACGGGATATTCCGTACGAGAAATCTGCCGCAAGCTTAGTATTAACCCAAAAACCTTTTACGATCATGTTGACCATATAGCTAGCCGCTGCCGCCGCAAGCTGGCAACCATTGATGCGCGCTGGGTAAACCACGCAACGCATTATGAATTGGCCTCAAACTATATTGCATTGCAACCGAACAGCAATAATGGTGTGTATTGGATTGTTTCTGGCGAAGCGCATTCTGGCTATATTCTTTGCCAGCACGTCAATTATTCCGCTGATGAAGAGCCAATCGCAACTCTCGATCATAATCCTTACGATGAGGTGTCTCGTTTTGTTTCCCAGGAGTACGTAGCGGAAGCAAGTGAGCCGCTTGCGGAACCTTCTCATCACCTCAGAGAGCGAATTGACCAAAAATACCAAACAATTTTGGCTCGCGGTAACGTAGAAGACCCTCTTGGTAATCTATCTGTATTTCATTACCCTTCAAAAGGGGCATTAGTCCGTCCGCCATACACCTCGTATGCACACTATTTGCACGTACTTGATATGTGCTGCCCAAACAAACGTGTATCTCTATACATGCCTCAAGATCCCCTACTACGTTCAGCTGCATTGAGCGTTTGTTTACCTCGTATTAAAGAGAAAAGTGTCGACTTGATGTATGTAGAAGAGGACGCTAGTTGGGACATGAGCACTCCCTTTGGCAAAGTCGATATCGCCTATATGAGTTGGTGGCGCGATCGTTGGGCAATCTCTAGTCAAAACGAAAACCACAAAGGCATTTGCTACCTCGCTGGCGATCAAAATGAGCCTGAAAAATGGTTTAACGTTGCGACAACTCGTCATGTGAAGTTTTATCAAAACCGCTTTCAGATTCTTTTCGAAAGCTTCATTAACGAGCCACGTCGCAAATTACGACCTGCTGGTATTTTACCTCTTTTAGATATATTCAGAGCTTGGCATAATTTGTGCTATCAGGATAAACAAGGTCTTACCGCTGCACAAAGGTTGGAAGTCTCTGATGCACCTTTGACAATCAAACAGCTCCTATCGTAGCTATTCTATTGGTAATTTAGATGTAGTAATTAGGGGTTGTAACGGTATACATTACGGCCCCTGATCGTTTACCAAAACGTTATCCGCATCGCTTTGGTAAAGAAACATGCATCTAACCACTTAATATTAGGTGTGATTTCCAGTTCGATAGTCATGGATGTGAACGTTGGATAAAAACCAAATTCAGCTAGAAGATGATCTCACTAAGCTTAAAGGCCAAATAAAATCGGCCCCTAAACATACCTTTAATATTGCGCAGCAATATCGTATCCGCGCGGAACAAATTTTATTTGTGGACGGAGAGATCAAAGCCTTACTCATCATGGCGCAATGCTGTTGGTGCCTAATGGATTACCGACAAGGCTTAAAACTCGTCAAAAACGCTTACAGCAAACAAACACAGCTTGAAACCGACGATCATCTCCCGGAAATTCTCCATCTTTTTGCACTCCAATATTGGGGCCAAGCAAAGTATTATTCCGCGCAACAATATTGGATTAATGCGCTCGAACAATCTGCTCTTGTTGATGATGTTGAAATTCAAATCGAATCTCTAATTGGGCTTGGTAATGTATGGCGCATCACTAATGAACACCAACTTGCCGCTTCAACTCATGAGTTAGCCGTTAAAGTGGCAAACAATGTTCGTATTGCTTGGTTAGAAGGCAAAGCGCGCATCCTATTAGCTTGGGACTATTACTTACTAAATAAGTTTGTCGAGATGCTTACGGTACTGGATGGAGCAACCGAAGTATTAAAAGATCATGATGACAGTACGTGGCAAGCCGAGATCTGGGACTTTAAAGGGTTAGCACTGCTTGGACTAGAACGCCTTGATGCGGCCGAAGAAGCCACCCAAAAAGCCCACCAGCTCGCCATTGAGCATGACCTCGTTTGGATGAAAGCACACTCTTTTATTAGCCGAGCAAGACTTGAGCTTTTGCGCCAAAATACAGACAGCGCTGCCAAGTTGCTACTTGCAGCAGAAGAGTCTGCACTCAGTTTCGACCACGGTGAGCTACTCAGCCAAATTTGCTTCCAACAATCACGAGTCGCTGAAGAACAAGGTGACTTTGAATCTGCGTTTAACGCGTTCAAGAAATACCGTAAGCACGCACTCAAAATGCTCAAAGAACAAACTCATCGAATCAGCATGGATAAAGCAAGAGGCTCTAAACGCCAACTAGAGCAGCGAGCACGTAAGCTGATCAATCATATTCGCTCTCAACACGAATACGACCCTGAAAAACAGTTCTCTAATGTCGTTTCTGAGACCTACTGGTGGGAACAGTTAGTTTTGTTTAAAACGGAGCTCAAACGCTCTAACCACGCCATCATTATGATTCAGCATTCAAACCCCGAAGTTCTCGATGTTTGTACCGAGCTCGTTCATGCATTGACAACCTCCAGCGACCTCATCTCGAGAATTTCCAGTAACAGGCTAGCAATGTTAATTGCAGAAAAAGGTCAAGCAGCAGAAGAGGTCTACCGCACTGTCCAAGCGATGTTAGACATCTATCCATGGAAGCGACGCGGAATCAAAGGCCCGAAACCGATACTGTATTTGCAAGATATCCTGACCTTCCCATTCACGTTAGAACAGCTCGAAGAAAGTTATATTGAGGTAATGAAGAATGGAACAACTGCTTAGCAAGGTGACTGACGCAGGTATCGATCCTTCTTCCGTTTCAGGTGAAGAAGCGATTACGCTATGGGAACACATAGGGTTACATATTGCGTCAACAAACCGAGAGAAAGCGCATTGCTATATCATTAGCGCCGAGTATCGAAGAGAGATCAAACAGCTCAACGACAGCATTAGTGAATTGAAACAAGCGCTTGAGTTGCTTGTTTTACCAGAAGATGTAGAAGATATTCTTTCTGTGAAAGCAAGCTTGAGTGAGCGTTTAGTTGAAGTAGGTGACTACAATGCGGCATTAACCGAGTATGTTGCTTCAACCAATATCGCCGTCGAGTACGGCTATATTGATGAGTACGTATTGGCCATTATTGGAATGGGTAATTTATGCGATGCCTATGGGGATCACCAACGTGCATTACGTTATTATCAAAAAATAGATGCTATCGATCACGCTATTGGCAGTCGATCCCTACGCCTTCGTTACAAGCTGTACATGCTTGCCTGTTATATCAGCTTGAACCGTACCGCAGACGCCAAAGAGCTGTTGAGTGAATGTGAAGAACTGAGCATTCTCGTCAGTGATAAAAACCTCGCCGCACAAATTCACCTCTACCGAGCCAAATTACATCGTCTGCAAGAAGACTACCCCAATGCGTTGCTGGCTATTTCGAATGTTCAGTATACAACGGGTAGTGCCACGACATACTGGTTATCCACGATGGTCAAAATTGAGACTGCGTATTGTCTAAACGGTGTAGGGCACACTTCTTTAGCTAATTTAACGTTGGACTCCATCAGTAAAAGGATTCAAAAGCAGCTATCTCCTATCGTTACTCAGCATTTTTATAACGCGATGAGTCAAGTTTACGCCTCTCAAGGGTTGTATCAAGAAGCATTAAATTGTGAAAAAAAAGCGCATAGAATCGAATCTGATCTTGTAAAACATATTCCGATCGGTGAGTTAGGGTCTGCTCAACTACGCCGACTTTCACGCTTTGAGTTACAACTCAAACTCATTTTGTCAGAGCTAGAAAACAAAGAACTAAAAGAAACCACCAAGCAGCATAAAAATACTGTTGCTCAGCTGCAGCAGGACGTCTTTACCGATCCACTTACGTCTTTACACAACCGACGCTGGTTAGAAGTTAAACTAAAAGATCTACTTCTGCACGATACTGCATTTGCATTGATGGTCATCGATATCGATCACTTCAAATCCATCAATGACGAACTAAGCCACTTGGTGGGCGACAAAGCGATCAAAAGTGTGTCACAGGAACTGGCGTCCTACTTCAGATTTAAAGGCGCATCGTGCGTACGATTTGGTGGTGAAGAGTTCCTCGTGATCCTTGAGAATACCCAACTGGAACGCGCAGAAATGCATGCCGAGAATTATCGTGAACGGATTTATCAATATGGTTGGGAGGATATTCTTGGTGAACGGGGGCTGACCGTATCCATAGGGATTACCTTGCATCGAGAAGGCGAGAATACTCAGCGAACTTTTTATCGTGCAGACAAAGCTCTTTATCGCGCCAAAGCCAACGGCAGAAACCAAGTCTGTACCGAACTTTAAACCATGCCCCGGTTGACATCTGGGGCTTTGTTATACTTTTTACTTATCCTTCCTCTATCACTTCACTGTTTGTTTAAATAAGTACTCAGCAACACCTTAACTGCCAATAAACATCAGTGGATACTTACATCGCATAAACATAATTCCTACATAAAAACCGCTTGATTCATCTGTAGTTAAGACAAATACTTAAATTGTTAATTTACGTAGATTTTCCATTTCGCAATAAGCACAGGTAGGTAAGATGTTTCTAGACTATTTTGCACTTGGGTTACTCATCTTCGTTGCTTTAGTGATCTTTTACGGAATCATTGTCATTCATGATATTCCATATGAAATCGCCAAAGAGAGAGAGCACCCGCACCAAGACGCAATTCACTACGCTGGCTGGGTCAGCCTTTTCACTTTGCATGCGCTGTGGCCATTTTTATGGATCTGGGCAACATTATGGCGCAAGGAACGCGGCTGGGGTTTTAAACAACTAGAACAAGAAACACACGACATTCATCACCGCCTTGAAGAACTCATCGATGAAGTCAACGAACTCAAAAACGAAGTATCGATGTTGAAACAACAAAAGATTCAGCAAAAGCCTTTGCCTGAACAAAGTAAAGAGGACGAATAATGGACTTATTGCTGATTCTGACTTACGCCGCTCTTTGTATTGCCATTTTTAAAATTTTCAATATTCCTCTAAACAAATGGACCGTTCCAACCGCCGTACTTGGCGGCGTAGTGTTAGTGGGCACACTCGTGCTGCTTATGAACTACAACCACCCATTTACTCAATTAGGTAACCAAGTGTTCCCGACTACGCCTATCGTCTCTGGCGTGCGTGGCCGCGTGGTGGAAGTGCCAGTCCAGGCCAACCAACCGCTCAAAACGGGCGATATTCTTTTCAAAATCGATCCTGTGCCTTTTGAAGCAGAAGTTGCTCGCCTTAAAGCGAAAGTCAAAGAAGCAAGCCAAGGTGCCCTGGGTTTAGAGTCTGATCTAAGAGAAGCAGAAGCTGCTGTATTGAAAGCGCAAGCGGACAGAGATAAAGCACAAAGGGAATTTAGCCGATATCAAAAGGGCTTTGATCGTGGCGCGTTTACTGAACAAGATTTGGATACTCGACGCCAAGCGTATAAAGCGGCAGAAGCCATGTTAGACGTTGCGATTTTGCAACAAGAACAAGCGCAAATCGCTCTGGACTCTGAAATCGGAGGCGAAAATACCCAAGTCGCGCAACTTCTTGCCGAGCTGCGTAAAGCAGAGTTTAACTTAGAGCAAACCGTCGTTCGTGCGCCAACCGATGGTTACGTTACGCAATTGGCTTTGCGTCCTGGTGTTATGGCTGTGCCGTTGCCACTTGCCCCGGCAATGACCTTCGTACATACCGAAGACATTACGTACACCGCGGCATTCAGACAGAACTCATTACAACGCTTGAAGCCAGGCTTTGAAGCAGAATTTATGTTCCGCGCAATTCCGGGCAAAGTGTTCCGTGGCGAAGTCATTGACGTGATTCCAGCCATTGGTGAAAGCCAAATTCAAGCGCGAGGCGCTCTTCTTGGGACTGATGCCTTGCGCACGAGCGGACGTGTTTTTGCGAAGCTGAAAATTACCGACGACTTGAGTGGATACCACCTACCAATGGGTACTGCGGTTGAAGTTGCAGTTTATTCAGACAGCTTTACTCACGTATCAGTGATGCGCAAAGTGCTTATTCGTATGAAGAGCTGGCAGAACTATTTATACCTCGACCATTAATGAACATATAGCGCATTCATTTATTGGTAAAAATAACATCAAACCGTGTAATCAGGGGCTGACGATCAGCCCCTGATTCATTCTAGCCATCCAGATAGATAGCATTCCCACTTTTATTAATATTCTGTATAATGCGCGCCTTATTTTTAATGCTTGCTAAAACCAAAGCCAGTCAAAGGGATGCGTGAATCAAATCACACATTTCCTGAAGAAAAATAGAGCAAACAATAAGCAGCTTGGTTGTTTTGAATATATGTTACACAATCAAATAACTAACGCTTTCCAACAATATAAATGAACGTTCTTTAAAATCGACTATTGAACTGAGGTTATCTATGAATCTTTCCGCTAAAACTGTTGTGGTTATTGCAATCGGTGCTGCTCTTTACGGTATCGGCGGCTTACCTATGTTTGGCATCCCTGTGTTTGCAAACACAACGCTAAAACCAGCAATGGCAGTATTAGCATTGTTCTCAGTACTATTTGGACCACTTGTTGGCTTCTTGGTTGGTTTTATTGGTCACTGGGTTACTGACCTATTTGCAGGTTGGGGCGTATGGCTCACTTGGGTACTTGGTTCAGGTATTGTTGGTTTGATTATCGGTCTATTCCCTTCTCTAACGCGCTACCGTTTGGAGAAAGGTGATTTCAATATGAAAGACTTCGCGTTATTCGTAGTACTTGCGCTATTAGGCAACGTATTTGGTTACGGTTGCTCTGCATTCCTCGACACGATTTTATACGCAGAACCGTTCACTAAAGTGTTTACCCAGCTTTCTATTATCGCGATCGGTAACACCATTCTTATTGCTATTGTTGGCTTCTTCATTCTTAAGTCTGTCGCTAAACGTAACAAGCAAAGCCGTAACTTAACAGAGGCTTAATGTCGAATGACAATCGAATTTTCTAACTTCTCTTTTAGATATGAGTCGCTGGACAAACCGACGCTAAAAAATATCAATCTAAGGATAGAGAAAGGAGAGAAAATCGTCATTATCGGTCCAAGTGGTAGTGGTAAATCTACCCTTGGGCAATGTCTTAACGGACTGATCCCACACGCAATCAAAGGGGAAACCAGTGGAACATTGACCATCAATGGTCAAGACACCGCCCCTTTCGACATGCACCAATACACTGAGCAAGTTGGCACCGTACTGCAAGATACGGACAGCCAATTTGTCGGTTTGAGCATTGGCGAAGACATTGCATTTGCGCTGGAGAACCAGCTAACTTCAAATATCGACATGTACCCATTGGTCAAAGCCACGGCCAAAATGGTCGACTTGGAACAGATGCTAGAACGCTCACCCCACGATTTATCTGGCGGGCAGAAACAGCGTGTTTCTTTGGCGGGCATTCTCGTCGATGATGTCGATATCCTTTTGTTTGATGAACCACTAGCTGCGCTTGACCCTAAAACGGGTAAAAAAACCATCGAGATCATCGATGATCTACACCGCGAAACGGGCAAAACCATCGTAATCATTGAACATCGTCTTGAAGACGTTCTGCATTGCTCAGTTGACCGTATTATCTTGATGGAAAGCGGCAAAATCATTGCCGATACAACGCCAGATGAAATTTTAGCGTCGCCTTTGCTAGAAGATTACGGCATCCGCGAACCGCTTTATATTTCAGCACTGAAAGAAGCAGGCTGCGCGATTGAGGGCGATGCAAAACCTTCTAGCTTAACTACCTTACCGTTGGAGCAATATAAACCGGCAGTACAAGCATGGTTTGATGGTTCAACAGCACAACCGCCCAAAACGCCAGCCGAGACTTTGCTTGAAGTCCGTGGCCTCACCTATTCTTACGACGGTGAGAAAAACGCGTTAGAAGACGTGAGTTTTGACATCAAGCGTGGCGAGTTTGTCTCTGTACTTGGCAAAAATGGCTCGGGTAAATCGACCATCACCAAACTGATTATGGGCGTTATTGAAGCGGATAGCGGCTCAATGAGTATGAATGGTCAAGATCTTAACGAACTGACCATCTTCGAGCGCAGCCAGAAAGTGGGCGTGGTGATGCAAAACCCGAATCACATGATTTCCCATCACATGATTTTCGACGAAGTGGCCTTCGGCCTCCGTAATCGTGGCGTTGAAGAGAAACAAATCGAAGCTAAAGTACTTGAAGTCCTTGAGCTGTGCGGTTTGAGCAAATACCGCCACTGGCCAATCGAAGCATTGAGCTACGGCCAGAAAAAGCGCGTAACCATTGCGTCAATTTTGGTATTGGAACCAGAGCTTCTGATCCTTGATGAACCGACGGCAGGTCAGGACTATCGAAACTACACGTCTATGCTGAGTTTCATCGAAAAGCTCAATCGCGAGTTGGGCGTAACCGTGATGATCATCTCTCATGACATGCATTTAGTGCTGGAATACACCACGCGCTCTATCGTGATTGCAGACAGTAAATTAGTCGCGGATGCACCAATGACGCAGGTATTCAGCAGTCCAGAGCTACTAGACCAAGCAAACCTCACCACAACAAGTCTGTTTGAGTTGGCTACGAAAGTTGGCATCGAAGACACCAATGGCTTTATGCAGCACTTTATCAATGTAGAAAAAGCGCACCGCCAACAAAAAAGCGACGACGTAAACCAACTAGAGAAAGCGGTGGCATGAAAGACAATAAGATGAAGTTTGGTATCAACTACATCGATACCCAATCACCACTTCATAAGTTGAATGGCATTACTAAGTTCTTGCTTTTCATTGCTTGGGTAACGGTGGTGTTGACCACATTTGACTTGCGAATCATCGCGCTGTTGATCGTGCTTGGTTTAGGCTTACTGAAAATGACCAAAGTGCCCTTTCATGTCTACAAACCGCTGTTATTCGGTACAGGCACGGTATTACTGATCAATGCCCTGTTTATGTTCGCGTTAGCACCGCAACAAGGTACTGAATTCATGGGCTCATCAACGGTTTTACTCTCGTTACCCGGTAATTACTCGCTCACTCAAGAGACGTTGTTTTACCTAGTAACAGTGACGTTGAAATACTTCAGCATGTTTCCAATCGCGTTGGTGTTTGTATTTACCACTCACCCGACGGAGTTTTCAGCCAGCTTGAACCGCTTGGGTGTACCTTACAAAATCGCCTATGCCGTAAGCTTAACGCTGCGCTACTTGCCGGAAGTGAAAAAGGACTTTGTTAACATCATGCACGCGCAACAAGCACGCGGAGTAGAACTGAGCAAGAAGGCTCCGTTGTTCAATCGTATGAAGAACGTCGCGAAGATTCTTGGACCTCTGATTTTCTCTAGTTTAGACAGAGCCGATCAAATCTCAAACGCGATGACGCTACGTGGTTTTGGCCGCCACTCCTCTCGCACTTGGTACAGCTTAAAACCACTGACCAAAGCCGATATGATCTGCATGGCTGGGATTGCGGTGATAGTGATTGCTGCGATCAGCAAGCGTGTGATGGACACACAACTGTTCTGGTATCCGTTTTAAATTCTGAAGCTTCAAACTGAACATAACGTGGTTAGTGTTGTGACCACGTTATCTTCCGTCTTTCCCCTCGATAACTCGCCTGTTGGCTTCTTGCTTGCAAGTATTCAAAAGAAGCGGTAATTTCAGCGGCTCGCTGATGTGCCAGAAAGTTGCTTATTCAAACGACCAACATGAACTAAACTCATCAGTTTTATCAGGGGCTTAATGATCAACTGCGCACTGCCTACAATGAAAAGCCAAGTACCACTTTCAATCAACGAATCATTCAAAAAGAAAAAGCTACCAATTAAAAACCAAATAGCAATGAGTAGGTCGTTTGCAGCACCTAACGCCTCATAGCGGCGCTGAATAACGATGTGACGGCTTCCTAGATCTAAATCCAACTCTCTGCCATGTATCTGCACTGTATAGCTCCCCTCTTATTGTTTCGCGTCAGTTACGCCCAAGTTATTTCGAAATACTTAGTTCTAAACCCTAACGGACGTGGCATGCATTGACAACCATTGGAGGGATTATCTATTTGCAATAAAAAGAAAAGGGCGCATAAGCACCCTTTTTAGCGAGTCTAATTACAGGTATTCGCTTTAATGATTAGATAGTGAGTACCAACTTAACTCCACTTCAACAAGCGAGTTTCGTTGCCTTCTTCCGGCTTCGCTGGAATATTGAGTGACAACAGCAAGCTCACTGCTGCCATACCAGCGCCGATGTAAAATACGCTAGCAGGTGAAACCAGCCAAATCACACCAAACGTAACAGGTATTACAACCGCCGCAATATGGTTAATCGTAAACGCAACGCCCGCGGTCGACGCCATATCTGCTGGGTCGGCAATTTTCTGGAAGTAGGTTTTAATCGCAAGCGCTAACGCGAAAAATAGATGATCGACAACATACAATGCTGCCGCCCACTCAGCCGTTTGCACCAAACCGTACCCGACAAACACGAAGATCAAACCGACGTATTCAAACATCAACGCTTTGCGCTCACCTACAACGCCGATAAAACGGCCTATTCGCTTCGCAAACAAGAAGTTAAAGACATAGTTAATCAGGAACAGCAACGTAATATCTGCGGCGGAGTAACCAAACTTTTCTACCATCAAGAAACCAGCGAACACCGTAAAAATTTGACGGCGTGCTCCACTCATAAACGTAAGCGCATAGTATAACCAGTAACGTTTACGCAGGATGAGCTTCTTGTTCTGAGGCACTTTTGTCTTAAATTGTGGGAAGGCAAATGCCATCACCAAAATGAGCACAAAACCTAAACCACCAGCCATTAAATAGACCGTTTTAAAATCAAGTTTGAGCTGTTCGAGCGAAACCCAAATGGCGCCGTAGGTAAACAGAGAAGCCAAAGCTCCAACAGAAATAAACTTACCCAGCATTTCTGGCGCTTCTTCTTTAGATAGCCATTGTAAAGACAAAGACTGCTTGAGTGTTTCAAAGTAATGGAAGCCGGTGGACATTAACAAGGTTGTAAAAAGTAGACCGTACAAAGTGGGAAAATAACCTGTTAATGCCGTACCAAGCGTAAGCATCGCCAAAGATACGAGCATAAAGCGTTGCTCTCGGATAAACAGCAATACAAACACGGCGGTAAAGGCCAAAAAACCCGGAATTTCGCGCACACTTTGCAATAGGCCTATGTCGGCACCATCAAAGTTTGCTTTCTCTATAACAAAGTTGTTCAACAACGCCATCCAGGTAGAAAAAGCAATGGGCACGATAATGGAAATTAACAGGAGGAAATTTTGCGGCGTTCTCCAGCCGTGCGATGAGGTAGTCATGATGTTTCCTTTAAATATGAAGGCATCATCATAGCTTTAAATGTAACAAATTCGCAATATCATTATTATTTTCAACCCAGAGCAAGCTGATATGGCTGAGGAATATTGTTATGAAGATAAACATCGCACTCAATTCCTTGGCTAAGCGCGATGTTCAAGTATCAAGAGAACTAAAGCATGAGTAAATGTGCTCAGTGGCTTAATCAATGACTTTTACTGATAGGCGATTTTTAAATTCAAACACATGTTCTGGACACACATCCAAACAACGGCCACAGCTAATGCAGTTTTGATCCATAACTCGACGATCTCCCTCTTTCAAAGGCTGCCGAAGCACTTCTGGTTCTGGGCAAATGTAAAAGCAATCCATGCATTTGGTGCAATCTTCGCGCCGAACAGCAGTAACGCGCAACAGGCTTTTTCGGCCTATCACGCCATAGGTAGCCCCCAGTGGACATAAGTGCCCACACCACCCATGCTCAACCAAGAGTAAATCCAACACAAACACTAGGGCGATTAGCACCCAACCTGCGCCCATACCAAACACCAACCCGCGATGCAGTGCCGCAACTGGATCTAACCATGTCCAAAGAATCGCGCCAGATAGCGCACTGCCCAACATCAAAACAGGGATCAGCCAATAACGAATCATGGGAGACCAACGATAGCTCGCTTTAATGTTGAACTTTCGACGCAACCACGCCGCCAAGTCTGTCACGATGTTCAACGGGCACACCCAAGCACAAAATGCGCGCGGCGCCAAAATCGCGTAAAACGCAACGACAATCACTACGCCTAACAACGCATTAAACTCCGGAACATGCCCTGTCGCCAAAGCTTGAAGCACAATTAACGGGTCACTTAACGGCACGGTATCGAGCAACATACTTGATGACAGATTACCAGTTAGAATTCCCAGCGTCGGCCCAGCCATAAACAGCGCAATGATGGTGAACTGACATAGCCGACGTAAAATCAAAAACCGATGCGCGCGCCACCAACCAAGCTTTTCAAGCGCTTCTTTGCCAGCATTTTGAGCTAAATTCTTTGCCATTACTTACCTCCTTTTAGCGATTCAAGCGCACCTTCCGGTACAGGCGTCTCACTAGGGAGGATATTTTCGAGTGGTTTGTCGATCTCTTTCCAACCAAAATTGTAGTGGCTGCCCACTTTGCCTTTCGCCAAATCCGTCGGGACGACTTTAATAGCAGCGACATCCAACACGCACGCTTGTTCACACTTACCGCATCCGGTACACACTTCGGAATTCACTGTTGGGATAAGTTTGGCGTGATAACCGGTTCGGTCGTTGTGAACCATCTCTAATGTGATGGCTTCATCAATCAGCGGACAAACGCGATAACAAACGTCGCATCGTAACCCTTGCCAGTTAAGGCAAGTTTCATGGTCAATAAGAACCGCTGTACCCATTCGAGCATCATCAATATCGGTTAGTTTCGGATCCAGCGCCCCACTCGGACAAGCGACAACACAAGGAATGTCTTCGCACATTTCGCAGGGAATATCGCGTGCAGTAAAGTAAGGTGAGCCAGTCGCGACGGGTGAAAGTAATGTCGCAAGTTTCAAGGTATCGTAAGGACATGCCTGAACACACAAGCCACATCGAATACAAGCTGATTCGAAATCGCCTTCCGGCAGTGCACCAGGCGGACGAATAGGCACACCTTTGGTTTCTCGAGCTTGGCTTTGTAGCGATTGTAAGCCCAATACACACGCAGCTGCGCCAACACCAGCCGCAGTTCGAGCTGTATCACGCAAAAATCGGCGCCGACTTTGCGATATTTTAGACTGAGAGGATTTCATGCTATTTCCTCAACAAAACTCCCTTATCAAGTTAAGCATAAATAGCCCTAAACGTGTCGTTTCCCTATACCTCATAGGAGGTAACCCCATCCTCTATTGATTCAAGTCAACTGACGCACAGTGCCGTCGTCACAGTTTGACTAAATGCGTTTATTTACTGCGACATGAAATTCACCACGATACTCTGCAGTACGCGCCATTCTCAGTACAATAATTCAACACCTTTGCAATCTACTCGCTCAATTCGATGATAAATCACTACTAAAAATTCAAAAAATGACATCATAACAAGCTAATTTAAAAGGCATTTATCCATTAAACATAAAAAAACACTATCCAAATAAGAAAACTGTGGTTAGATTAAAAATTAAAACTAAAAAGCGAAGGAGAGAGGCATGGAAATTATCGTACGTCCAACGACCGTCGAAGACGCAGCGGCACTCGTAGAAATCTATTCACAACCAAAAGCACAACGTGAAACCCTGCAACTCCCAAAGCCTTCGCTCGCGATGTGGGTGGAAAGATTGTCAAACATACCTGATGGTGTTTATAGCTATGTCGCTGAAATTGATGGTAAAGTCGTCGGAAATATTGGCTTTCACCACTCTCTACGTCCAAGAACGATGCACACGGCATCGTTTGGCATCGGAGTACATGATAGTTTCCACGGACTCGGTATTGGTAGCAAATTGATAGAAACAGTCACTGAACTAGCAGATAACTGGTTAAATGTGAGAAGAATTCAGATAGAGGTCAATGCCGATAACGACGCCGCCATTGGGCTTTATAAAAAGCATGGATTTCAAATTGAGGGTGAAGCGATTGACGGTTCCTTCCGTGATGGTGAATTCATCAATACCTATTACATGGCGCGCATCAGACCAGGCCAAAGATAAAACAAAGCCTCCTACTAATTGGAGGCTTTTCTTTTTAAACTTCGACTCACTTTCGTAAGTAAGCCAACGCTCTGCGAGTCAATGCTTCTGTGTAGGGATTGATCTTCCAGTGGTCGGGACTCCAACCTTTCACAAATCGCTGAAAGTCTGCCCAAGCCACAGCAAACAAAGGACGCCACTCACGCTCGACTTCATTAGGGTCAAGATTCGGTTGATAGACAATTAGCGCGTGTTGCAACTGAGCAAAATACGTATCCAAAACCCAAACTTCCATCTCTGCACAACGTTCTGGCTTAACGGCGCTACTCATAAACAGTGCCACATCTTTCATTGCACACCCACATCCAACGTATTGAAAGTCAACCGCAACAACGCTTGATTCTTCTTCATCAAAACAGAAGTTCGCCAATTTGGCATCACCGTGTACTAGTGTTTTAAACTTAGCTTGCGAAAGCGTTTGATCAATCAATTGAGCCGCATTTTGTAGCTCAGTGTCTTGCAATGCTTCAAGCTCGTCGGGTCTGGTTGCTAAGTGCCAGTATGTTCCGGTATGCCACAACTTATCCGAACGAACATCGATGTATCGCGCATGAAAGTTCGCCAACCAAGTGAGGCAGGCTTGTAGATGCTCTAGCTGTGCATCTGTGATGACTTTTGGAAAGCCCACCTCGGCGAGATCTTCCATCACAATGAGCCATTCATTCTCCGATTGGAACGTTTTTAGACCTTGTGGTACTCGGCAGCGAGTATCCACCCCTCCGGAAAAATACTCATACCAATTCACTTCCACCTGATAAGAGTGCAACTTTCTTTGATGAGAACGGTCCGTATTCCAGCCTCTAGGATGCTCTGAAGGCTTAGGGAGTTTTACATGCTTAATGATCACTGAACCAGTAGAATAAGTAACTCGGACTAACTCCCCATAGCCTCCCCATAGCGATTGTATGACTTCTACAGAGCGGTAATTACCGAGATTGAGTTCCTGGCCAATATTTTGGTAGCGTTGGTGGTTGTTACTCATCATGTGAGCAGATGTGACCACGTTTGGTTCTTCTCCATGTAGTGAATAACATATGGGCAAACTGGTTTGATTTGATAACCGAGTGACTCAATTTCTGGCAACACCGCTTCCATCATCACTTTTCCGTACCCCTTACCTCGCAGTGCTTCAGGAACAACCGTTGATGTAATGTGCATGACATTACCCTTAAGCTGATAAATCACCTTGGCTTTATAACCCTGCTCTAAATCAACCCAGAATGTACTATTCGTGGTCTCATGAGTTACTTTATGCATATCTTGCTCTCTAATTTTTGTTACAGATTGATTGAATCAAACTATATCACTGAATAAAATCGATACCATGCGAGAGTGCTGCTTCGCCTCACGCGATTACCTTCTTACATCAGGTACGACAATTATAATGAGAAATATGAGCCCAATTGCCAGAGACGGCAAGCTACCTCTGCAAAGCAAGAAGGCACCAGAACGTCAGGCAAGTACATTAAATAGCACCGATGCAATGGCAATGGTCGAACATGGCAGTGAAGTGAGCTTAAACGTCACCACCCCCGTTGGTACAAAGTTTATTACAACCAGCACATTTGTTGGCTGTCACTCAAATAATACTGCATTGATAGAGGTTCCGAACATCTCCGATGAAGACTTGAAGTTCTATTTTCAAGAAGGCTTTTGGATCAATGTAAAAGCCTACTCTCATCGAGGTGAAGGGGCCGTTATCCCATTTCGGGCCCAATTACAGCATCGACTAGGCGATCCGTACCCAATTTTGGTGCTAGACCTACCTAACACTATGCAGGTCTTTCAGCTTCGCAAAGAAGTGCGTTACGAAGTAAATTTGAGAGCGCGTGTTTGTTTAGAAGCCTATCGAACTGAATGTGAAATAAGAGATTTATCTCGTAGTGGCTGTCGTTTTGTAACATCACCACTGAGCCGACCACTTCAGGTTGGTGACCACGTTTCATTGGATCTAACGATGCCCGGAGAAAGTCGTATGCTAGCGCCGTTGCGAGGTCGTATTTGTAATTTACAAAAATCAACGCACTATGCTCGCTACGGAATGGAGTTTGATGAGGTTGGTAAAAACAACGCTAAAAACCTCCTCAGTCACCTCAAATTTGATGGTACTAAGCTCACACTAAAAAGATAGATTTGATCACCCCTATCGCTTATCAAGAAGCTTTGAAGTGCTAGAAAACAAGAAACCCCTTACTTTTCAGTAAGGGGTTTTTATTTACTAAGAATAAGGCAGTATCTTAGATAAGAGTCATGACTTAGAAGTCGTAACGTAGACCTAGCGCTAGCTCATCTTTTTCAGCCGCGCCTTCGTTATCCATTAGATCGAAGTTGTATGATGCGTAGCCACGGAAGTTAGGCTTGAAGTAGTAAGTTACATCAACAGCTAGGTTTTCTACAGTATCTGCGTCTTCTAGTTCACCTTTGTTGAACGTAGAAGTGAATACAGTTTGACCCATAGTGTAAGCAGCGGCTAGTTCGTAGCCTTTGTAATCAAAAGTCTTACCTGCAACATCCATATCCGCGCCAGTGTAGTTACCAGCGAAGTAGAAGTCACCTACAGAGTATGCAGCTACCAGCATGAACTCATCGCTGTCGTTTTGATCTGCGTAACCAGCACCTAGTTCAAAACCAGTGTTAGCAAACGCGTAAACACCAGATAGAGAGAAGCCATCTTCCTCGTTGTCTGTAAAGCCTTGTGCATCTGTTGTGCGATCAGCAAAACGGTAGCTAGCGCGTACAGCTAGTTGCTCGAATTGGCCTTTGTAAGACAGCATGTTATCTGTACGGTCAGAAACAGGCAGTTTAAGTGCTGCTGTGTTACCGTGGTAAGCCATAATGTCAGTAAAGTCAGTAAGAACCACTAGTGCGCCGTCGTTTTTACCGTAAGTTACTTCACCGTATTTGCCACCCAGACCTGCATAAGCGTAACGAGTTTCAAGATCACTATTGTTATCTACGGCACCTTCTTCTTTTGTTTTGAACTCACCTTCCCAAAAACCAACGCCGTATAGGTTTTCATTGATTTCCTGTTTGCCTAGGAAGTTAAGACGGATGCGAGTACGGTCTTCTGCCTTACCATCCATCATAGAAAGACGCGCTTCAGCGCGGCCGCCCATCTCAAGAGAAGTGCCATCTTGGTTGTATAGTTCTGAAGCGACAACTTGAGATCCTGATGCCATTAGCGCCACTGCTACAGCTAAAGTTTTTAATTTCATTGTTATTTTCCATATCATTGTTTTATATGTGTTTTCTCACCAGAAAAACAGGACTTTTCTGTACCAACGAGAAAACTGGCGGCATAGTAGCAGCTGTTATTTTTCACGCAACGTGTTGAATAAACAGCACTTATAGAAGAAAACACCACTTAAAATGACGATATGAATACCTCTCAACCATCAAGTTATCGGTTGAGTTAAAAAAAATGTTCGCGTCAAAAAAAAATTGACGAAAAAAATGTAAAAACAATATCACAAAACGTGATATTGCCCGCAAAAAAATCTTGTTAACTGACTGTTTTAGATAGACTTATTGATAATAAATCCGATTATTACAAACAAAAAAATCCCTGAGCATTCACTCAGGGATTTAGAGATTTGATAAGTAGATGATGAATTAAAGCTTAAAGAAACTTAATTGCTCTTTCTGCTTCTCTGCAAGTAATGAAAGCTCAGTACTCGCACTTGCACTTTGGCTGATGCCCGCTACGTTTTGGTTTACAAGCTCCGACATGTTAACCACGTTGCGATTGATATCTTGAGTAACTTGAGACTGCTCTTCGGCTGCGGTTGCTACTTGCGTGTTTGAATCGTTGATGTTGGCGACCGACTCGGTAATTCCAACCAACGCTTCATTCGCTTGTTGCGTCAGCTCGTTGTTGCGGCTAAGCATATCAAGGCTGACTTGCATACTGTCATTCGCCAGCCCAGACTGCGCTTGAAGCTCTTCAATGATCGTTTGGATCTCTTGTGTCGAGTCTTGAGTACGCGCCGCTAGCATGCGTACTTCATCAGCTACTACCGCAAAACCACGACCAGATTCACCAGCTCGCGCCGCTTCAATCGCAGCATTCAATGCTAGCAAGTTGGTCTGCTCAGATACGCCGCGAATCACTTCAATAACATCGTTGATCTGTACAGATTGCTCTTTTAGACGCAAAACAACTTGCGCTGCATCGTTCAATGCTTGAGACATTTGCGCACTTGCTTCCGCACTTTCTTGGAAGATAGCCAAACCTGATTGAGCAAGTCCATCAGCTTCACGCGCAGTTGCGTCAGCAGAGGTCGCGTTATCACTCACATTATTCGCAGTGCTTGCAAGCTCGTTAACCGCAGATGCAACTTGCTCGATCTCCGCCAACTCTTGTTGAGCGTTCGCTTCCGCTTGCGTCATTACCGCAGCCAATTCGGTCGATGCAGATGCAACTTCCTCACTAATACGGGTTAACTGGTCCACAGTGTTGTATAACTGCTCTGCGGTTTGGTTTACATCTTTGCTCAGCTTAGAGATCTCATTGTCCCCATCGACATCTGCACGTACTGATAGATTACCCATTGCTAACTGACGCATCACTTCTTGCAGCTTTTGGATTGGTGTAACAATCATGCCAGATAGGAACCAAGCGCCTATCAATGAGAAAGCAAATACCGCTAAAACCGTCAACATAGCGTTATTTTGCACACGTTCATTTTGCTGATGACTTCTGATAGTAGATTGTTCAGCTTGCTCGTTTACATGCTTTGATAGCGTGTTAATTTGTTGGACCATTTCTCGGCCAACATTGCGATACTCTTTGACAAATGCACGGTACTCGCTATCCGATTTCAAACCTTGATCGTATTGGTTGAAGAAATCAACTGAGCGCTCTGAATATCGCACATAGGATTCAATTGCTTGGCGAACTTTAACGGCATCGTCACGGAATAGGTTTCGGGCTTCAATTGCGCTTAAATCGGCATCAACTTGCTTTAAGCCTTCTTTCAATTCGGTTAGAAAATTCTCACGACGAGAAGCATCGTAAATAGCGTAAACCGCGCTTATGCGCAGAGGGTAAATTTGGTCGTCAATACTCGCCAATGTGTCTTTGTGAAAAACCAAAGATTCTTGGTTGGAAGCAATAACATCTTGCTCTGCTTGAAGATTGTTTTTAGTAATCCAAAGAGCAATAAACAAAACAATCGCGGTAAATAATACCGGAACCAAAATTTGCGTTCGTACTGACAAATTTTTCAGTGATAACTGCATGACAGGGCCTCAGTTGTATGCGTGATGTCTATATCCAAACAAACTCGAGCAGTGCCTATAACAACGTTACTTTTCGGCAGTTTGAATATCTATGCTTCCTTGCGACGGGATAAATCCCAGACGAATAAACAAGTGGCGAATATTAGAGGTCGATCACACTTTTGTCTAGTACAAAAACTCTCCATTTTCAATCTGTTATTGACAATATCCCGACAGTGGCGTCGGGATATTGTCGTTATGATAAATTATGATCACTTATGATGAGATACATTCACATTTAGGACGGTTTCAGCCTATTTTCTCAACGAATTGAGCTTAGCTTGAGCAAGGCCAAAAATGGTATCGATTGGATAAGAACCTTCATCAGTTGGCTCACCAGCAACTTTCCCCGTAAACAATTCGATAGCTTCAGTAACATGGTCAATCGCCCAAATATTAAACTCGCCTTTTTCGACTGCTTTCACGATGTCGGAACGAAGCATTAGATTGTGAACATTAGAGCGCGGAATAATGACCCCCTGCCCGTCATGACGACCTTTAATTACACACACATCATAAAATCCTTCGATCTTTTCGTTTACGCCACCAATAGGCTGAGCTTGACCAAATTGATTCATCGACCCTGTTATCGCAATGTCTTGTCGGTTTGGTTGCTTTGAAAAAGCAGACACAACCGCACATAACTCAGCCATGCTGGCACTATCACCATCAACACCACCATAAGATTGCTCAAAGGTAATGGTTGTCGTTAATGGCACTCGTGCCGTTTTACCAAATACGGAAGATAAGTAGGCAGACAAAATCATCACGCCCTTAGAGTGAATACTGCCACCCAAATCCACGCTGCGCTCGATATCGATAACATCCCCATCACCGTAACACGTCGTCGCTGTGATGCGATTCGGTGCACCAAACATGTAGTCACTAGTGCTCAATACCGAAAGTGCGTTCACTTGGCCTACGGCTTCTCCTTCGGTGCGAATCAGCGTTGTGCCGTTAATAAAGGTTTCCATTACGTTATCGCGTAATCGGCTTACTCGCATTTCTTGGTTATTGAGCGCCTCTTCAACATGCCCAATACGAATCATGTTGGAGTTGGCTTGACGAGCTACGTAGTTCGACTCTCGAAGCAAGTTGGCGATATTAGCCGAATGTAGAGATAGCTTGGATTGGTCGCCAGACAAACGTGAGCTGTATTCGATGATTCGAGCAATGGCTTTGCGATCGCAATGCAGCATATTGTTGTCATGCACCACGCTAGAGATAAAGCGCGCGTAATGCAGCTCAGACTCCGGCGTACGTTTCATTTCGTCTTCGAAATCTGCCGTCACGCGGAACAACTCGCTGAACTCTGGATCGTAATGTTGGAGTAATTGGTAAGTTCGGTAATCACCAAATAAGATGATTTTGATATCAAGCGGAATCGGTTCAGGATCGAGTGATACCGCCCCCGTCAATGTGACTTCTTTTTCTAGAGACGTAAAACTCAATTGACGAGCACGCAATGCGCGCTTCAAACCATCCCAAACGTAAGGCTGTTCAAGTACTTTCTGAGCATCCATTAATAGAACGCCGCCATTCGCCTTATGCAAGCTCCCTGCGCGAATCAGCGAGAAGTCGGTAAACACCGTTCCCTTGAAAGTGGCAGTCTCAATCGACCCGAAGAGTGAATGATAGTTGGGGTTTTCTTCAACAACGATAGGAAATTCGCTGCTTTTACGGCTTACCAAGACGTTCACTTTATAACGACGTGGCAATTTTTTATCCAAGGATGCCGTCGCAATTTCGCCTTGCTCGCCACTTTGGTCAAGGAAGATATCTGCGTTTTCAACAATATCTTTTTGCAGCTCAGTTAAGTAGGTTTTGATTTCGGAATATTGCGCGTAATCCACTTTGAGTTTTTTGATGAAGTGAGTAATCACATCAAGCGTCACTTCATCATTGAGCTTTTTGATTTTATCGCTGTATGTCTCTTCCCACTCCGTAAGCTCACGAACCATCGAGCGCAATCGCACTTCGAGTTCATCAATAGCATCGCTGAATTGCTCTTGTTCTTTTTTGCTTAGTACATCAAAAGACTCTTCCGTATGAAGCTCATCACCGTTCATGGCGACAAACTGATAATCCCCCTGCGTAGTCAGTGTTAGGCTGATGCCCTTTTCTTTTGCCTCTCGACTAATACGATCCAGCTCGTTTTGTTGCTTAGCTGCCAATTGATTTTTTAATCGCTCAGCGCGGCTAAAGTACATTTCATTGTCGAATGCTAGGGGTAAAGCATTCAATAATTTGCCCATTAAAGCTTCAATATCAACACGTAGTTTATTTCCGATACCACAAGGCAGCTTTAATACCTTTGGTGTACGGGTATCCTCAAAGTTCGCAACGTAACACCAATCAAACAGGGCTGCTGCATCGTGCTGGTGACGATTCAGATAGCGCAAGATCATGGTGCGTTTACCTAGCCCATTCTGACCAATGGCGTAGATGTTATACCCTTTCTCTTTGATGGACATCGCAAACTCGACCGCTTTTTGCGCGCGCTCTTGGCCCACGATTTCATCAATTGGAGGTAACTCCTTGGTCGACTTACATGGCATATTCTCTAGATCTGCTACAGAATATAGCTGCTTAGCTTCCAATCTTAGTATTGCCATATCCACTTCCTTTTTTCTTATTTTCGTTATTTGAGTGTAGAGATTATTTGCTTAATTTTAAGTGATTTACCTTCCACCCTAGATTGATTGGACATTTTATGAACACATAAGTGATATTAACACGCACTTGCAATTGATAATCAATTTCATTTAATATCTAAACAAATCAAATGTTGTGGAGATGGATATGAATATTGAGCAATGCTGGATGCGCTACTTAAAAGCGGAGCAACTGATGGAACAAGGCCATTGGCCAGAAGCTCATCGTTTATATGACGACGTGCTCAACAATCTACCCAACCACATTCATTTAGCGCTAGAAAATGCACAAACTAAACCTTGCCAATTTGTATGTCTCATTACGGGACTTAGAGATGCTAGCGTGACGCAATCAGAGATTCTCAACAAACTCGGCTTACAGCATGATGCGTTCTCAATACTCAATCAAACTTACGCGCTATTTCAATTTTTGCAGCTAGAGAGCCATGAACTGATTGAGCGCGTAGGTCACCTACTTGGTCAACAGAGCGAAGACTTATTAGCTCACATGGCGGCATTTTGCTCTGCCCAACGTAATGCTCAATGGATGATAGAACTCGAGCACGTAACGCGCGCGCATGAGCAGTTCTTACATTTGCAAGCAATGAGTTCGGCAAAAGCTTCGCCTTCTCACCTGTATAATTAATCTAAAGCTCAAGCATTGAGGCCAGCTAGGTTTGTACTGTCCATTGCTTGAGTATCATTTGCTTTATCAACCACAAGGATCTGTGATGTCTTCTAAAACCATTCTTTCGGTGAACAACCTATCAGTCAGCTTTACGACAAACGATGGGATCGTCGATGCAGTAAAGAATGTTAGCTTCGATTTAAAAGCAGGCGAGACGCTGTCCATCGTTGGCGAATCTGGCTCTGGCAAGTCAGTATCAACCAATGCACTGATGAAACTACTGCCAGACAACGCTATTTTGCATGAAAACTCATCCATCATGTTCGAGGGTAGCTCCATCTTGGATAAAGCAGAGCGTGAAATGCAAAGTATTCGCGGTGATCGCATTGGCATGATTTTTCAAGAGCCGATGACCTCACTAAACCCGTACATGCGGGTGGGTATCCAAGTCGCTGAGGCCATCATGTGTCACCGCCCGGTCGACAGACGAACAGCAAAAGCAAAGGTGTTAGAGCTGTTTGAATTGGTTCATATGCCAAACCCAGAAAAAGCGTACAACAAGTACCCACACGAATTTTCTGGTGGTCAATTGCAACGTATCATGATTGCGATGGCACTGATTAACGAGCCCGATATTTTGATCGCCGACGAACCAACAACGGCGTTGGATGTCACGGTTCAAGCAGAAGTGTTGCACCTGATTAAAGAAATTCAGGCTCAGATGGGCATGGCAATCCTATTTATTACTCATGACTTAGGCGTCGTAAAACACTTTGCAGACCGTGTCATTGTGATGTGTAAAGGAGAAGTCGTCGAAGAAGGCGAAACACAAACACTCTTCAAGGACCCAAAGCACGAATACACACGTATGCTAATCAATTCGATTCCTAAAGGCAGTAAGGAGCCTATTAGCGAAAGTGCTACGCAGCTGTTAAAGGCTGACGATATACGAGTCAAATTCTTGGTAAAGTCGCATTTTATTGCGAGCAAGAATGAGTACTTCGAAGCGGTAAAAGGCATTTCTCTTGAGCTTAAACAAGGAGAGACCCTCGGGATCGTTGGGGAGTCCGGTTCAGGTAAGTCTACACTCGGCCGAGCTTTGATAGGTCTACTGCCCTCAACTGGCAAAATAGAATATAAAGGCCAAGATATGGCCTTGCTGACAAACAAAGAACGTTTTGAGCTGAAAAAAGACGTTCAGATGGTATTCCAAGACCCTTATGGTTCGCTTTCTCCTCGTATGACTATCGGCGAGATCATCACTGAAGGATTAACTGTCCACCAGCCAATGTTGAGTAAAAAAGAACGTATGCAGAAAGCACGCGACGTGCTTCGAGAGGTTCGCTTAGATCCCGCGTCCATCAACCGTTATCCACACGAGTTTTCGGGAGGCCAGCGTCAGCGTATTGCTATCGCGCGAGCACTAATTCTTGAGCCTTCGTTTATTTTGCTTGATGAGCCAACCTCTGCATTGGACCGCTCGGTTCAACTGACTGTGATTGATCTCCTGAAAGATTTGCAGAAAAAACACAATATTGGCTACTTGTTTATTAGCCACGATCTATCAGTAGTTAAAGCACTCTCTGATCGTGTTCTAGTCATGCAAAAGGGCGAGGTCATGGAACAAGGTACGGCCGAAAAGATTTTCCAAAACCCTAAAAATGACTACACGAAAAAACTGATAGATGCCTCATTTGATCTTGAAAACAGTGAAAATCAGCACAATGCGGCTTAGGTTCATCACAGTTTCATATTCATAAACTAGGATTAAGAAAAGGTGATAAATTCATCTTGTCTTAAGAATGGCGTAGCTGCCTTTCGGTTTGGCCGCCGAGACTGGTTGGTTCAAGAGTCAGACTTAGTCAACCTGGCTCAAATACTGGCAAACAGTATGAATTGAGTTCCCCCAACCATGAAAAATGCCGCGACACTGTCGCGGCATTTTTTTATTCTCAGAAGCTTCGAACAACTAGGGCATTAAATCGACTCAATACCCATATTATGTAACGTAAATGCATACACGTCTGTGGTGAGGTCAATTTGCTTACTCAGCGGCATTCCTGCACCATGACCGGCATTAACATCAATGCGTATCAATACTGGATTAGCGCCTTGCTGCTTGTCTTGCAGCTCCGCAATAAACTTGTACGAATGTGCTGGAACCACACGATCGTCGTGATCGGCGGTTGTCACCAATGTCGCAGGATATTGCACGTTTTCTTTTACATTGTGAACAGGAGAGTAGCCAAGCAAGTATTGGAACATCGCTTCGCTTTGCGAAGACGTGCCATAGTCATACTTCCAGCCTTCTCCAGACGTAAACGTGTGGTAACGCAGCATATCAAGCACGCCAACCGCAGGCAGCGCGACTTTGAATAGTTCAGGGCGTTGCGTCATACACGCTCCAACTAACAAACCACCATTAGAACCACCGCGAATCGCTAGGCGATCCGAGCTCGTGTAGTCGTTTTCAATCAGGTATTCCGCCGCCGCAATAAAGTCATCAAACACGTTTTGCTTTTGCTGCTGAGTGCCTGCGTTGTGCCAAGCTTTACCGTATTCACCGCCGCCTCGCATGTTGGCGACAGCGTAAATACCACCCAGTTCTAGCCAGTTGGACACATTGCCAGAAAACATTGGAGTGAGGCTGATGTTAAAACCGCCGTAACCATACAACATGGTTGGTGCTCTACCATCAAGTGCAATTCCCTTCTTGTATGAAATGATCATCGGAACTTGCGTGCCGTCTTTTGAGGTATAAAACACCTGTTTTGATTCATACTCATTACGATCGAACGGTGCCTTTGATTCCTGAAACAGTGTCGATTCACCAGATTCGACATCAAATGAGAAGATCGTCGGAGGCGTCACGTAGTTAGTGAATGTGTAATAAAGTGTGGTTTCTTCTTTTTTACCCGCCAGACCATAAGCCGTGCCTTCTCCCGGCAATTGTACATCTCGAATCCACTCACCTTGGTAGTTAAACTGCTGCACTTTAGAAAGCACATCTACCATATAAGTCGCAAACAGATAACCGCCACCTTTGCTGATTTCTAACGGCTGTTCTTGTTCAGCAATCACGTCAGCCCATTGTTCTGTCTGAGTGTTGTAGCTGACAACTTTGCCATTCGGCGCGTCTAGGTTGGTGTAAAGCAGCAAGGTTGCGTCTTGGCTATCAATTAAGTAGGTGTCTCCTTGCGTTGTCTCGCGCAGCGTCACAATTGCCTGTAACTCAGACTGTAAATCAATATAAAACAGACGATTACCCGATGTAGATTCTGCGCCAGAGATAATGAGGAAGCGATCATCTGTCGTCGTCGTACCAGACACATAACGATGAACTTGCGTATCCAACTCACCGAAAATCACTTTATCTTCAGATTGAGGTGTACCAAGTTCATGATAATAAAGCTTGTGATGCTCAGTTCGAGCAGACAACTCGCTGCCTTGCGGCTTATCGTAGCTTGAGTAATAGAAGCCTTTGCTGCCCAGCCAAGAAATCGACGTAAACTTCGCATCAACAATCTCAGGCTCTAGCTGTTCTTTGGTTTCCGTATCAATGACAAAGATCTTACGCCAATCACTGCCCCCTTCCGAGATGGAATACGCGACCAAACGGTAGTCTTTAGAGAAGCTGACTTCGCCAAGAGAGGTCGTGCCCTCTTCGGAGAAAGTATTTGGATCAAGGAAAACCTCGGCTTCTCCCTCGCCTTTACGTCGATACAATACACTTTGGTTTTGCAAACCGTCGTTTTTGTAGAAGTAGGTGTAGTCACCACGTACAAATGGCTGGGAATATTTTTCGTAGTTTTGACTGTTCGCCACTAAGTCACGGATTTGTTGGCGGTACGGTATCTGACCAAGGAAATCGAAGGTGACCGAATTTTGACCCGAAACCCATTGTGCGGTTTCTTCACTGCGATCATCTTCTAACCAGCGATAAGGGTCGGCAATGTCGTGACCAAAATAAGTGTCCACGACAGAATCTTTACGTGTTTTTGGGTAATGCATAACGTCCGTGTTACTCCGTTGTTTTTATTAAGTTGTTTATCTTCAATCGTTTTATTGCGGTGATTACCTTAGAGCACCCAATTTTGATTTCAACGACATTGTTTTAAATCTATGAAGAACCTAGAAATAATGAGATATCGTTAAGTACCGGTCACGAATGTGCTCAATAAGCAGCTTCACTTTGTTCGGTGGTTGACGAGTAAACGGATACACCGCGTAGATACCCAACTTTTTACCTACTAGTTCAGGAAAAATATCCACCAGTTGGCCATTGCGAATATCATGATACACCAAGCATCGCGGGACGTAAGCTATACCATGGCCGCCCAGAGCGGCTTTACGTAATGCGGTCGCGTTATCAGTAGAAAAGCAGCCCGATACTTTGACGATGTAATTGCCATCTTCTCCTTTAAACTCCCAATCCGTTGCACCTGTGGTTTGGTAAGCGTATTGCAGACAATTGTGCGTGGTGAGATCAATCGGCTCGATCGGTTTCCCATTTTTAGCGATATATGAAGGGGACGCGCATACCACCCATTGGGAATCGAGAATATGTCGTGCGATCAAACTGGAGTCGGCTAGGTAGCCAGTTCGAATGACTAAATCGTAACCATCAGCCACTAAATCGACAAAGCGGTTATCCAATGACATGTCCACAGTCAGACCCGGATGAAGGTTACAAAACTCGGCAACAGCATCAGCAAGTATCAAATCTCCAGAGATACACGGCACGGACATTTTTATATGACCGCTCACATTCTCTCCAAAGCCTGCAACAGCATCCATAGCCTCCTGAGTGGCCTGCTTCACATTTTTAGCACTGTGGAGTAACACCTTACCTGCCTCAGTCAAGGTTAATTTGCGCGTTGTTCGATATAATAGCTGAGCCCCTATTTCTTCCTCCAACCTCGCCATTCTTTTGCTAACTACCGAATTTGTAAGGTTATTTGCCTCTGCAACCTTGCTAAAGCTGCCAAGTTCGATTACTTGAGAAAATAGAATTAAGTCGTCTGCTCTCATACCATTATGTCACTTTTGGAATTAATTATTTTCATTATTTCCCTATATCAACAAAAAATAAAGGAGTAAATTCACGCCAAATTAACAAAACCATTACAACAAAAAGTCACCTCTACAGCGGATTGACACCGTTCGAGAAGTCAGCGTACGAAGGATGTACAAATGAGTGAAACCCTACTTGCCCTAGTGGCATTTTCGCCAATTGTTGTTGCCGCCATCTTATTGGTTGGTCTCAACTGGCCTGCTAAAAAAGCCATGCCTGTTGCGTTCGGTCTAACCGTCGCTATCGCACTTATGTTTTGGGATATGTCAGCCAATCGCGTACTGGCCTCCGTATTCCAAGGACTCGGCATTACTGTCTCTGTTCTATGGATCGTGTTTGGTGCCATCTTCTTGCTCAACACTTTAAAACACACTGGAGCGATCACCACAATCCGTAATGGATTTACCGATATTTCGGCTGACCGCCGTGTACAAGCCATCATCATTGCTTGGTGCTTTGGCTCGTTCATTGAAGGCGCATCTGGGTTCGGTACCCCGGCAGCAATCGCTGCACCACTACTGGTTGCAATCGGCTTTCCTGCGCTAGCCGCTGTCCTTATGGGCATGATGATTCAGTCAACGCCTGTTTCATTCGGCGCGGTAGGCACGCCTATCATCGTAGGTGTAAACAAAGGTTTAGACACCCATAACATCAGTGAGTCGTTGGCCGCACAAGGTGCAACGTGGGAAATGTACCTGCAAGATATCACAGCGCACGTTGCTGTCATTCACGCAGTCGTAGGTACGATGATCCCAGTATTAATGGCGATGATGTTAACACGTTTCTTCGGCAAGAACAGAAGCTGGAGTGAAGGTCTGGATATTCTACCATTTGCACTATTCGCTGGTGTCTCTTTCACCGTTCCATACGCGTTAACCGGTGTTTTCTTAGGTGCAGAGTTCCCTTCACTTATCGGTGGTTTGGTTGGTCTGTCTATCGTTGTTACCGCAGCGAAAAAAGGCTTCTTAGTACCAAAGACTAAGTGGGATTTCGAAAGCGAAGACAAGTGGCCTGCAGAGTGGTTAGGCTCGCTAAAAGTCGATCTAAACGACAATCCGGGCAAGCCAATGAGCATCGTAAAAGCTTGGGTTCCATATGTAATGCTGGCAGTTATTCTCGTCGCAAGCCGCGTAAGCCCTGAGCTGAAAGGCTTTGTACAAAGCGTAAGTTTGTCGTTCAGCAACATTCTTGGTGAGACTGGCGTTAGCGCTGCGATTCAGCCGTTATACCTTCCTGGAGGCATTCTGGTGTTTGTCGCACTACTTGCTGCAATGTTACAAAGCGGTAGTGTAAAGCCATTGCGTGAAGCGTTTGGCGAGTCAAGCAAAACACTGATTGGGGCGGGTTTTGTCTTGGTATTTACCATTCCGATGGTTCGTATCTTTATCAACTCAGGCATCAACGGTGCTGACCTAGCAAGTATGCCCGTCACAACCGCAAACTTCGCCTCTGACCTTGTTGGTTCTGCGTTCCCAGCGCTGAGTGCCACCGTTGGTGCACTGGGTGCGTTCATCGCTGGCTCAAACACGGTATCAAATATGATGTTCAGCCAGTTCCAATTCGAAGTGGCACAAACGTTGTCTATTTCGAGTGTGATTGTTGTATCACTCCAGGCCGTCGGTGCTGCCGCAGGTAACATGATTGCGATTCACAACGTTGTTGCCGCATCAGCCACGGTAGGTTTGCTTGGTCGAGAAGGCGCAACATTGCGTAAAACGATTATCCCTACGTTCTACTACATTGTAATGACAGGCATTATTGGATTGGTGCTGATTTATGGCTTCCAAATGACAGATGTCTTGATGAAGTAACGCGAAATGCAGGGTTTACAGCCCTGCCTAATTTGACACAGCTGTCTGCACTACTACCCCGACATGTTGATTTAGCTTGCTACATCAATTCCCCCGACAGCTGTGTCACCCTTTCCAGTTTGCATAACTGATTGAGTGATTTAACAAAATTTTTCAACCAATTATGTAAATGGGTTACCAACATCACCGATTCAAACGTAAGTGAACCATAGGTAACTATACTCATTTTGATGTCTTCACTGCTTTGCGATGAAGGCTCAACGAAAGAGCAAATTGCTCCACAACTTTGCTTAGAATAACCGCTAGGACACCATTATGATTATCTCAGCTTCTACTGACTACCGCGCTGCCGCGAAAGCCAAGCTTCCCCCGTTTCTATTCCATTATATTGATGGCGGCTCTTACGACGAACGCACGCTGAAGCGTAATACTGACGATTTAGGTGATGTCGCTCTTCGCCAACGCGTCCTACGCGATATGACAGATTTGAGCCTCGAAACCGAGCTCTTCGGTGAGAAACTGGCAATGCCAATCGCGCTAGCTCCTGTTGGTCTAACTGGTATGTACGCGCGCCGAGGCGAGGTGCAAGCAGCAAAAGCAGCCGAGAAAAAAGGCATCCCATTTACTATGTCGACTGTTTCGGTTTGTCCGATTGAAGAAGTCGCACCTGCAATTGAACGTCCAATGTGGTTCCAGCTTTACGTGCTTAAAGATCGTGGCTTTATGAAAAACGTACTTGAGCGTGCAAAAGCAGCAGGCGTAACAACGCTGGTGTTTACCGTTGATATGCCAGTTCCTGGCGCACGTTACCGTGACATGCACTCAGGTATGAGTGGTCCTAACGCAGCCATGCGTCGTGTATTCCAGGCGATGCGCCACCCAAGCTGGGCGCTGGATGTGGGTCTACTTGGTAAACCGCACGACTTAGGTAACATCTCAACTTATCGTGGCGAACCAACAAAGCTAGAAGATTACATCGGCTGGTTAGGCGCAAACTTCGACCCTTCTATCTCCTGGAAAGATCTTGAGTGGATTCGTGATTTTTGGGATGGCCCAATGGTTATCAAAGGCATTCTAGATGAAGAAGACGCGAAAGATGCGGTACGTTTCGGCGCAGATGGCATTGTGGTATCTAACCATGGTGGCCGTCAGTTAGATGGCGTACTTTCAAGTGCTAAAGCACTACCAAGCATTGCGGATGCGGTAAAAGGTGATCTTAAGATCTTCGTAGACTCTGGTATTCGTACTGGTCTTGATGTCGTTCGTATGCTCGCACTTGGTGCAGACTGTACGCTTCTTGGCCGTTCATTTGTGTACGCATTGGCAGCACAAGGCGGAGCAGGCGTTGAAAATCTACTGGATCTGTACGATAAAGAAATGCGTGTAGCAATGACGCTGACTGGCGCTAAGTCTATCGCGGATCTTTCACACGATTCGCTAGTGAAAATCCCATAATCTTTGCAATCGAGCAAAACAGAAACGAAAAAACGAGCCAACAGTGGCTCGTTTTTTATTGCTCTTCAACCCGATAATTTGACGAGCAAGCTAGCTAACTTGGTGAACGTACTCGATCACGACTTGGTTTCCGTCGATAAACACGTTACTGATATCACCATCCACCGTCACACGATTTTGTAAATAAACGGTACCAGATGCAGATAGATCACGCTCCGTCAAAGACGGAATCACCTGACCAGGACGTACATGTAGCTGCTCGCATAGCTGTTTTACAAAACCTAGCGTCAGTGGAGAATTACCACGTAACAAGCCAGAAAACTCGTGTAGACTCAAACCAAGGCGCTTCGCCATTTCCATTTGAGTGATGTGCATTTTGGCTTTTTGTGACATCCAGATGTCGTAGAGCGCGTTTCGATCCAGCTCTGTAAATTCCATATCTGCCTCCGCTAATTCAAGAGCCAATACACTCTCACACTTACTTAAGATAAATGTTAGCGATAAGTCAGAGAAGTTATAATTGATCGTCCAAATATCAACCCTCAATCATTGTTAGCATACCTCTGAACATGCATGAAGCGGTCGCTCAACAGAACATTGAGGTAACTCTCTTGTCATCGGAAGGAAAAGTCCATCTCGGACGGTTTAGACATAAGTAAATGATTTAAAGGAAATCACTGGGGTGAAGGAGTAATATCTGCTACCTTTCCTTCCATGGTTCACTAGAAATAAGTTACATATGCCACAGTGGTTTACCGAATTACAAAGCTACATTGAAACGTCTCATCAAAATTGGAGTGGAAGCGTCCTTTTCATTACGCTCGCTAGCTTTATAGCTTGGATAGCTTGGCGGCTGATCCGCTCTCGCCTCGCTGCGCTCGTAGAGAAAACGCCCTTCCACTGGGATGACATGTTGCTTGATGCGCTAAAAGCGCCAGTCAGTACACTCATTTGGTGTTGGCCAGCAACCGTCTCTATCGGCATCATATTAGAGAGCGAGCTCAACGATAAAATAAACTGGTTAAGTACGCTGAAACTGATTTTAATCATCAGCATCTTCGTATGGACCGTTATGCGGCTCATTACCAATGTTGAAGAGCATGTTCTCGAACAAAAGAACCGAGATGAAACAACAGTACAAGCGATAGCTAAGGTCGCGCGCCTGTTCTTTATTACCGTCGGAATTCTAACCGTAATGCAGGCATTTGGTCTGTCACTATCGGGCCTACTTACCTTCGGTGGTGTTGGTGGTTTGATCGTCGGTTTAGCGGCGAAGGATTTGCTGTCTAACTTTTTTGGAGGTCTTATGATCTACTTCGATCGTCCATTTAAAGTTGGCGATTGGATCCGTTCTCCAGACCGACAAATAGAGGGGACGGTAGAACGCATTGGCTGGCGTATGACCATTATCCGAACTTTCGATAAGCGTCCACTGTATGTGCCAAACTCAGTGTTTAGCAGCATTGTCGTAGAAAACCCATCTCGCATGCTGAACCGACGCATCTACGAAAAAATTGGACTTCGTTACGACGATGCAGAAAAAATGCCGCAAATTATCACCGCGGTAAAAGAAATGCTGAAAAATCACAAAGACATTGATGCACGCCAAACACTTATCGTCAACTTCGATACATTCGGTCCATCATCGTTGCACTTCTTTATCTATACCTTTACTAAAACCGTGAATTGGGTGAGATACCATGAGGTTAAGCAGGACATACTGCTTAAGGTAATCAACATCATTAAAGAACACGATGCAGATATCGCGTTCCCTACTCAGACGCTTAAGCTTGATCCTATACAAATGGTAAAAGCGGAAGAGCAAGAAGATCACGGCTTCTAGTTCTCACCAATACCCAAATAATCAAGCCCGCTGTGTTTAAGCGGGCTTTTTATTTTTCTTCGCATGAAGTGGTTATTGTTGCGTTAACACCATACGTGCATTCAGCGGTTGGATTGGGCGATTGTTTTTCCCCATGACTTCCGAAAAAGATTTTATCTGCTCAGGAGAAATAGTTTGTGCTTCTTTCATCACCAACCAACGCACACCTTCAGAGCATGGTGGTGTCGTTAGTGAGCCGTTAAAGCGGTAGTAGTCTTTATCACTTGGGATAAGGGCATCCGCATCAAATGGAACCTTGATGGTAACATCTTGATCTTTAGTTGGAATGTTAGCTAGCATCTTAGCTAGATCTGGGTTCGCGCCACCCAGTTTAAAGAACACCGCGACAACAGCTAGATGACCTACTTTGTCGGCATGCACAAAGTGTACTTCTAGTGGGTATTCTTTACCATCCACATGGTTTTCAGATGGCGTATGGAAGTGGAACTGTTTCAACATAAACTCTTTACCATCAATGGTGAGTGTGTTTTTGCCTTCTAAACCAATCTGTAAAGTGTGACCGTTGTTCAGCAGTGAAATTGCCTTACCTTCGTAGTCGAAATTCAATTTTTCTAGCTTCGCTTCGGTCGCCGATTCAATGTTGATTGGGCTCTGGTTTTGACCTTTCGCGCACTCAGATGCAAACTCACCCCAATGAGCTGGCCCATGGTTTCCCTCGTAGCCCCAGCTTGCTGCATAAGCTGTTCCTGTAAATACCAGTGCCAAACCTAATGTTGTTAGTGACTTCTTCATCATTTTCCTTATTTCTGAAAGTTAAATTCCGTGAGAATAAAGCCATACTAATCTCACAAAATTAAGCAGTGACAGAGTGAAAACTATGATTACAAAAGATTTTTGGAATAGAAGCCTCTAATGATGTAATTGACATGATGCTCAAAATTGAACGTCAACGATTATTGAGTCGGTGTAAGTACCAGCAGGAGGGGTCGTTTGGCTGGTTAGTATCTGCGCGCGATAATTATAATTCTGTGGAGTGATACCATCAGGAATAGAGCCGCCAGTATCGACGTCACTGTGTTCACGACGTTCAGAACTGGTGCCTCCCCAGCGCTCCATCGTTGATGACTTATAGATTTCATACTCCAAATAGTGACCACTAGATATCATTCGCCGCTGACCGCCGGACGCATTTAGGCCGTCATTCAAGCCAATGGAGAAGGAACTATTTTTGGTACAAGTTAACGATATAACCTGACTGACTGGCTCAAAACCGGCCACTAATGGGGACGAACCAAAATCAATATCTGGCGCCGCGATCATACAATCAGGGGTCACTTCCAACTCAACCGTAATCACGCTTTGAGCGCTGCCATTGGCGCGGCCAATGCATACCCCTAGAACCCCGATACCCTTACAGTAATCCCAAATCCAGGATACGGTGATTTGGTCTTTATAAGTCCCAGCGGAAAGATTACTACCCACTCCCGTCCGAGCATAAAGCGGAAACTCAGCTTGAGTGCCAAACAACCCGAGTAAATCGAGTAACCCGATTTCAAAAAAATTGTAAGTTTGGCCGAATACATACTCTTGTGAAAGACCTGGATCGCCAAAAATCTGATAGCTGAGCTCCGAACTCGGATCATCCTCATTTAATAGCAAACCATTATTTATGCTGTTAAACGTTGCTGATACGTAGTCGCCACTTAACAAAGACACAAGTGTAGAAAAGTCACACGTAATCCCCGCATGAGGCTGAGCTGAGCTTTGCTGCTGAGAGCTTGAAACAGTAAACGAAGAAACATTGCCAAACAAGATTAAAGGTGTTGCCGCCGTGAGCTGACAAGCCATTGTCGAGAACGAGAAAAAGAGAAGTAGGCTAGCAAGCCAGCGGCGCAAAATCATAGTGCGCCCTCTTCTTCGGCTTTGATACAAACCTGCTCAGGCAATGTTTGTATTTTTTGACTCTCACGCTGATACAACCCCTCAATAAACACTTTACATGGCGGCTGTCCTTGAGGATAAAACTGAATGTAGCGGCCTGGGTCAACGCCTTCAAAGTAGGTAAAACCATCCCAACCAATTTGGCTTGTTAAGCCCGTTTCTGAGCGGCCATATGTACCAATCGGAAGGAACAAATGATTTTCGTCTACCACCGTCATGCTCAGTGCAATTTGTAGCTCTATTGGGAACTCTAACAGGTAGCCGTAGCCCGAATGTATCGAGGCAAACTGCTCTGTTGCAGAAAACGCAGCATTGGCTGGTAAATTAAGTGGATCGATTTCATATTTGGCGGTGTAATACGCCGTAGCCCAAGGAACAAGTAGGTAACCTTCATCGTCTGTCACTCCGACAATTTGATTCTCATATTTAACCGGAATACCTTCAAAACCACTGGTGCTCACTACCGCAAAGCTGTCATACACTTCATTCGCTGGGAATATTTCTCCATCCAACGTAGAGACTGAACCTGCCATTTCCGCAAAATAATCATAGTCGCCACTGGTGCCATTTAACCCCGCTCTGAACTGCGCCCATGACGCAAGGTAGGTCAAATCGGCCTGTTTACGGTTTTCTGGGTGTTCGTTAATATCATGCGCTAAATTGACGCCCCACCCACCTCGTATTGGCGCAAGGCGGCTGTAACCCACTCGCCCTCGCACATCGCCATCGTCCTCTCTTTTCAGCGTTAGCCCCGAACTTCCCCCCAAAGAACTGAAAGGTAGAGAGAATTGCGCCAGCGTAACACTCTGACCACCAATACTATGGTTGTAAGAAAGGGACATATTGATATTAAAAGGCAGAGCGTAGCTATAAGTAAGATTTAGGGTACGTGAATCTGAGTCGGATTGTTGAATATCAAAGTACCCACCAGAAAGTGAGCCCCAATCTCCCAAACGGACTCCCATATTGATTTGTGATAGATGGCGCGACGCGAGTGAAGCGTCCTTGCCTTCATCGAGCATTTCGTGATTTGGTAAATGAGATAAGGTATAAAAGTCGGCTTGTTCTACTTGAGTTC
Source organism: Vibrio sp. 1069 (assembly GCF_033340555.1). Taxonomy (NCBI): domain Bacteria; kingdom Pseudomonadati; phylum Pseudomonadota; class Gammaproteobacteria; order Vibrionales; family Vibrionaceae; genus Vibrio; species Vibrio sp. 1069. The sequence continues at coordinate 71,380 of NZ_JAWOWP010000003.1, forward strand.
GAGCAGCGAAGCTAAACAGCCGAGACTGATAACTATAACCTAGCGCATATGAGGTAGATTGATCCTGAAAATTACTCACACGAAACGAGGCATCCACCGTACCCAAGTTGAAAGCATTGGTGACAAAGCCCAGCCCCGCAACGATCAGGTCATCTTTTGCTTCAGCTTGAGCTTCTAGTGTTAACCAATCAGTCATGCCATGACGCAGAGCGGTAACCACGCCACCGTCTCCATAGTCGTTAGATGCATTACCGAAATTTTCTCTGATCGCACCAATACTCGCACTGTAAGATGTAAATCCGGTCTTGAGTAGATCGGAAGAGAGAAAAAATGGGCTGGTCATGACCGTTTGCTTACCTTGAGCATCCGTTGCAATTACCGTTGCTTCCCCAGCACCAGAGAGCATTGGAATATCGTTAATAATGAAAGGACCGGGCCCAACATTCATTGAGTCAGTTTTAAAGCCATTGATAAACAAATCTAACGTAGTGGGCGCTGTGACCTCACCGTAAAATGCAGGTAACGGCGTCGTCACGACATCCGGACGCATAGAGAAATCATGCGACAACTGAATACCCGCCAGTCTTACTGGTTGGCTCCAAGATAAAGGGCGAACAATATAGTCCCCTACCTCTATACGAATTCGCTTCTCTTGATTGACGTACTCGTAACTCGTATCAAAACGAGTGTACTGGCTGCTTTGCTGGGACTGAACATCGCGATGAAAGTTAGATTTAAATATCCCGGTAGTAGAAAAAACGCCAAACTCAGAAAAGGCTCTGACTTCATGATTGATAGAAACCTCCTTTTGTCGGCTTTCGTTCTCGTACACACCAAATACGTTGTAGTTAAGCAGGCCACCACGCCCAAACTGAGCCGGGGAAAATCGCCCCATATCCTGCGCTGATAAGTTCTGCATCGGTAACCAATTAGGCGGTACGTCAATTGCAAGTTGCAATGACGATTGCAAGTAACGCACGTTAACACCTGGGATAGACGTAACCTCAAGTCTCTCTTCGGTTCCAGGCAACGACTTGGCGGTAACCCCAACTGAAATGAGGTCCTCCCGGAGCAAAAAGAACTGATCGCCAACTCGCTCAACTTTCGCAACAAGCCCTGTTGCTCTTTGATTGATCACCAACTCCAGATTGAGGCTGATATTCTCAAACTTTTCTAAAGAGAAATTTTCAGGACTCGGTAGCTCAGAGAAGTGGTTTGCTGAATTTGCACAAAGACCAATACTGCTCCACGTTACGCTAAGTAATACCAACCAAAAGAAAGCATTCATTGTATTAAATCTATTCATTATTGCTTCAATGGTATTTGGTAACGTTTACCTCCAATATTCGCGCTCAAACTCATAGGTCTGACATTACTATGGGGAATAGACCAAACCTTATACTGTTCAGGAAGAATATAGCCAGCTAGTCCATCGGAAATAACGACAGGATCTTTATTTGGTAGGTTCAATTGTAAATTCACTAAGCGAACATGGTGTTTTCCTGAATTTTTAATGTGAACAAAACGCTGATTATTTTTCTTAATAAACTGTGCCTGTAAATCATCCCATAATTCACTGTCACGGTTTGGTTTTTGAGTATCAGTCAGCCCTTTCCCGTAAATAAACAAAGGTATCGAGTAACGCATTCGGACTTTTACAGCGAGTTCATTTTCCGTCAATTCTGTTTGAGGGTTTTGAGTTGGCGGTAATTCATCTATGATCACTCGGTATGCATACTCCTTACCCGCAGAGGCTTCATCTTGGTTGATGATGCGGATTAACTGCTTTTCACCTGGTTCAATTTTGACAAACGGAGGGGTTGCAATTAACTGGCTTTGACTTGAATAGCTATCTTCTCCTTCGTTTTGTTCCCACTTAAAAATTCTCACCTGTAAATAAGAATCAACACTGCCTTTATTTACCATCCAAAGTGATGTTGCATTGCTCTCCTCTGATATTTTGGGGTAAATCGGCCAAATTAATAATGAGTTAGCGTTGGCATTTGAGAAAAAAACAAAAAGGAAGGCTATTAATAATAGTTTTTTGAGTATGAATTCCATTTCACCCCTCCAAAGTTCACTTACCACTCTAATGTCAGCGTAAGCGTATCCATATAAATTCCAGCCATTTCATTCCCATTTATTGTCGCCTTTGCCCAGATAGGAAACTGAATATTATCTGGGTCTTGGTCAGTATCGACGGAATATTGCGTGTCAATATCAAGCACCTGCGTGTAATTTAGATCCTGGAACAAAAAGTAATCTACCGTTGTCGCTTCTTCACTGTGCTTTAGCTTACGTACACCATCCGATGCATTCATCCCGCCATTTACGGAAACATTCATCGTAATACCCGGAGTACAGCTTAATGTGAGTGATGAACTGTAAGTGATGCTGCCTTGTACTTCCGTCGCGTAAACTGAAGAATGCTCACCAAAATCTAACGTGCCTATTTGCCCGGCTTGGGTTGCGCTTTCTTCTTGTACTACGCCGTTAATCAAACAACCTGTATCTACGGTGGCAGACACCTGAAAAGTTTGTGTCGCATCAGCCAGCACAGTTAAAGAGCACAAACTCATCGCGACAAGTGAAAAGCCCCTAAAAACCAGCGTCACGTTTTACCAGCTTAGCGTCACACTGATGGTATCGGAGTATGTACCGGCAATGCTGCTCGTACCGTAAGCTTTCGCAAAAAGCTCAATAGTTTGCGATGTTGCACTAGTAAATTCAGACAGAGCTACCGTCCCGCCTTGTATAATTTGTGTGCTTCGGTCTGAGTCGGTAAACAACGTATAATCAATAAATTGCGCGCCATTTGACATCGCATAGGTACCAACGGTCGCACTTGCATCATACAATCCGGTGCCCAATGTAAACGTCGGTGTCACACCGTTACTACAAAGCACTTCAATACCCGTCGCACTACCACCATTTACCACACCATCTTGTTCACTGAAGATTGCAGGCACGTCTCCAAAGGCGAGTGAGCCAAAGCCAACGCCAGAAGCTGCATCTACCGCATTATTTCCATTAATCACACAACCTTGTACAAGGTTAATTGAAACATCAATCGTACCGCTAACTGACGCTCCACTCGCTTGCCAACTAAATGAGGTTAAGAGCAGAGGCATCATCAGATAAAATCTTTTCATATAAAGCTCCATTTTTACATTCCACTGTATATCGATAACCTTTTTATTAGTTATAGCTCAATTATGACAAACCAAATGCATATAAAATGTAAAACAATAAAAAGAAGCAGGATAAGGATAAAGACGAACAGCAAATAAAAATATTAAACTTAAAAGTGACGATTTTTAAGCATGTAATGCTAAATAATAACCACCAAAAACAAATGGTTATTATCTTGTTCCAAATATAGAATCGACAATGAGTTAGAAGGTAGGGTGAAGTTGAGTGGAAAAAATCTAAAAAAGTAGCAGAACGATACGAGAAGTTTAGAAAAGATTGGCGACCATTTCTTCCCGAAACAAAAATCTTCATGAAACAAAAATGCGCCCCAAAAGGAGCGCATTTCTTACTTGAATAAGTTATTCCCAATCAAGAATAACTTTGCCTGACATACCGCTGCGCATTACATCGAAGCCTTCTTGGAAGTCATCAATCTTGTAGTGGTGCGTGATGATTGGCGATAGATCCAGACCAGATTGGATCAGTGAAGCCATCTTGTACCACGTTTCGAACATTTCGCGACCGTAGATACCTTTGATCACCAAGCCTTTGAAGATAACTTGGTTCCAGTCGATACCCATGTCTGACGGTGGAATACCGAGTAGTGCAATGCGACCACCGTGGTTCATTGTGGTTAGCATTGAGTTGAATGCTGCTGGGTTACCAGACATTTCTAGACCAACGTCGAAGCCTTCTGTCATGCCTAGCTCAGCCATTACGTCTTCTAGCTTCTCTTCAGCCACGTTTACTGCGCGTGTTACACCCATCTTACGAGCAAGTTCTAGACGGTATTCGTTCACGTCTGTGATCACTACGTGGCGAGCACCAACGTGCTTTGCTACTGCCGCTGCCATGATACCGATTGGGCCAGCACCTGTGATAAGCACGTCTTCGCCTACTAGGTCGAAAGAAAGTGCTGTGTGTACTGCGTTACCAAACGGGTCAAAGATAGACGCTAGGTCGTCAGAGATCTCGTCTGGGATCTTGAACGCGTTGAACGCTGGGATAACCAGGTATTCTGCAAATGCGCCTTCGCGGTTAACGCCCACACCAATCGTGTTACGACATAGGTGAGTACGGCCGCCACGACAGTTACGACAATGACCACACGTGATGTGACCTTCGCCAGATACGCGGTCACCGATTTCAAAGCCACGAACTTCCTGACCAATCGCAACCACTTCACCCACGTATTCGTGACCGACAACCATAGGCACTGGAATTGTCTTTTGTGACCATTCGTCCCAATTGTAGATGTGTACGTCTGTACCACAGATAGCGGTTTTCTTAATTTTGATCAGAATGTCGTTATGGCCAACTTCAGGTTTATCAACCTCAGTCATCCAGATGCCTTCTTCAGGCTTTAGCTTTGATAATGCTTTAATTTTCATAATGTAACCTTAATTAAAGGCCCTATTGTCTAAGGCCTAGAATCTTAAATAAGACCCATGTCCTTACCAACTTGGATGAACGCGTCGATTGCACGGTCTAGTTGCTCGCGAGAGTGCGCCGCAGACATTTGAGTACGGATACGTGCTTGACCTTTTGGTACTACAGGGAATGAGAAGCCGATTACGTAGATGCCTTTCTCCAGCGCACGCTCTGCAAATTCTGCTGCTACTTTTGCGTCGCCAAGCATGATTGGGATGATTGCGTGGTCAGCACCACCCATTGTGAAACCAGCGTCTTCCATACGAGTACGGAAGTGTGCTGCGTTTTCCCATAGACGATCACGTAGGTCACCGCTCTCTTCTAGTAGATCTAGAACGCGGATAGAAGCGCTTACGATTGCTGGTGCAACAGAGTTAGAGAATAGGTATGGACGAGAACGCTGACGTAGCCAGTCAATCACTTCCGCTTTACCAGATGTGTAACCGCCTGAAGCGCCGCCCATTGCTTTGCCTAGCGTACCAGTGATGATGTCGATACGGTCAACCACGTTGTGGTGCTCGTGCGTACCTGCACCTGTTTTGCCCATGAAGCCAACAGCGTGAGAGTCATCAACCATAGTCAACGCGCCGTACTTCTCTGCTAGGTCACAGATAGCCGGAAGGTTTGCTACTACGCCGTCCATTGAGAACACACCGTCCGTTACGATAAGAATGTGGCGAGCACCTGCTTCTTTCGCAGCGATCAGTTGTTGCTCTAACTCTTCCATGTTGTTGTTTGAGTAGCGGAAACGCATCGCTTTACATAGACGAACACCATCGATGATTGACGCGTGGTTTAAAGCGTCAGAGATGATTGCGTCTTCTTTGCCTAGAATAGTTTCAAATAGGCCCGCGTTTGCGTCGAAACATGATGTGTAAAGAATCGTATCTTCTTTACCTAGGAACTTAGAAAGCTTCTGCTCAAGCTCTTTGTGGATGTCTTGCGTACCACAGATAAAACGTACTGAAGCCATACCAAAGCCGTGCTCGTCCATGCCTGCTTTACCCGCTTCGATAAGTGCCGGGTGGTTAGCAAGACCAAGGTAGTTGTTCGCACAGAAGTTTAGTACTTCTTCACCTGTAGAGATTTTAACAGCCGCTTGCTGTTGAGACGTAATGACACGCTCTGATTTGTAAAGGCCTTCCGCCTTTACTTCTTCGATTTGCTGCTGAATCTGTTGGTAGAATGCAGAAGACATTTGAAATTCCTTCCTAGTTATTTTGGCGAGTATTTACTCGTTTAGAATTAGGTTGAGCCTTTATGTGACGGGCGTCACGGGCTATCACTCATCAATTAATTGTAGTGTAATTCAAGGAAGGAGGAAGGATTATACCTTAAGGTGGAAAAGCATTAATGAATCCTAGGCACAAATTCAATTAATGCTTTTCTATAAGGTTGTTATAAAAGGAATTATAGCCAGGTAGGCTTAGCCAAAAGTGCTTCAAAGTCCTTAGCAGGTAATGGTCGACTATAGTGGAAACCTTGTCCGAACTCACAGTTTAGGTTTTTCAGGTAATCCACATGACGCTGTTCTTCGATGCCTTCTGCGACGATCTTAAGATCCAGCGCTTTTGCCATTGCTATGATTACGTTCACAAGCTCGCGGTCTGAGTCGTTCTCGAACATATTTTGCATAAAGCTACGATCAATTTTTAAGCGGTCGAACGGAAACTTCTGCAAGTAACTCAGCGCAGAATAACCAGTACCAAAATCATCAATAGTAAGTTTGGTGCCTAACGCTCGTAAGTTATTAAGCATGTCTAATAGCTCAGAATCGTGATTGAAGAGGAGACTTTCTGTCACTTCAATATCGAACTTATCTGACGGAAGACCAGACTCCTCAAGGCTGTGTTTAATAAACGTAAGTAAGCGCTCGCAGTACCTAAATTGAACACTAGAAAAGTTTACAGAAACAAACAACGGAGTCAGACTCTGCCATTGTGCCGCTTGTCGACACGCTTGTTGAATAGCAAACTCACCAATTTGATGAATTAAACCATTTTTCTCTGCAATAGAGATAAACTCTTCAGGGTTTACGAATCCGTACTTGTCATCATTCCAACGCATTAGCGCTTCTGCCCCTACGATTTTACCACTACTCAGCTCAATAATTGGCTGATAACACAGCTCTAACAACTGATTGGAGATCGCACTTCTCAGACGATTTTCCAGATCTAAGTAGCGTTGCAAGTCTTGGTTCATATTATGGTTATAAAAACAAAAGCCATCACGCCCATCTTGTTTCGCCCGATACATTGCCATATCAGCACATGCAAGGAGCTGCTCAGCGTTGTCTCCGTCATCCGGGAACACAGACATTCCAACGCTGCTACTCAAGAAGAATTCATGGTTGTTCCAAACAAACGGATCGTTAAACGCCGAAAGCACACTTGAAGCAACTCGCTTTGCAGTATCATTATCAGGCAAGTCTGGGATGACGAGTAAAAACTCATCCCCACCAATTCTCGCCAATAAGTCTGTTTTTCTTGCGACTTGATACAGTCGCTGAGCACTGAGTTTAAGGATTTCATCCCCAACAAAGTGTCCCATTGAATCGTTAATCTGCTTAAAGTGGTCTAAGTCGATGAACATCACCAAAACTTTAGACCCACTACGCGATGCCCTAATTAACTCCAAAGCCAATCGCTCGGAACCATAACTACGATTAGGTAAATTGGTTAATGTGTCATATTTAGCTTGGAAGGCGAGTTCTTTTTCAGACGCTTTTCGACGTTCAATTTCGTTCGTTAATTTTTTATTCTGTTGAGAAAGAATATCTTTACGCTTTTTTTCTTCCTCAAGCTTAATTTTCAATTCAATCCTATTATTGTTCGTGATGAATGCATAACATAAAGCAATGACGATCATAACGGCCAGAATACTCAAACCAATAATAAAGAGCCGTGATGTAAATATATCTCGTTCACTCAAAGGCTCGAACCACGCCATCAATTTGAAGTGATGTTTATCCACAGGAACTTCAAAGTAAATTTTTCCGTCTACAGCCTCAGAAACGAAATAATTCTCATCCTTATTGTGAGAAGGTGTTTTATTTATGGTATCCCATACAACCATTTCCACGTCTTTTATTTTTAGCACCATTCGGCTATAACTATCTTCGTGTTCTTGGTTAGTAAGTTGGTCAATAACAATATTCTTATTAAGATCGGCAATTAAAAAGGCAACAGGCTTTCCGGAGAACTTAACTTGCTTAATGACTTGAATGCGAACGTCATCATTGTATCGCGTCGCACAAACCTCTTCGGGATGCCCGTGTTGAGTCATTAAGGTCTGTATGTCCATTTTGTGCTCGGCAAGGTTTTCAGATCCAGTGGTGACAATGGTGACTCCATCACTGCCTACTAGCGTGAGCTTCTTATAGATTTGGCTGCTATTAATTAGCTTACTGTCTATCTTCTCATCGAAGCGACGCTTTAAATTAATTAGACTGGCACCTAATCCATACTCCATTGACATGCCAGAAGCTAAATTACCAAAGAATGTTTGTATTGTTTTATCTGTAGCTAGATTATCAACATCTTCACTCGCTATGGTAAATAAATTATCGAGTGTGCTTGCATAACTTTTTACTTTTAAATCTAGTTCTCTGTATTGAGATTCTTTTAATTTATTTTGACCTACGCTAGTCACAGTAATAAGCATAGCTAAGTAAATTGAAACTAATATTGCGCTTATTGTAATAAATCTTTTACTGGAAAATTTTTTAACGGCCTTATTCATCGGACTTTCTTTTTATCTTCTATAAAGTAATCGTTATAAAAGTAGTAAATAGATGGATAGTATTTTTTTACTAGTTTTTCGTATGAACCGTCTTTTTTTATCGAGTCTAAATAACGATCAAATGCTTTGCGTAATTCAGGGGAATTTTTACGGAATGCAACAGCCATTTTTTGATTTTCAGATATAGGGCCAATGACTTTTATTTCGCCCGGCCATTTTTCGAGGGCAATTAGCGTATCCGCAACATCTAATAATGTGCTTTCCGCATCATTTTTCATTATCGCTGGAACCATCTCATTAAGGAGACGCGCCCCATCAGGTAATATAACTTTTGCACCTGTGTCATATAAGTCATAAAGGTTAGGATCCAAGCAAGAATGTTCTAAAGCTAACACTTCGCGACCATCGATCAGCTGCTTGACGTTTTTAACATCTTCATCGACCGACCCACTTGGTTTAATCGGGCTCAGACTAGAGTCGGATCTGGAAACCAACCATACACCTGAAGGAAAATAATCTTGTGAAAAATCGACAACCTCAGAGCGCCAATCAAGAATAGTAACGCCATTTGCGATCAAATCGCCTTCAATTGGAACACTTTCTCCGACAACAGCCTGCTTGTTGTGATATTGCACATTTTGCCCTGTCAACTTACCAACCACGTCGCTCCACTGTGCTGGAACATACTGGTACTGAACACCTAACGACTTGGCAAAACCTTTTATTATCTCTACATCCAAGCCAGTCAAAGTTTCCACTTCACCTTGTTCAATATAGGAGACAAAGTTAGCGTACGGGACACCAATGTGACGCAGTACACCGCGTTCACGGATTTGTTGTAAATCGTCTGACCAAGCGGCGGACGACGCAACAGAGGTAACCATGAGCGCCACCGTCGCTAAAGTTCTTTTGAATGTTATGACTGACATAATAATATCCTTACCTTTCACAAAGCGCCCAATAATGGGCGCTTGAGTGATAAACAACGATGTTAGAACGACGAGTAATACAAATTCGTCATCGCCACTACGAGCCCTTCCACATCTTGTTCGTCATGGAACAAATGCGTAGAGATACGCAGCGCGTAAGTATCAAAGTCATCATCCTTATGCAGCTTAAAGCTAGTCGTACGGATGATGTAACCATACTCTTCACGTAAACGATCTCGGAATTCCGTCAGTATCTCTTCATTAGTTACATCGGAGAACGGGTTAACCGTCGTTAAGCCACTGGTTAAGCCTTCCACGTTTGGTGAATACATTTTGGCTTGTGGTAAGTACTCTTGAAGCAAGGTTTTACATAAACTACCAAGGCTTACAACTCGCTCTTCGATACGGTCTCGACCAATCTCATCCCACATTTTGCAACTATCAACTAGTGCTTGTTTCGCAGGATAGTTATCGTTACCAATGTATTGCATTTGCAGCTGTTTACCCAGGTAATCAGCATGAGAAAGTGAGGAGTTGATCAACCATAACGGGTTCTCTCGGTCACTCCAATACTCATTCAAACGGTTACCGTTATCACGAACATACAGAATACCTGTCGCGCCCGGACCACACTGCCACTTATGACCAGATCCTGCATAGAAATCACAATCCATATCGTGGAAATCAAGGTCAAACATACCGACCGTATGCGCGCCATCAACAAGAGTAGGTACACCATACTCTTTTGCTAAAGCACAAATGGCTTTTGCTGGTAGCGCGGTTCCTGTTTTGTATGTGATATGAGAGAAAACAATTAGGCGAACGTTTTGATTCGCATCAAGCGCGTCTCGGAACGCTTGAATGTAATCTTGCTCAGAAACGTTTTCAGTACCAGTAAATACTGGTAGTTGAATTTCTACCACATCCACACCAAAACGATGTTTCGCTACGTTCATAGGTGATGTTGCAGCAATATGTTCATGGTGTGTCGTTAGAATCACATCACCTGGTTCAAAGTGTAAGCCATTAATGATCGAACATAAGCCATCAGTAGTGTTGCGGCTGAGAATGATCTCTTCTGGGTTAGCACCAAAACCTGGTGCGACGTCTTTAACCATCTCTGAAACATAAGGCCAAGAGCCAAATTTGCCTTTCATATCCCAAGGGTATTTAGCCACCAGCTTGTTGTTATGCTCGTAATCTTCAAGAACATGTTTTGGCATTGAACCTGTTGTACCAATGTTCATGTAAGTGGTTCGTTTATCCAAAACGAACTGTCTTCGCACTTTACGCCAGAAGCGCTTATCGTGTTTTCTACCTAGCCCGCGGCTGCTCCAATCAATTTTCTGTTCTCGTGCTTGAGCTACGCCTGAGAAAGCGGAAGCACTCACACCAGCAACAACAGCTCCTGTTGCGCCTTTCAGAAAATTACGGCGGCTGCTATTAGTCTGAATAGATTCCTTGTCTTTCATCTTTTTCAATCCTTGTCGGAAATTAGCCATATTATTAATTTTAAGTGCGTAACTATCTGTTACTAAAACATTATTACCCATTACAATCAGAGTTTAATTTTTTCCTCTGCCATTAAGTGACTTTAGTTCCAATTTTTTATCTTATTTGATGATATAAGCAACAGTTTGACCACAAATCTATAAACAACAATGTTCACATTAATATATTCGTTAATTTGACTATTCTTTATTGCGGACAATTCCACCAAATTCTTTATAAAACAATTATGAGCTTTGTTATAAAGTCATTAAAAATTTAACTTTGCGTTAATTTAAAAATATTCAGGCTATTTTAAGATTGGCGTCTATTCTTTTTATATCTTAACGATCTCAACATGTTAAGACTAAATAAAAGAAAGCTGATTTCGGGTCGAGATATCAGTTTAAGACCATAAAGTGATACACATCACTCTATGACATAAACTCACCGCTCAACAGGCATAAGTAAAACAGGTTTTCACTAATATGTGCTTGAGCGTACACCATAAAAGAAGGAGGTCCCATGTTAAAAGGATTGCTATGCATTTCAGTTGCATCCGCTCTTGTCGCCGCCCCTAACGCGCTAGCAAAAACGGTAGAAATGACTGCTCTCAACACCAATGAGAGCGCTGGTACCATTGAGATTTCACAAAGTGATTATGGCGTTGTTTTTACGCCTCAATTATCAGGTTTGTCAGCAGGTGTGCACGGTTTCCATGTTCACACTAATCCATCTTGCGATAGCATAGAAAAAGATGACAAAACCGTATTAGGCGGCGCAGCAGGTGGCCATTATGATCCTAACAACACAGGGAAGCATGGCTATCCTTGGACCGATGACAATCATTTAGGCGACTTGCCTCCACTCTATGTGGACATGGACGGCAATGCCAATCAGCCCGTTGTCGCGCCTCGCCTAAAATTATCGGATTTAAAAGGTCGAGCGTTAATGATCCATGCAGGTGGTGACAATCACTCCGATCACCCAAGTAAGCTAGGTGGTGGCGGCGCTCGCGTCGTATGTGGTGTTATTGAATAAACATTAACTTATGTCTCACACTTCTCTTTAGATTGCGAGAAGTGTGAACTTCTGTTGATACTGAGAGGAGGTTGCATTGGTCTCAAGGTAGCTGTGGTGAAGCATTAAGATCGATTGGACAATCTTCGTCCCGATCCCCAAAGAACCGCCCTCCGCTTCTTTCTCGATGTGATTGACGAAGGTAAAATGGATACGCGACTTATCCTCACTCAAATGCGCTTGGCAATGCACTTCTGAACCGATTGGGCTGTGGCGCAATGCATTTTCAAGCAGGTTCAATACCAATCGCTCCAATAGCCCCTTGTCACCCACGGTTTGGATTTCGCTATCGATATCCACTTTCAATACCACTTCTTTACGAGAAAACTGGCTCTGCATCGTTTCAGCACATTCTGCCATCAAAGCGCCCAGATCTACGGGGCGGTACTCGTAATTTGGCATTGGAGCTTCTTTGCGTGCGGCGTCTAATAAAGAATGCAGTTGAGTTGAGAGCTTCTCACAATTTCGGAAAGCAACGTCAATCAAAGGATCGGATTCCGGATGTTGCAAACGCCACGTTTCCAAATAGCCCAGCACGCTCGATAACGGCGTTTTTAAATCATGACTAAGCTGCAACAAGCTTTGACGACGATGAGACGATTGATACTCCAACTGTAAAAACTGTTGCTGAATGTGCTTCGCCATCATCTGATAAGAGTGCGCAATCGGCACGAGCTCCGGCACTTGGTGAGTAAAATCAGGTTGCAGGCGGAAATCATGTTCGGCTTGCTGTTGAAGTTGCTTGGTCACACGCTCAATCGGGTTCAATAGGCTACGTTTCACCAGCACATAAGCCCCAAGAGCAAAGCCTAAAATGGAGACTAAGACCAATCCTGCCAGCGCGATATAAGGAGTATCGACTTGAGCATTGGCAATGGCGTCATGTCGGGTACTGCCAATCACCACGTAGAGATAACCGACCGTAGAGCCTAATTCCTCTATCGCGGCGACAGAAAAGACTTTGTGTTCACCACGATTACGTGGGTCTTCACCCAAAATAGGAAAAGGCTGGTCATTTAAGAATTGCTTAATGGGATTGAGATCCACCTTCCCCATGATCTCCGCCCCTTCCGGTGCTGCATGAGTGGTGATATTGCCTTGGCTATCGAGGAAGTAGATTTCAAAATCAGGGCCGATCAGCATGAGCGTGTGAAAAATCGACTTGAGCGCTTTAGGGTTGTAATCCGTTCCGATCATCAGCGGATTATCATCACGCATGTGGCTGGCTAGCTCTTTATGCAGGCTTTGCTTGGTGCGTAACTCAATGGTTTCTTTTTGCCAATTGTAAGTCAGTGCAATCACCACCGCCGCGAGACAGAACCACAAGCTAGTAAATACCACTAAGCGAGATTTGAAGCTCATCCTATCGCCTCCTTAAACAGCGGTGTTTTTGCAACACCCGTGATGATTGAAAAATGATGGTGAAAACAACTGCCGACTTACTGTCTTGGCTTGATGTTTTGACTTACTTTCTTGCATTAGTGTCTTGGTTGAAACTTATATCCAACACCCCACACGGTTTGGATGAAGTGATGATCAGAATCAGACAACGACAACTTGCTGCGTAAACGATTTATGGTGCTACACACCGTGTGGTGATAACCAGAATGACTGGTGTTCCAAACGTGATCGAGCAATTCATCTTTACTGTAGACTCTGCCCGGACGAGTCGCGAGAAACTGCAGCAAAGTAAACTCTGTCGCGGTGAGCGTGACATCCTTGTCGTTTAAGGATACTTGGTGCAACTCCGGAATGATTCTCAGCGGGCCAAAATCCATCGCATCATCGAGGACTTCATCTGCCACCTTTGCTTCAGCGGTTTGGCTGACTCTGCGCAGCACGTTTCGCACTCGTGCTTGAAATTCTAATACGCTAAATGGCTTAGTGATGTAGTCATCAACGCCTGCTTCTAAACCGTCAACCTTATCCATTTCACCGTCTCTGGCTGTCAGCATAAGCACTGGGCTCCAATCTTGTTGCTGACGCAAATAATGGCAGATGTCTAGACCATCACCATCTGGCAAACCTCGGTCAAGGATCAATAAATCAAAGGGTTGTTGCTGGTATTGCGTTTTAGCATCGGCGACATTTGTGGCTCGCGACACTTGGTGTCCCTGAAACTTAAGATGCATCTGAACCAGTTCTGCCAAATCATCGTCATCTTCCACCAACAAGATGTTCGCGACTAAATTGATTGCCTGTTGTTCCATGGTCCTTTCCTTGCCTTCGAGTATCCTCACTTTGCACATGACCGGAACAAATTAGAAATTCTTTCAAAAAAGGTTCCGATGACGCCATGAGGGATAAAGCGCTCGGCTACAAGCGCTTTGGAAAGGAGACGTCATCGGAGCCTGTGTTACTCGACTCGAGTGATGGTGACTTTCGCACCTGGGTTCAAGAAACGATGGTTCGCAGAAAGTGCTGAGTTTGCTAATCCGTCATCTTGGCTAACAACACCCGCATGGAATGCAACAACGTCAATACTGTCATTACGAGCGGCATTGAAACCCTCACCGCCACCTGCTGGGCCCGGAATGGTTGCAGCAAGTTCATCGTTCAGCTCTGTGCCGGAATCCCAAACGTTCATGCTCATTTCGTAGCTTTCACCCACTGCGAGCGATTTGAGCGATAGCCCCGTTTCGCCAACAAAGGCATCATTGGTATTCACGAACATAGACGCCACAGACAAGTAACCGTAACGACTAGGGTCAACCGTAATGGTGACTTCGTCCGATGCACCCGGCAACACCAATCCATTACCCGAAATACCTTGGTAAACACTGTCATTGCTGTTCATCAATTCAATCAGCTCGGCGTTACTACCGCCTTCAGCAAGATGCTCAAGTTCAACAGATGCGGCTTGTCCAATTTCAAACAATTGGTAGTCAGCATTGTGAGTGAGTACCGCGAGCGGAGACATAGGTTGATTCGCAGTCAAGTTCGCCACGTTGACGGTGTAGCGGTACGATTTCACTACGTCGTTATCATCATCGCTTGGACAACCGGCGAGCAAGCCGACTGAAGCTGCTACTAGTAAGATTCTGTATTTCATACATCCCCCTTACTTCACAACGATTGTGATGGTTGCAACTGGGTTTAACCAACGATGGCTGCTGCTGTCTAAGTCACTGATACCACCGGTTGGATCGCTATCACCAAGGTTACCCGGATGCACGTGGACTTTGTCGTTAGTTACCGTTGCTTCAACGCCTGTGCCGCCAGCACCAAAGGTAATGAAAGGTGGGTTTGGCATGCTAGACGCAAGTTCATCGTTCGCTTCTGTACCGGCATCGTAACTTCTTAGCGTTGCTCGGTATGTACCCGCTTCCGTTGGAATCTTCCAGCTATCTAGACCGACGAAGCCATCATTGGTTGGCAGCAACATCGCGCTCAGAGAAAGATAACCGTGGTCGCCACTGTCCAAGGTGAAGGTGGTTGCAACACCCGGATTCAAAATGCCACCAGCAGGGTTCTCAACCACCGCACCACCAGCGTTACCAATCACACTAGCAAGACCAGAGATATCACCGCCTTCTGCCATTGCTTCTAGTTCTGGCGTTGCTGCTTGACCCGTTCTGAACATTTGAAGGTCAGAGCCATGTGCAGCAACAATAAGTGGCGTAAAGTAGATGCCTTTGGTTGCGTTTGTCACGGTGATTTCCAATTCCGCCGCATTCACTGATGCAGAGCCTAATGCCATTGCGACTGAAGTCATGACGAGTCCGAGTTGGGTACGTTTTTTCATTGTGATTCCATCCTTTAATGAGGGTTGAACTACCCAAGCCCATGTGTACGGCTTTACTTCATTGTTCGTGACTTGAGTAGGTTAAGCATTACGTTTCGAACGTTTTGCGTTCTTGCCTCTAAGAATGACGAGCAAATCTATCAGCAACTTCATCGAATTCTCATAAAATTCTCACAAGTTCTGTTCGAATTCTGTCAGCAGCACTTTTTTACTCTTAATCAGCTATTTACACTTCGCGCTTTCCCCTCCTACAATGCGGTATTCCCTGTTTAAATCACGATTCTCACCATGATTCATAACGTTCTGTCTGCCTACTATGGCGAAATCTACGGCATCGCTTTTTTCAACCACTACTTGAGCCATTACGCCCAAAGTGAACAACAAACACTGTGGCAAACCTTGATTGAAGTGGAAGAACTCACCGCAGAAAAGCTCAAACCTGTACTGCAGACAAATGGCATGGATATCGAAAGTCGATACCAAGAGATGTTAGATAAAGGCTTGGCAGATGCAACCAAGTGGATTGGTTTACCATGGCAAGAGTTGGTGGCGACTCTTCTGAAGTGGGTAGAACCTTATGAGGCCAAATATCGAGAGTGGCATGAAGAAGTGAACGCTTCACAGCAGCATTCAATCGCTGAGCGAGAAGCTATCGAGTTGATTGCAGACCACGAAACGGCCATTTATCACTGTTGGCAGCAATACCATACTAGTGAATCTGGCTTGCCTGCACTCAATGCATTTTTGGCAAAATATCGTTAAAGCGAGACGGTGACACTTGAACCTCGTGAAACCGTACCAGACAATGTCGTTATTCCGCTGCGCAGAACTGAACAATTATGGTTAATCCAAAACTCATTGCCCTACTTCCTGATCTTGCTTCGTTTATCTTAGTGGTAAACGAAGGCAGTTTTACCGCTGCAGCCAAACAACTCGGCGTGACGCCATCGGCTTTAAGTAAGTTGATCACACGATTAGAGCAAGCCCTCTCGGTCAAACTGTTTGAGCGCACGACTCGTAAGTTGATCATCACTCAAGCAGGGCAAAAGGTTTACGACCAAAGCATCGCAATGGTGAATGCCGCACAGCAAGCCGTTGAGCTATCTGCGGAAGATCATGCCGAGCCAACAGGCGCACTCACAGTAGCAGCCCCTGAAGCATTTCTTAATTCGGTGCTTCAACCGTTTGTGTTGCCATTCCTAGAACGTTATCCAAATATACAGCTTAAGCTGCGTGCAGCAGATGGTGAGATCGATCTGTTCCGCCAAGGAATTGATGTCGCATTTAAGCTCACCGACAAACCCGATGAGAATCTGGTCCTCAAAGAGATCAGCAAGACCAACCTTGTTTTGTGTGCCTCTCCAGATTACCTAGCCAAACACGGTATGCCTGAGCACCCAACCGAGCTTGAGCAGCACGACTGTATTTACCTTGCCGAGAACGACAAAGACAACATCTGGTCGTTCTTTAAAGAGGAAGCGTTCCACTCGATTGCAGTAAGTGGACGCTACGCCGTCAACCATTCTCAAATGCGCTTGAACGGGGTTAAGTCTGGCTTGGGAATTGGGATCTTCCATGACTTCGTGATCAAAGACGCTTTAGAGCAAGGAGAAGTGGTGGAGGTTCTGCCGGATTGGATGATCAAGAGTAACTATCATGGCGCTATCGCGATGCAGTATGCGCAAACCAAATACATGCCCGCTCGTCTGCGTGTGTTTATCGACTTCGTTAAGGAGCATTTAGTCTCCGAGGATACTAACCATGCTTGAAGAGGCTAACCATGTTTAATGCCATTCATCACGTCGCGATCATTTGCAGCGATTACCCAAAGTCAAAACGCTTTTACACTGAAGTGTTAGGACTGAAAGTCATTGCCGAGAACTATCGTGAAGCCAGAGACTCCTACAAGCTTGACCTCGCTTTACCTGACGGCAGTCAAGTTGAACTGTTTAGCTTTCCGGGCGTCCCTGAGAGACCGAGCTTTCCCGAAGCGCAAGGCCTGCGACATCTCGCTTTTTTGGTTGATGATGTTGAGCAAGTGAAAGTCTACCTAGAATCGAATGACGTTGAAGTTGAGCCAATTCGTATTGACGAATTTACAGGCAAAGCCTTTACCTTCTTCCAAGACCCAGATGGCTTGCCACTGGAGATTTACCAGAAATAAAAAGAGCCAGCACTTCGACTTCGCAGGCTCTTTTATTATTCCATTCTTTGTCTGTTACTAATTCAACGCCGTTTTCAGTTTCTCAACGCGGTTGAACAACAGCCAATCCAGTGCGAGAACCGTAACAATTGCCAAACCGCCCATCGGGAACGCGAGACACAATATCACTAACGTTACTAAGCCAAGCTTCCAAATACTGTCTTGTTGAAACTTAGGTGGCGCGCCCAATGCGGCACTGCGACTTGGTCTACGAATCCACCACATCACCACACCTGTGATTGAGATTAAGATGAACGCCAAACAGAACACTACGTTGAGTACTTTGTTCAATATACTCACATCACCTTGATGCAATGACACACCTGCCGCCATGAACTTGGCAAATAGGCTGTAATCTTGCCACGTTACATCCACCAACAAGCGACCGGAATACTGGTCAAAGTGGCTGGTGCGATCTTGTCTTGGGTCGGAGATATCGCCACCCATGGAGTTAGCTGCAACGGTGTAAACGCCCGTCTCAGAGCGTGGCAAAAACAGCTTATAGCCAGTGAAGCCCATCATTTCAGCTTTGAGGACAATATCATCAATAGAGAGCGCATCATGGTTGCCTGCGTATGCCATATCTTCTTTCATATTGGCATGATCATGAGCGGGTTTGTCTTTCGATTCAGGCACAGCAGCAAGCTCTAAGTTCCATGGCATCTCTTCTGATGCACCATGATTCAGGTCTTTGTGTGTCAGTGTGGATTCCGGTTTCTCACCCCATGTGTAATAGGTTGGGAAGGTATTCCAAGCTTGTACCATTTTCGCACCCCAGATCCCTGCCCAAGATAAACCTGAAATCAAAAAGAACAACAGAACAATCGACAGCACACCACCTAAATTCGCATGCAGGTCACGCATCAAAATCCGAGGGCCATTGTTAAAGCGAATTTTCAAAAAGCCGGCGCGGCTGGCGTTGTCTCTCGGTAACCAAAGGTACAAACCAGACACCAACAGCAAAATCCCCAGACTTGCGGCGATTTCAATTAAACGGTCGCCTAGGTCGCCGATGAGCAAGGTGCCGTGAATGCTGTTCATCAGTTCATAGATGCTATCACCACGATTAATGGTGCCCTGTATGTCTCCTGTATAAGGATTTACTGCAACAATCAGCGAGCTGCCTTCTTGGTTTTGAATCGAGAATCGGTTGGCAATATCGGCCGTTTTAGCAGGTACAAATTGAGTGACATTAAAATCGGGATACGTCTGCTTTACGGTTTCTAATTGTGCAGAGACAGGAATCATGTGCTCTTGTGGTGAAACTTGTAATGTCGCTTCGTATCGAGCCAGTTCGATTTCGTCATCAAACAACATCACCAATCCCGTGAGGGAAAGCATCAGCATAAATGGAATGACGAACAAACCTGCGTAGAAGTGCCATCGCCACGTCATAAAGTAGATGGATTTTGCGCGTGAGGCTTCCTTGAGTTGAGGCTTTGCCGAGTTTCTCAACATGTGTATTTTCCTTTTTTCATTGTTGAACACCCAAATTCAGTCAAACGCATCCTACACATACGC
This sequence comes from Vibrio sp. 1069, assembly GCF_033340555.1. Taxonomy (NCBI): domain Bacteria; kingdom Pseudomonadati; phylum Pseudomonadota; class Gammaproteobacteria; order Vibrionales; family Vibrionaceae; genus Vibrio; species Vibrio sp. 1069. Next base: position 90,710 of record NZ_JAWOWP010000003.1, read on the forward strand.
ATTCGTATGCGGCGTTATTTGACTTAGATTTGGGAGTACCACTGCTCGAAGTGGCAGTGTTGCTGACTATATACCCAAGTGACTTCAAGATGCTGGATTCAGAGCGTTGTCATTGATTCGAGTGCAAAGAAAACAACGCTGTGTAATAGACAACTCTTTCCAAGTTGTTTGAAGCAGCAATCGGAGCAATGACACGCTCCCGAAGGGCGAGTTGCCTTGGCTTGTATACTTTGTTGTCGATATCTTGATTTAGACCCACTAGACCTTTAAATCGCCGCCGCGTCTACAAACCGAGTCATTCTCGCTGAACCAAGCATCTCGAGGTTACTTGGGTATCGTGTAATTGTTTTTGTTATGAGAAAAGGGAAACTGGCGGCGCTCTAGGAACTGGTGTTTCAAATCGCACACTTAGAGCCAAATAAGCGTAGCTGTCAGAAGTCACCAAGCTCTGTCTTGAAAGTATCGGTGTCGTTGGAAGTGTATCGTGATGAAAAGTCGAGAAGTGGCTAAACGGACAAGGCTTGCCTTTGTGGCTGACCGAATTGTCGCCCTCTTCTATTTGGACCAACTCAAATCCGTTAAGCGTACATAGCGTCGCCCACACGCCCATGCTGTTACCATGAGCATTGATAACAGGCATCAGCGTCACTAGCACCCAACTGAGAGCACTAGCAAATAACATCGAGCGGTAAAAAGGAATTAATCTACGCATAACGGTGACTTAACAAATTTCACACAGCGTAACCAATTTTGAGTGATAGCTCAAAAAACAGTATCAATAAGTGGTTGCTACCTCACAGGTTTTCTTGAATGCATCGATTGACAGGCGCAAAAAAGCCCGCCGAAATGGCAGGCTGATAATGTGTTCATTCATTACTTAGAGATAACACGTAATCCACTGCCACGAGCAAATGCTCCGCTCGGTAGATAATTAGCCGAACAACTTGCTCCAAATGCTTGGATTGCGCTTGTCGTGGTACTCTTCACGAAGACTATCGATTTCACGCAGTTGGTCTTTCGCTTCTTGTAGCTTGCCCGCATCAAGATCCGCTTCAATCTTATCTAGCGTTACCGTCAGCTTGTTAAAGCCTTCTAAGTAAGTATCAAACTTCTCTGGTGGGTAATTACCACGCTTAGATTGTTCAACAATAGCTTGCAAGCTATCAATCGCAGATTTCATGGTTTCGACATCAGATGCTTCTGCCGCCTGTTTGAATTCCATCTTCATCTGTTTCATGTTTTGTTTTAAATCAACCGCTTCTGCCATTGCGTATGTTGAGCCAAACGCAATCGCACACCCTAGGACTAAAGGACGTAACATTTTTCACTTCTCCATTTATAGTGCCGAATTCTGTGTCGGCTTTATTCACCCAAATAACCTACGCCATAAGAGGCGAAAAACTAGCTTAGTTGAGTATTTCCGGGTCGCAGTGTAAAGCAATCTGGCGTCGGGTGCATACCTTAAATGTAATCAAGTTTATGCGTTGAGAATGCTGTCATATTCTGCAATTGGTTTACGGCCTCTCAAAGCTAAGAAAGACAAAAACTGCTGAGCGGTGTGAGTAATCACTTTCTTGCTATCAATACCCACTTTGTCCATTAACTCTCCAACCAAATCCAGATTACCAACATCGTGACAGAAATGCGCGTCACTGCCCGTGGTGAAGAAAACACCGAGATCTTTCCCGATTTGTGCAATCTCGTGGCAACGGTCTACGCTGCCTACTCGGCTATTGCCCTTCAGAGTGGTGTTGTTAATTTCAATCGCGACATTGTGCTCTTTCGCGCACGCTAAAACGGTCTGAAAATCAAAGTCGAAATTTGGATTACCAAGATGACCGAGCGCATCAATACGGCCACTCTGAATGACATTAACAAGTGCTTCCGTGTGAGTTTGCTTGTTTGCAGGACGAAAAACGGGTTCATGAAAACTCGCGATCACCCAATCTAAGTTGCGGTCCACACTCAGTGGAATATCAATGTCGCCTTCGGTATTCATAATGTTAGATTCAACGCCGCGAATAATCGCAACGCCTTCAAGAAAGCGAGGCAGAATTTTCTGGTTAGAGAAGAACCAGTAATGAGGCGCACCCGGCATTGATTCTGCGTGATCGGTCGTGCAGAACATATCCAGCCCGTTCTCTTTTGCCAACTTTGCATTTTCAATCAAGGTACTGTACGCGTGACCACTTGCGTACGTATGTGTATGGGTATCAACTTTAAATTCCATCATCCACTCTCTAAGGTGCGCTATCTTGCGTGCTATTGTATACCTTCAGGCAACGCATCGTCAGCCCAAGATAGGCAAGAACCCTAAGCTTGCTCTTCACTAATGGCTTTTATCAAGGGTAAGGCTTTTTCCCATCCGTGATTAAACATGGAAACAAAGTCATTGTGAGTATGAATGGTAACATTGAGTAGTAAACGATCGTTGTTGGTATCGATCTGGTAGATCTCTCGCGATCCGATCCACCTAGATGCTAGGTCAGCATCGAGTTGTTGACGATTATCCGGATTAAAAATGGCAACATGATGAAATTCAAGTTTTTGAAGCGGTAGCACCGTATCTATGATCGCCCTTGTCCCGCCCATATCTGGATCAAAAAAAGTGATGCCACCTCCTTCTTCCCAAGCTCCTTCAAATTGAGACTGCGGTGAAAAGGCTTGCGCCCAACGTTTATACAACTCAACATCGGTTAGCACTTCCCACACTCGTTGCGGTGTCGCCGAAATTTCGACGTAATAATTTAGCGTAAGCATGATTTCTCTCCCTGAACCTTTCTTGACGCTAGCCCATACTCAGGAAAAATCAAACCACACGACCAATTTATCTACCTGCCCCCTTCATTTTCCGACAGACTAAGAAGTTCTCGCTTGTAAACCGCCACTGCGATGCGCCTTAAAGCGAACCCAACATGTGTTCAGTATGATTGCGAGCACTATTAAACTCATCCCAACAATTTGACTTTGACTCATTCGGTCTTCAAAAAACAGGCTCTGCCAAACCGCAGTGAACAATAAGTTAGTAAAAATGAGTGGTGCAAGTTGAGAGCCACTGCTTGCCAGTTTATATGCTTTGGAGCGAAAAACTTGGGTGTTAATGATCATCAGAGACATCATACCGATCCACAGCGTATTTGAAGAAATCTCAGGCGCCATAACACTCATATTAAGTAACACGTCGAAGTCGTTAAACAAAGTTAGCGGCAACAGAAATACGGCAGCAAAACCAAACGCCCAAAAGTTGATTTCTAGCGGCGACATATTTGTTTTACTCACTTTATATAACGTAAGCTGAGAACCAGAATTGAAGAGTCCACCAGCCAAGCCGAGCAATAAATCCGCTCGCCATGTGATCTCACTTCCGCCGCCCGCCAACATAACCACACCAGTGAACGCCATTGCTAAAGCCGCCAATGTTGAAACACGAATGCGCCCCCTCATGAACAGCTTTTCAACCAAGGGAATAAATAATGGGCCAGTAGCAAACAAAACGACCCCCTCAACGAGCGTTAACGTTTGTAATGACGCGATAAAGCAAAGTTGTGACAAACCGATACAAAGAGCACGCAATAAAATAGGCTTTAGCGTGCCCGCTTTAGGAAAGGTAAGGTTTTTCACACGAAGTAAGATAAGCAAGATAAGCGCAGGCACCAAAAAACGTAAGAAGCTAAATAGTGTGACGGAAAGTTCGCCTGACAACTGCTTTGCTAACAGTCCAGTAACAGATAAGCTTAACGTAGACATTAACATGAAAAGGATAGATTTGTTTACAGCATTCATTCAATACTCCTTAATATATGGAGCATTTTAAAAGACATCACTTATAGTAAATAGCGAGTAATATTAACCATTGATGTAAGAAAAACTTACAGTTTAACTTATCTATCACCAGCTACGGTTTTTAAATTATGCGGAAACTAGTCCCCTTAAAGTCCATCTACGCATTTGTTGCAGTAGCTGAGTCTGGCAGCATGACAGAAGCAGCACAGATATTAAGTGTGAGCCACTCAGCCGTAAGTCAGGCAATTAAATCGCTGGAGAGTCAAGTCAACAAGCCTCTATTTGATCGCATAGGCAGACAAGTTCAACTCAACGCGGACGGTAAAAAGTATTACAGGAAGGTGGCACCCGCTTTAGAGCAAATTGTCGATGCAACGGAAGCACTCATCCAAGATCAGAACTTGCAGCGTGTTACGCTCAATATGGTGAATTCATTGGCTCTTCACTGGTGGATTCCTCGAATGTCAGATTTACAAGGGTTTGCTCCTCAATTAGACGTTCGTTTATCAAACCTGTCTGGCAGATTCAATTTAGAACAAGAAGGTATCGACGCGGCCTTGGTGCATGGAAATCCCGAAGAATGGCAGGATTACTACTGCGAAAAGCTCAGTGAAGATGAACTGGTTTTGGTGTGCAGTCCTGAATTGATAGCGAAGACCAAGGACTCAAACATCACTCAACTCTTAAAGCAGTATCCCATCATTGAAGTTACTAACGAACGACGGAAAAATGACTGGAACGTGTGGCTGGACGCGACGGGTATCCAGCGACCTAAAAATAAAAAACCAATCACTTTTAACATGTCGATACAAGCCGTCCAGGCCACAACTCGTCGTTTGGGGTTATTGGTCACTCATCGCTTGTTTGTGAAGGATGACATCAAATATGGTCAGCTAATCGAGCTGGGTGAACCCGTCATTAATCCTCATCAACAGCTTTACTTTGTATGCCCGCCACACAAGCTAAAGCTTGAATCATTTCATCTGTTGCGATCTTGGCTACAACAATCATTCAACTATTAGAAACTTTTGTTAAGCACATTCACTGAAAAACTAGTATAAAGTTAGAAGAGCACTTTTCATCCAAGGATGGTTTATGAAGCAGTATCAAATATGGCTAAGCGCACTCTGTTTTGCAGTATCTTTGAGTACGACCGCTGAAGTAGAAAATGATAACCGCCTTTCAGAACAAGGGATCTCCACGGCAATTATTGGGGGTCAGCAGGCTACCCAAAACCAACTTCCTTTTTTTGCACGTCTTATTCTACATAAAACTGGCGCTAATCAGTTTGCCAATATTTGTGGGGGAACCATTGTAAACGACCGCTTCATTTTAACTGCGGCTCACTGCGTAGAACCAAGCGTTTTTACTGACGGCTGGACAATCAACGACCTACGAGTGTTAGTCAAAAACCCTACGATGAATGACGTGTTTGTTGAAGAATTCAAAGATGTTCGCTCTATCACGATTCATCCTGATTATGTGCCTAGCGATTTATGGATTAATGACATCGCTGTCCTTGAATTGACTAGACCTATCACCGATAACGTCCAATCCATCACTTTACCGCAAGACTTTGGAGACTACAGCAGCAAGTCAGTTTATCAGATATTCGGTTTAGGTCAGACCTCAACCAATGATGAAAGCCCCCCTAACTATTTACGCTGGGCAGAAGTAAAACCCCTTACCGACACCCAATGCGCTTCGTTGGTAACAGGGTTTAACGCTCAGGAAAGTTTATGTGCGAATGGATTTCCTGAACGAAGCTACACTGGTATCTGTCGTGGTGACTCAGGCGGTCCTCTCACCTATCAAGACAATAATGGCATGTATCAGCAAATTGGCATTGTGAGCTACGGTTCTTCAGTTTGCGAATCCGCTGCGATTCCAAGTGTGTTTACCGAGATTTTGAACTATGCAACATGGATTGAGACCCAAACCAGCTCAGGTGTAAAAACCAGTTATAACGCCCTCTTAGCAAGTTCGGAAGATTATCATAGCGAAGGGGACTCTGGCTTTGAGCCTGTCGATACCAACACATCTGGCTTTGGTAACAACGGCAGCAGTGGCGGCGGTGCTCTCGGATCAGGGTTGATCATGCTTGGAGGCTGGTTTGGTTGGCTAAGACACCGCAGAAATTATTCGCGCTCCTAGTAGCGTCAACAAGACATCATAATATCTTACGCTTAACGCGAGAGTTAATGATGTCTTCAATCATCTTTTGCTCTTTTTTCGCTTTTTCATAGTTCTGCTTAGTACGCCAACGATCAAGCACTTTTTCTAACCCTTGAACGCGTGCGTGCTTGTGTTCTAGCGTTTTCTGTACAGATGCACATTCCGCTTGCATAACGGCTTGCTCTTGCTCGTGGTGACGAAGCATTCTTTGTAGCATTTGGTCAACACGATTAAAGTTCATCAAAGCCGCGCTCGTCAGCGTCGGGCCGGTTCGGGTTGATTGTCCAGCGTGGCCTTTCAACGCCGACAACTGTTCCAATTGCATTGAAAGATGGGAGTGACGCTGACGCATGGCATCAAGTTGTTGACCCACACGGTCACGCTGTTTTTCTTCCATTTGCTGTAACTTGCCTACGGCTTTTAACTTGGATTTCATTTCAGCCTTGTCACTCCCATTTGATTAAGCACTTTGAAAAAGCTGCGCGAGCTCGGTCAAACTGGTTGGGTAATCTACAGACTCGTTGGCAGCTTGTTGTAGATATGCACGCAAATTTGGATACATAGCAACAGATTGATCTAACTCAGGATCTTGTCCTGGTTGATAACCCCCTAATGGCAGTAACTCTTTAACCTGAAGGTAGTTGGAGTACATTTGACGGAAGTTATTCGCAATCGTGCTGTGTGCGTCCTGCGTACAAGTATTCATACAACGGCTAATAGACGCGTTGATATCTATCGCGGGATAATGCCCTTGCTCAGCCAGTTGACGCGATAAAACGACATGCCCATCTAAGATGGCGCGCGCGGAATCCACGACAGGATCTTGTTGGTCGTCCCCTTCTGCCAATACGGTGTAAATTGCCGTTAAGCTACCATGTTGATTTTCACTGTTACCCGCTCGCTCTAAGAGTTGAGGTAACACGCTGAAGACTGAGGGCGGATAACCACGAGAAGCTGGAGGCTCACCGAGCGAAAGAGCGATTTCGCGCTGTGCCATGGCGTATCGGGTTAGAGAGTCCATCAGAAGTAGAACGTCTTTGCCTTGGTCTCGGAAATACTCTGAAACGCGATGACAAAGTAATGTCGCTCTTAACCTCATTAGCGGGGATTCATCAGCAGGAGCCGCGATAATGATCGCTTTCTTGCGCGCTTCTGGGGTTAAGTTTCTCTCGATGAACTCACGTACTTCTCTGCCTCGCTCACCGATAAGCCCGACCACAATTACATCGGCCTCCGTGTTTTTGGTGATCATCCCCATTAACACACTTTTACCGACGCCACTGCCAGCCATCAAACCAATACGTTGGCCTTTGCCTACCGTCAATAGTCCATTAATCGCACGCACGCCTACGTTGAGTGGTGTATCAACTGGGCGTCGCTTCAGTGGGTTAATCGGTTTTGGTTCAAGTGAAACTCGCTCTCCCCCCTTAAGCGGTGCCCCGTCATCTAACGGCTCACCTAAACCATTCAGTACGCGTCCTAACCACTGAGAGCTTAGCTGCACGGTACTGTCACCATCAAGAGGGATGACTTTTGCACCTGCAAACAGACCGCCTAAACGGCGGATAGGCATGAGGTAAGCAATAGTGTGTTCAAAGCCCACAACTTGCGCTTCGATCATATCGCCTTCCGCGGTTTCTACGAGACAACGCTGCTCAAGCTTAAACCGACACCCTACGGCTTGTAACATTAAGCCGTTTACTTTTATCAATCGCCCTGTTACGCGAGCAACAGGGATTGAATCGAGCGAAGCCAAGGCTTCGCTCAAACGCTCACTTAATAGTTCATGGCTTAGGGTATTACTCATGCTCAGACTCTACCTGTGGAATACTGACTTCATCCAAAAGGTGTTGCTTTACATTGTCCATACAGGCTTCCAAACGAGAGTCGCAGCTCGCATCCGCTTCTGCGTCATCAGTCACTAACTGACAGCCACCAATAGGAAGCTCCGTATTAGGGACCAGTTTCCAAGATTGCGGCAAATCAGCATTGATGTGAGTAATGCGCTCTAAATCTTGCGGATTTAAATGCACAGTTACTGTTTCCGCTTTACCAGGCATGGCAGACAATGTCTCGTCCACCAAAGCTAGGATCTGCTGAGGCATTAAAGTGAGCTCGGCACGAATCACTTGCTGAGCTACCTTTTGTACCAGTTCACAAATCATATGACGTTGTTGCTGCTCTTTTTCATCCTGCCAACGAGAAAGGGCGTGAAAAAGTTCATTGACAGGCTTCGCCGCCTCCAAAAAGCCTTGCTTTCCAGACTGCTCACCGGAAACAAAGCCTTTTTGGAAACCTTCTTTTTGGCCTTCCAACAGACCTTGTTGCTTGCCCTGTTCGATACCTTGGCGTAAGCCTTCCTCATGTCCTTGTTGCAAACCTTGTTGAAAACCTTCTTCAAGTTGCTGTTGGATATCAATTTGAGGTTCTTGCCAGCCTTGGTTATCTAGCCCGAATTCGTCTTCGATAGTCTTAGGTTGCGCTAAAGGAGGAAAACGGTGTAAACGATACCCGCTCGGAGGCAATCGCATAGTACTTGATTTTATCTCTAGCATGACCTTACTCCACCGTTGGCTCTTCATAGAGAAGCAGCTGAACTTCACCAGATTCATCCAGCTCACGTACCATTTGCATGATGTCTTGACGTGCTTTTTGAACTCGACTTAACGCAACAGCGCCGCGTGCGTCCATGTCATCTTCTAGCGCTTTCACCATACGTTGCGGCATTGAACGCTTAATAGCTTGTTGTAAGGTAATATCGGAACCTTTTAGCGCAACTGCCCACAACTCTAGCGGGATTTGCTGCACCAACATGTCCATAGTTTCTTCGCGTTGTCGGCCAAGAACCATAAAGTCGAACATGTTTTCTTCAATTGCATTAACAACATCTTCATCATGCAACTTCAGCATTTCCATCAATGAACCACGGTCACCTTCAAAGCGGTTAATGATATCTGCTGCTTGCTTAACACCTGATAACGGCGTGCTTTGACTTGCGGATACTTTTTCGATGCAACGCTCAACGAGTTCATGCAAATCAACGGCAACTTGATGATCGATATCTTGCAATTGAGCAATACGGAACAAGATTTCGTCATGGTAATCTTGTGGCAAGTGCTTCAATACCGCTGAAGAGCTGTCTGCTGGCAAATACGCTAGAAAAATTGCTTGCATTTGTGGGTGCTCGTTCACAATGAAACGAGCGAGAGTTTCTGCTTCCACCCACTGTAAGCGCTGCATATTGTTGCGAATTTCATCGCCATATAAGGTATTTAATAACCCTTTTGCCAAATCGTTACCCAATGCTTTACGCAATGTATTAGATAGGTATTCCTTAGAGGCTCCTCGAATACCGCTGTGCTCACGGAAATCTTCAAAGAAAGTTTGAATAACACCACGAGCAGAATCGCTCTTAATGCCATTTAACTTCGCCATTGCACGAGTCACACGCTGGGTTTCATCACGGCTAAAGTGTTGCAAAACCTTCGCTGCGGCATCCTCGCCCATGCCTAATAGCACGAGCGCGGTTTGTTCAACATAACTAAGCGTCTGCTTTGATAGAACTGTGTTCATTGATGTTTACCCATTGTTTCAGTATTTCGGCTACGCGCTCTGGCTCTTCATTAGCAATAAGCTGTAGGTGTTTCAATTGAATTTCTAATGGCGAGCCTGCTGGCGGTAGCATGTCGCTGTTTACATCTAAACCTGAAGAGGCTGAGATGCCTTTTTCAGATAGGCGGCGATCAAGTACTTCTTCATGCTCGCGTTCTTCACGCGTTTGCAAGTTTTCGTAGTCAGGTTCTTCCTGAGGCTCAGCAAAATTTAGCTCAGGCACAGGTTTATCAACGCCAGTTAGGTGCATGATTAATGGACGCAGTACGAAGAAGATCATCGCCAAGCCTAACAAGCCACCAATAACGTAGCGTATTGGCTGCTGTACTGTAGGGTCTTGCCACCACGGCAGTGCAGGAGGAGCATCAATTTCAATTGGGGTGAAGTTGAAACTCATTAAACTTAAGCTGTCACCTCGTGTGGCAGAGATACCAACAGCATCCATGATCATGTTTGAGATTTGCTCTTTATCGGCTTCACTCCACGCGACACCATCTGGCGAAGCTTTGGAGTTCAACAGAACCGAGACACTAAGCTTTTCTATTTGGCCTTGTTGGTATTGAGTACGACGAACACTACTACCTACAGCATATTGACGATTCACTTCAGATCGCGCATTCGTGTTTTGGCTATCGTTCGTTTCCACTTCACCAGATCCTGTCACTGGCGGTTGGTTACTTAGAGAACCAGGAACACCCAACGCAATTTGATCAACCGAGTTGTTATGAATGGTGTGCTCATTACGCACAACCGGTGCGTTATCCAAAATTTCTTGTGTTTCTTCAACTTGGCTAAAGTCCAGATCGGCAGCGACTTGTACTCGGAAGTTACTCGGCCCCACAATCGGCGTAAGCATATCTGCTGCGCGTTGGATGATCTGTTTTTCAACACTCTTCTGGTATTCAAGATATTTCGCATTTACTTTACCAGCTTCCGCAGAAGCGACATCCGCACTAAGAAGACGGCCATACTGGTCAATGACAGAAACAAATTCTGGCTTCATTGCCGTGACACTGCCGACCACTAGGTTAATGATCGCTTCAACTTGTTCAGGCTTTAAGTCTTCACCAGGTTTGAGCTCAAGCATGACAGATGCTGATGGATTCTCACTGTTTTGGCGGACGAATAGAGTTTGACGAGGTATTGCTAAATGAACACGCGCGTTCGCTACTGAGTTCAAAGACATGATAGTACGTACTAACTCACCTTCTAAACCATGACGATAACGCGCTGTTTCCATAAATTGGCTCGTACCAAGAGAGCTATCTTCCTTGAGCGAATCCAAACCTGTCGGCAGCTTAGCTTTAACACCTTTTGATGCAAGCAACATGCGCACCTTCGCAACCTCACCTTCTGGTACAAGAACTTGTCCATTTTGCTCTTGCATGCGGTAGCTTACGCCTTCGCTTTCTAATACCGACACAATTTCGCCGATATCAAAACGCTCTTGTTGGCTATAGAGCGGACGAAAGCTCTGCGAGGAACTCCATAGTGCAACCACAATAATCGCTGCAACAATCGCAGCTAACACCGCAGATAGCACTAAGTTTCTCTGACTGCTAGACCAGATTTGCTTCAGCTTCGTTGTCACATCGTCCATGCCGTTGGCAGTAGAAAATGTCTGTGCTGTGCCGGTAGCCATAGCTGTGTTTCCGGCGACTTGGGGGGTTAGTTCTGACATGAATTACACCGGCATCTTCATAATATCTTCAAATGAGGTCACGACTTTGTTGCGCACTTGCATCAAAGCATTAAAGGACAAGCTGGCTTTTTGGCTCGCGACCATTGCACCAACTAGGTCATCACTTTTTCCTGTTTCTACGGCCGTCATTTTTTGACTAGCCACTGATTGATGTTGATTCACTGTATCCAACACATTTGTCATCGCTTGTGAGAACGATAAAGGTGCGTTTAGTGATTGTTGATCTAAAGGATTTGCACTCACGATAAACTCTGGCGGCTGCACTTGTGCCTGCATCGCCTGCATTTTTGACAACATAAGTTGCTCTGCCGAGACCGCATGAGTAGGTTGACTTGCCATCTATTTTTTCTCCTATTAGGCAGCCGAGCCTAGTGCCGACTGTAAATCAATACCATGTTCTCGCATTGCTGCGAGCTTGTAGCGTAGCGCTCGAGTAGAGACTCCAAGCGCGTTTGCGGTTTTCGTTCGGTTTCCACCAAACTGACGTAACTTTTCCAAAATAAACTGATATTCAGCTTGCTTCTTCGCTTCTACATGACCAAAACTTGCAGTTGGCTCTGCTGTAGGAACTGACGCGACAAGCTCAATAGGCAGCATCAGGTCATGGGCTGTAATGTAATCACCATGACGCATGACCAAAGCGCGTTGAATGACATTTTCCAACTCACGAATATTGCCCGGCCAGTGATACTGACTCAGCGCACTAATCGCATCTTGGGATAGGTGACAGCGGCTGCTATCTTGATACTTTTCAATAAAGAATTGGCTAATTGGTAGAATGTCCTCTTTTCTTTCACGCAAAGGCGGCCAGTGCAGAGGCAGCACATCTAATCGATAATAAAGATCTTCACGGAACGTGCCTTTTTGAACTTCCTCACGTAAGTCTTTGTTGGTTGCCGCAATAACACGAATATCGAGCTGAACGGCTTTATGGCTACCAACACGTTCTACTTCACGCTCTTGAAGGACGCGTAACAATTTCGCTTGAACCGCAGGTGACATTTCACCAATCTCGTCAAGCAGAATCGTCCCGCCATTTGCTTCTTCAAACTTACCGCTTTGAGAATTTGTCGCTCCGGTGAACGCGCCTTTTACATGACCGAATAGCACAGCCTCTAACATTGACTCTGGAATGGCGGCGCAGTTAACCGCCACAAATGGACCATTGATACGCGGAGAGTGCTCATGCACATATCGCGCCAGCACTTCTTTACCCGTTCCCGATTCACCTGTAATAAGCACACTCGCGTTAGTACATGCTGCACGATGCGCCAATTGCAGAACTTGTTTGCTTCTCCAAGACTCCGCAACAATGTTGGCCATTGGCTTACCTAACGCTTCAACACGTTTAAGCAGATTAACCAACTGATTAGATTCAAACGGGCGTAATAGATAATCAGTAGCGCCCGCTTTCATCGTCTCAGCAGCCAAGATGCCTTGTTCTTGGTCGACAATCGCAATAACAACACCCGAATTTCGCTGCTTTTGGTGACACGCGACAAACTCACGAACACACATATCCGGCAGCGTAGAGCTCACTAAAGTGATTTCTGCTCGCTCTTCAAGCAAAGCGCCTCGACCAGTACGAGTGTGTTTCGCGGTGTAACCTGCATTTTGCAACACATCCAATACTGGTTGAGCAAGAGCTTCATTTGGCTCAACCAACAAAATTTTCGTTTTCGTCATCATTGAACCTTAACTTTCGTTTGTTGATTTTGTGATTGTAGATCTGGGTGGTGTTTCGTAGCCGTATACTCGTTGTCCCTCACTAAACGCAGGGTGACACGTCGGTTTTTTGCTTGGCCATTAACCGAGTTATTGCTGGCAATTGGGTAACGTGAACCATGAGCTCGTGTTTCGATCATCGACTCGTCGACCCCAAGCTCAATCAAAGCATTGGTGACTTGCTCTGCTCGAGTACGTGACACAGAAAGGTTCGTTAAACTTGAACCAACGTTATCGGTGTGACCGTCGATGAGGATTTTGGTCACTCGATCATCCACAGATACATAGCTATACAGCGCTTCTAGTGTTGCTTTCTGTCCACGACTTAACGTCTTCTGACCAAACTCAAATGAGAGCGCCATATCCCTTGCCTCTGAAAAAGACAATTTAGGCAATCGCGCGCGACACGCATTAAATGATTTCAATGCGTTTTGAATTTGAAGAGTAGGAATCACAATCTCTGAAACAGAGGAAGCATTACTTCCTTTAAGTGACAGCGTCACCCAACTACCCGAAGCAATTGAATCCATGAATTCTTCAGCGCCTTTATTAAAGATGAAACGCTGAGACGGCTTAGTAAATTCAAGGGAACCAAATTCTTTTCTATAAAGCTCATCACCCCAAGGAGCATTTTGAGTTGTTAAAGCAATCGTTTTCCATTTATTGTTTTCATATTCTATATCGGAAATAAAATAGAATTTATTATTAGGTTCCGCTAGGAAATAAAACTTCCCATAGTCTTTATTTGATTGCAACAAGTTGCATTTGAATTTATTTCCCTCATATGTCCATTTAGAGAGGTCCATAGGGATTATTAAGACTTCTTCTGAATATGACACTTTTGAAAAAATAAAACTGATAACAATAATTGTGTTACAAATTATCAAACGGACATGATTCATGTATATCTTACATTCCCATGACTTAAACCGTTTAATTAAATATGCCACCAAGCCGAGAGAACTGGCATAGCTAATCATTTTAATTACCTATTCTGAATATTAAAATTGGTTACAAAACGCTCAAGAGAGCACGCTTAGCCTCCAACGGAAGCTTTAAGCATAAAAAACAGTATCTTATAATTTATTTATTTGAAGTTGTTGTTACGCCATAAAGGCAATTTAAAAAAGCTATAACAACTAAAACGCTCAACATTGTTATTTTATTTATTAAGCGATTTATAAAGAAAACTAACTCTTTTTAAATTTCATTAAAAGATTATGACTATATGAACAAAGCAACATGTGAACTAAAGTCACAATCTTAGAGTTTGGAGCTAAAAGATCATTAAAATTTCTGTGTAGACTACACGCCATTAAGTTAAAACACTTTCGATTGTTAACGCACGGTAAAATATAAATGGAAAATAGAGTTAGCGAGCCTATTTCTGATAGTCAACTACTTGATGTAGAATTATTAGGCAAACCTATTCATATCATTCGTGAGAAGCTCGATAATTTAATTTCAGAATCTTGCTCAAACCTTACGACTGAATTACAAAATTGGCTCAGCACAGGAAAAGTGGAAGCTAGCTTAACCTCAGTAGACTTGCACCGCTTTACATCGGTTGAGATGGACAAAGAGCAAACGTCGACCTATCAACATCAGGAAGGCGGCATGGTATTCATCCATGGTAACCCTCACACGCTAATAAAGTTGGCTGATAGATTTTATGGTGCAAGTGCAGAGCGTTCAGCCGCTACTCTGACGGCCAGTGACTTACGTTTACAAGAGCGCATCAGTCGAATCATCATCGGTTGGCTTGCTCCTGGTGAAATGTGGGACACGGGTGAGTATGAGACCCCTAGAGGAATTGGCATTAACGTTCAATTAAACATTGCGTTTGACGATCATCAAGGCTCAATTCATCTCAAGCTAGATGGTCATCTTATTCAAACGCTGATCGAGCAGCTTGAACTGCAGCCTGATACCGATTTGTTTCAACCTTTCTGTCGTTCTTTAGAGACGACCCCCGTTCGACTGAACGTTGTTCTAAGTAAAAAGAAGATGCCTTTAAGTGATGTGGTTGGCTTACAACCCAACGATATTTTACCTATTGAGCTTCTTAACACGGTTCCAGTAAGCATTGGCAACCAATCTCTATTTACAGGTCGTATTGCCGAGCAAGACGGCCAACTTGTTTTGATCTTTAACCCTGATAAGGAACCGCAGCGATGAGCGAAGCGCTAGAAACTAATGCATTCGACGCAGAAGAACTGAACTTTGATGATTTTCAATTAGAAGACTTTGAAGCCGAAGATACGCTCCAACAAGAACCAGCCACTGCGGAACGTGACCTTAGCTTTTTCAAAAGCATTCCTGTCACAGTCACGCTGGAAGTTGCGAGTAAGGAGATCCCACTTGGGGACTTAATGAAAGCGGGTGAAGGCACGGTTATCGAGTTGGAAAAGCTCAATGGCGAGCCTTTAGACGTGAAAGTAAACGGTTCTCTTATGGGCCACGCTGAAGTTGTCGTTGTCAATGATAAGTATGGACTTCGTCTGATCGATGTACATGACTCTGCATTGAGTGGCGTTGGTCAATAATCTTAGGTAGGCATCACAATGAAAAATCTGAGCGCTTGGCACCGTTGGTTACCTCTTTTGGTATTGGTGTCACTTTTGTTTGCTTTCCCAACAATGGCGGCTGACAACGGCTTAACTATCTTGTCCGTTTCTGATGGCGACACACAACAAGAATACAGCGTTAAACTGCAAATTCTGTTGTTGATGACGGCGCTCAGTTTTCTTCCAGCATTTATTTTGATGGCGACGAGCTTTACTCGAATTGTCGTTGTCCTTGCGATTTTGCGCCAAGCTCTTGGTCTTCAACAAAGCCCACCTAACAGAGTGTTGGTCGGGATCGCTCTCGCATTGACGTTACTGATTATGCGCCCTGTCTGGAGCGATATTTATGAAAATGCGTTTCAGCCATACGACAACGGCGAAATCACGCTAATACAGGCTTTTTCTGTTGCAGAGAAACCAGTGAGAGAGTTCATGTTGGCACAGACGCACCAAAGCTCTCTTGAACAAATGTTACGTATTGCCAATGAGCCTCTCGACCAAAACGTTGAGGATATTTCATTTGCCGTTGTCTTGCCTGCATTTGTCATTAGTGAACTGAAAACCGCCTTCCAAATTGGTTTTATGCTTTTCATCCCGTTTTTGGTCATCGACTTGGTTGTCGCCAGTGTCCTGATGGCAATGGGTATGATGATGCTATCACCTTTAATTGTCTCACTTCCCTTTAAGTTGGTGGTATTTGTACTCGTGGATGGTTGGGCAATGACAGTTGGCACCTTATCTGCCAGCTTCGGTTAACTAGGAGCAGTTATGACCCCAGAACTAACCGTAACGTTATTTTCCGATGCAGTATGGCTGATCATTTTGATGGTTGCCGTATTGGTTGTTCCAGGCTTAATTGTCGGTTTGTGTATCGCCGTATTTCAGGCTGCCACACAAATCAACGAGCAAACACTCAGCTTTTTGCCACGTTTGCTCGTTACCTTATTAATGGTGATTTTTGCAGGTCACTGGATGCTACGTAAGATCATGGAACTGTTTGATTTCTTGTTCCACAACATACCAGGGATGATTGGCTAATGGCCATCACATTTGCAGAGCTCTCGGCGATACTCGGTCAACTCTGGTGGCCGTTTTTTCGTGTGGGAGCCGTATTTATTTCAATGCCTTTCTTTGGTGATGCAATTATTCCTGTTTGGGTTCGTACTTTACTGGCCCTCTCGATCGTTGTCATTACTGGACCGTTAATGCCACCCATGCCACAAGTCGAATTATTCTCTATGACTTCCCTGTTCCTTGCTTTTGAGCAAGCTATTTGGGGGGTAATGTTTGGGTTAATTTTGCACATGCTCTTTAACGTTTTCACCATGCTTGGTCAGGTGATTTCTCTGCAAATGGGCTTAGGTATGGCGATGATGAATGATCCTATTAACGGGCTTTCTGTCGCCATTTTGGGACGCATATTTCTGATTTTCTCAACCTTGTTGTTTCTTGCGCTAGAAGGACACTTACTCGTCATAGATATCGTGATTCAAAGCTTTGTTGTTTGGCCAGTCGGATCTGGTATCACATCGCTTTCTCTGCAAGGTGTTGTCAATATTTTCGGTTGGATGTTTGCCTCTTCACTAGCTTTGGCTTTACCCGCTATTGTTTCCATGCTTCTAGCCAACATCAGTTTTGGTGTAATGAACCGAGCCGCACCATCACTTAATGTCTATGCGTTAGGTTTTCCTATGACGATGCTGCTGGGTCTATTCAGCGTATTAATCTCAGTTTCTGGTGTTCCTGGTCGCTACACGGCGCTCGTTCACGACACCATTAGACACTTGAGTAACTTTATGTTGGGGGGAGCATGAGCGATCAATCTTCTCAAGACAAAACTGAAAAAGCCTCACCGCAGAAGGTAAAGAAAGCCCGTCAGGAAGGACAAATTCCTCGCGCGAAAGAGTTTACTACTGCGGTTATATTTCTAGCGGTGGCGCTCTACTTTTACTCTCAGCTTAATAGTATTTGGGAAAGCATGTCGGGGATCTTTCGCTACAACATGATGCTGACGCGAGCCGACCTAGAAAATCCTAAACAACTTGTCGAGCAATTGGGACAAAGTTTAGCAGTCATCATCGACATGCTATTACCATTGTTTACCGTCATTATTATCGTGACCTGTGGTAGTAGCCTTGTGCTAGGCGGCTGGATGTTCCGTCCCGCGAACGTGATGCCAAAGCTCAGCAAAATTAATCCTTTGAGCGGGATAAAGCGCATTTTTTCGACCCGCTCAGTGGTTGAGCTCTTAAAGTCGACGTTCAAAGTAGCCGTGATCTTCGGCATCTTATATGGCTATTTAGACAACCACTTACAGCCATTACTTGGCATGCAAAACCTCCCACTCAGCCAAGGTTTTTCTCTAGTAATGTCAATTCTGTTTGAAGGCTTACTCTTAATGGGCTTCGCCTTGTTGTTATTTGGGGTTATCGACATTCCTTATCAGCGTTGGGAACACCTAAAAGAACTCCGCATGACGAAACAAGAATTGAAAGAGGAATTTAAAAATAATGAAGGTCGTCCGGAAGTAAAACAACGTATTCGTCAAATACAGCAACAGTTTGCGCGCCGTAAGATCGATAAAATGGTGCCGACGGCTGACGTGATCATCACAAACCCAACGCACTACGCAGTCGCACTGAAATACGAGCCTTCGCTTTCTGACGCGCCCTTTGTCGTCGCAAAAGGCGTAGACGAAACTGCTATGCACATTCAACGTATCGCCCGAGAAAACAAAGTGGAAATCATTAACTCCCCGCCACTTACCCGTTCGATTTATCACACGACGGCGATTGAACAAGCAATCCCAAGCCAACTGTACATCGCAGTGGCACATATTCTTACTTACGTTTTGCAATTGAAAGCCTTTCGTAAAGGTGAGGGAAAAGAGCCAATTCCTTTACCTCATTTTTCGATTCCAAAACATTTGCAGCACTGATTAACCCGCGTTTATCCAAGGACACGAAAGTATGCTTAACCGGTTAAAACAACTTCAAACATCAACCAAAGGCTACGTTGGCATTCCAATCGTCTTGCTAATGATATTAGCAATGGTGATTCTTCCTTTGCCTCCTCTGCTACTGGATGCGCTGTTTACCTTTAATATCGTCTTAGCAATCCTAGTATTGCTGGTCAGCACAACCGCAAAGCGACCATTAGATTTCTCTGTTTTTCCAACTATTTTGCTGGTCGCAACATTATTACGTCTCACATTGAACGTGGCTTCTACGCGAATTGTACTCCTAGAAGGACATAATGGTGGTGACGCAGCGGGTAAGGTCATTCAAGCATTCGGTGAAGTCGTCATTGGCGGTAACTACGTCGTTGGTATGGTGGTGTTCGTCATCTTGATGATCATCAACTTCGTCGTAATCACCAAAGGTGGTGAACGTATTTCTGAGGTTTCAGCCCGCTTTACGTTGGATGCTTTACCAGGCAAACAAATGGCAATTGATGCCGACTTAAACGCTGGCCTTATCGATCAGGAAACGGCTCGCTTACGCCGTAAAGAAGTCGCCAACGAAGCCGATTTTCATGGTTCGATGGATGGTGCATCAAAGTTTGTGCGTGGCGATGCCATCGCAGGTTTGTTGATTCTGTTTATCAATATCATTGGTGGTATCAGTATTGGTGTCTTCGAGCATGGACTCGCTGCGTCTGACGCCTTTAAAACTTATGCCCTACTCACAATCGGTGATGGTCTAGTTGCTCAAATTCCTTCACTACTATTGGCAACGGCTGCCGCGATTATCGTTACGCGAATTAATGATAGCGATAATGGCATGTCGGAAACCATGCAAAAGCAATTACTGGCAACTCCTGCAACGCTATTTACTGTCGCAGGTATTATGGCGGTAATCGGTATGGTACCGGGTATGCCACACCTAGCCTTTTTTGCGTTTGCTGGCGCATTAGCGTTCGCAGGGTGGCGTCAAACCAAGAAGCCAGTGCAAGACTCCCAGATTGAAGAGGTCGAAGCACTTTCACAAGCAATGCAAGACGATGATACACCGCTGACATGGGATGATATTCCTCACGTCCAAACATTATCACTTGCGCTTGGTTATCGACTCGTCCATCTAGTCAACAAAGAACAAGGGGCTCCTTTATCACAACGTATCCGCGGTGTGCGTCGAAACCTTTCTGAACAAGTTGGCTTTTTATTACCTGAAGTTCGTATTCGTGACAACCTGAGCCTCAAGCCAAACCAATACACAATTTCTCTAAATGGCGAAGTCATTGAGCAAGGTTTTATTGAACCAGAGCGTTTAATGGCGATAGCGGTTGGCGAAACTTACGGTGAGGTAGATGGCATTTTGGGTAGCGATCCTGCTTATCAGTTGCCAGCTGTGTGGATTGAGCATCAAGATAAAGCAAAAGCACTTAATATGGGTTACCAAGTTGTCGACGATGGCACTGTTATAGCCACTCATATTAGTAAAATCATGAAGACAAACCTTGCAGAATTGTTTACGCACGACGATGTGGAAGCAATAACCCAGCGTTTGACACAACAAGCCCCGAAACTAGCAGAAGCATTAGCAGCAGCACTTAATCCAGCACAGCAGCTGAAAGTATATCGTCAGCTTTTATTGGACCAAGTGCCACTAAAAGATATTCGCACGATTGCCAACACAATGTTGGAATCCGCGGAAAATACAAAGGACCCGATCCTACTTGCATCTGATGTACGCTGTGCACTAAAGCGTACGCTTGTTAACTTAATTGCAGGACAAAAGAACGAATTAAATGTCTACGCACTGTCTGATGAGTTAGAACAAATGCTACTAACTTCACTGCAACAAGCACAATCTTCTGGTACGGTAACACTAGATAGCTTCCCAATTGAGCCAAACATTCTTGGTCAGTTCCAACAAAACTTGCCATTGATCAGACAACAGCTTAAACAACAGGGGCTACCTCCGATCCTTCTCGTTATGCCACAGCTGCGCCCTCTTCTAGCGCGTTACGCTCGTACATTTACACAAGGGCTGGCAGTATTGTCTTACAACGAAATCCCAGAAAACAAACAAATCAATGTGGTAGGAAACCTTGGTTAATCTTATTTCAACACATGCGATGTACGAACATTTGGTTGGTCTCGCAGTACAATATATCGTCACGGATGACGATCAATTAGTCTTTGATGCTTTAAAACACAATGATGTCCAACACGCATGCCAAGCAATTAGGGAAGCTCAATCAGGAGAAGTAGAATTCCAACACCTGACGTTGAGATTTGGTATGCGTGGAGAACAAAGTGTCTATCAATTCAAACTCTCTGAACAAATGCAGTACTGCCTGGATTTGTTCAGTCTTTACCTTGCACTAAGACAAACACAATTTCAGTTAGAAGCCTTTCATCACGACTTGATTAGTAATGTTGTCGTGCCGATTCGCGTGGATGCATTACTGTGGGAGCCTGGGGTTTATTTCCTCGAACAGACGATTCAATTCCACTCTTCTGCTTTTCAACATGTGATTCCTTCTCTTCAAGCTGATGAAACGTTATGTGATCGTGATAAAGTCGCCACACTCACCAAAAAGTTAAAAGAGAATGCATATTCACTTTGGTTTGAAGTCGCGACATCGCAAGTGAACTTCGAGCGCGTCGCAGACTTTAGTCCCGATATGATCAAATTGTCAGTCACACTAGAGGATAAAGAAGAAAGACACGCTTTCCTACCTATTGCTAAGTTCTTAAGAAAGCATAAATATACTTGGGTTGCCGGACGTGTAGCGAGTCAAACGGAACTTAACCGTTATCGCTTATTGGGTGCCAGTTATTATTTTGGTTATTTCAGCGATATCCCAACCTCTCTCTCCTTTCAGTCTTTTGATGAGGAATAGTTGAAACTCAACCATTTATATTTAAAAACAGCACGATTTATTCGTGCTGTTTTTTTATTTATAACGGATAACCACAAGATCATCGGGCAATAGTTTCTTTAACTTAACTAAAAAATTTAGGCTTATATGATGATTTTCCCGGTTTTCATGGAATACAAATCACTAAAAATCATCAATTTTTATCTTTTTTAGAAATTTTTTAATTTTCAAATTAATCATTAAAGCCGACCGACCGCCTCTAGTTAGTGACAAGGGAATATCCCGAGGCCTGAAAGATATAGTGACTAACTAAGGAGACTAAGATGGCTTTATCAATGCACACTAACTACGCTTCGCTTGTAACTCAAAACACAATGAACACAACAAGCGGACTTCTAAACACAGCAATGGAACGTCTAAGCACAGGCTACCGTGTGAACTCAGCTGCTGATGACGCTGCTGGTCTTCAAATTGCTAACCGTCTAGAAGCGCAAACACGCGGCATGTCAGTAGCAATGCGTAACGCACAAGACGGCATCTCTATGATGCAAACTGCTGAAGGTGCGATGGATGAAATGACAAACATCGTTTACCGCATGAACGACCTTGCTACACAATCGTTGAACGGTTCAAACAGTGCAACAGACCGTGCGTCTCTTAACAAAGAGTTCACACAGCTTACTGCAGAACTAAACAACATCGTAGACAACACTAAGTTCGGTGGTCAAAACCTTCTTAAAGGCGGCGGCTTCGGTGCAGGTGACGTAACATTCCAAATCGGTGCATCTTCTGCTGAAACATTGACTGTAAGCGCAAGCGCAGGTATCGGTGAAATCACTACTATTCTTGCTGATGCAGCAATTACAGATGGTATCGATGACGCGACTAAAGCAAAAGCAGCACTAGACAAAATCAGCGGCGCTGACGGTCTAGTAGAAAAAATTGGTAGCTCTCGTGCAGACTTCGGTGCGAACATCAACCGTCTTGAGCACACTATGGCTAACCTTGGTAACATGGTAGAAAACGTTACAGCATCTAAAGGTCGTATCATGGATACAGACTTTGCAGTAGAGTCTTCAAACATGACTAAGAACCAAATGTTGATGCAAGCAGGTACAACTGTTCTGTCTCAAACTAACCAGCTTCCAAGCATGGCAATGTCACTACTACGCTAATTACTTAGTTAATAGTGCGCTTAATTTAAATCGTCTTAATTATAAAGCCTTCCTATGGAAGGCTTTATTTTTATCTACGAATATAAATAGAGCTCGTATTATCTTTGTGAGATTCAGGCACTCTGAATCCGAACTTCAACATAATATTGAATAAAACCTTATTAAACAGTTCTAATTCTATCGTCTCTAATTTACTTCCTATTTTACTATCTCTAAGTTCAGGAAAATTGAACTTAGCTTCCTTTAAGATACTAGCTATCTCATCAGAATTGATGCTCTGTTTACTTAATAGTTTTTTGTTAATGAACTCTTCATATGCACGAGCACATTTCATCAATCGTAACGCAAATTCATTCATAACTGACATTCTTTGAAACGTAAAAAATTTAATTTTTAGTGAGAACACTTGCACATCGCACTATCAAAAATAATATCAGAACGCAATTAATGCACTCTGTAAGAATTATCTGAATCAAGCTGAAGTAAAGGCTGAATATAACGTCTAATTAAAACATATCTCCTAATTAGAACCGTCAATACAATTAAATATTTTCTTTGTTTAGGTCGCCTTTTCTTATAAGGAAATTACTTTTTCCATGGAGGAAGGCGGAACAAACAAGGTGGAAACACCACTTCCTCCCAAGAAAACAAAATAGCTTTAAACCTTTGTTTTAATTGAATTTAATATACGGCACGCATCTTGCCACTGATAATTAAACTAAGGCGTAGCATTCAAAGTATTCAAGCCAATAAGAGATGAGAGGAGCACACCTCATGAGTTCTTTAGACCCAGTAAAAATGGCAACCCAATTCGCACAATTGGACACAAACCCATTCAAAAACCGTTACCAAGCGCAAGCTAATGTGTACCAGTCACAACTGTCAGCTTTTAATAAAGTTGAAAGCGCACTACGTGATTTTCGTACTGCAATGAAAGAGATGAATAACAGCACAAACAGCATCATCAAAAACAGTGCGACACTCTCTCAAGAAGGTAACTTTACTGCAAACGCGGATGCTAAAGCGCTAACGGGTAACTATCAGATTTTTGTAGAAAAAGTGGCAACGGCGCATCAAGTATCTACAGGAATGCCTGCAGACCTTGAGGCGACGACAGAAGTACCAACTACTGGATCTTTAGAATTCACCATCAACGGTGAAACAATGACTCTAGACTTGTCCTCCGTTGATGTTAATGGTGACGGCACTGCAACGATCAGCGATTTAGCCAGTGCGATTAACAATCACACGGACAACCCTGGCGTTAACGCCACTCTAGTTCGCTCGAATGGTCAAACACACTTTATGCTATCGAGCACTGAGACTGGTGTCGAAAATAAGATCAACGTATCTGCATCGGGTACTGGCCAAGCGTGGTTTGAAGACGCCTTCACCAACCTCAAGCAAATCAACGCTCCGCAAGATGCGGTTATGTGGCTAGGTGCAAAAGACTCAGGCCTGAAACTAACCAACGCAAGTAATACTTTTGAAGGTGTCATCGACGGTGTTGACATTACCGTATCTAAACCGCAAGCCGCGGGAGATTCTCCAATCGGTTTAAAAATTGGAGCTGATAGCGAAGGCACTAAAGAACAACTAGATAAGTTTGTGGAAACCTACAATGCCCTTGTTTCGACTATCGATCAGTACACCCAAATTGGCGGTGAAGATCAGAAACGCGGCGTGCTCGCTAGCGACTCGACATTGCGTTCTATTGAGAGTCAGTTAACGGGGTTAATCCGAGGTGAACACAATGGTATGCGCCTAAGCGAAATCGGCGTGAGCCTAGACCGCAACGGTAAAATGAAAGTTGATCAAGAAAAGTTCAAAGAAGCTCAACAAACAAACAGCGCAGGCTTAGAGGCGTTGTTTAATGGGGATGACGCTTTGCTAGATTCTCTTGACGCGATGGTAGAGCCTTTCTTGAAATTCTCATCAGGTACCTTCAGCACGCGTAAAGACGCAATACAGTCAAGCTTAGACCGAATCAAAGATAAACAAACCAATTTAGAGCGTAAGTACGAAATGTCGTACAACCGCTATCTCAAACAATTCACTCAAATGAATTCAATTATGACCCAAATGAACCAAACCATGTCCATGTTTAATGCTCAAAAATAAGACATTTGGTTCCAAATTTAGGAGAAATATTCATGCTTATGGATTCTGGTTACGATTCGTACCAACAAGTCGATCTCGACGCTCAAGCGGCAGCAGCAAATCCACACCAATTAGTCATCATGTTAATCGATGGCCTACTCGATGAAGTTGAACGTATTCGCGGCCACCTAGCCGCAAATCGTTTGGCCGAGAAAGGGAATGGAATCAACAAATGCATGAACATCTTGATTGGACTAACAAGTGCTCTAGATGATGAAAACGGCGGTGAAATTGCGGAAAACCTACGCCAGCTTTATGACTTCTGCCAAGTCGAACTTTATTACGCTAGCGTGCAAAACGATGCAAATCGCTTGGTTAACGTTGAGCGTGTAATGGGTAACATTCGTGAAGGTTGGATGAATTTTGGACAACAAGCATAAAGTATCGCCAGAGCGATTCCGTCATTTATCTCAGCTCATCCAGTTCGCCGCAAAAACGGCCGATTGGCATGCGCTCAAGCGGTACGACTTGCAGTTGCGAGAGCTTTTGATCAGTCACAAGCCTTTTTTGAAAGATCCTAAGCTTGCACCTGAAATCCAGCGAGCGAAAACAGTGCACGCTAATGCCTTCGCAGTATTAGAGAAGTCGACCAACGAGTTGAAAAAAGAGATGAACATGGTCAATGACCATCAAGAACGCGCTATGGCCTATCAATTAGCAATGACCATGGAGCTAACTCAATGATCATACCTTCTTCAACTCAGCACTCGGGTAATTCGCCAGCTAACAATGAGGGTCACATCAAGCAAGCGAACTCGGTACACGGCTTTTCTCATGGTTTTAAATCAGGGAACAAGCAGAATGGTGAGCAAGACTTTAACTCTGCGTCAGCGGTACCGAGTTTTCACCTTACGGCCTCTACTTTGAACAACGCAAACAAAGTACAAAGTCATGGTTTTGATACTGATGACCGCTCAGCTTCAGATCCGGATGCCAACTTGACCAGTACACCAGGGTTAACAGAATCGACTGATCTTGCAGCGCAAGCTCAAGCTTTAACCCAGGGTATGATTACCATGGCAGAGAAGCAGGCTGAGAAACTAGGAAAAGCGTCATCTTTAATGACTGCGAGCGAAGTTAAGTCTGTTACTCAAGATTCGTCTAACGCTATGTTAAACACATCATCAAAACAAGATGTGAAGCAAAGTCTGCCGACTTCATCGAGTTCGCGTTTGCCTATCTCCGGTGCTGAGTTTCAAACTCTTTTGAATCAACCTGTTCAAGGGCAACCAACCGCATCTCTACTTCAAGCACAAGCCCCTACAACACAATCTGCACATTCACCGGTTGCGACGAGTCATGTTCAAGCTCAAGGCTCTGAGTGGGCAGCGGTGCGTGTTGATACCACTGCCGGAAAGTGGGGGGAGCAAATGATGCAAGTATTACATGATCGCGTGACGCTCCAAGCTCAACAAAATGTACAAGAAGCAAAAATCCGCCTAGACCCACCAGACTTAGGGAAATTGGATTTACTTGTACGTGTTGAAGGTGACCGATTGAGTGTCCACATCAACGCCAATGCCGCAGCAACACGAGAAGCTTTAATGCAAGTTTCGGAACGATTGCGTACTGAGTTACAAGAGCAAAACTTCGTTCATGTCGATGTCAATGTTGGCTCTGATCAAAACCAAGGTCGAAATGACCCACATGCAAACGAAGAAGACGCCAATATTTTCGCCGCACGAGAATCTGGTGCATTCCAAACCACGACAACAACTAACTATTCAGAACACTGGCTAAGCACTCAAGCTTAGTAAATCTTCGAGGAAAAAGGTTATGACCAAACAACAAATGATCGCCCTGTTTATCGCCATGATCATCACCAGTGCCCTCGTTTCGGCCGTCACAATTATGGGCGGAATCTGGTACTTAAACAAACACGCTCAAGAGTCACCTGACTCTGGTTCACTGATCGAAGACTCTCCACTGTCTTTTTTGGTCACAGAACAACCGACAAGTAAAGGTCCTAGCTTCCATCCTTTGGACAAAGTCGTTTTGACCGTTAAAGGCAAGAAACAGACTCACTTTGTGATGCTAGAACTGGCAATTGAGACACGCCGTCCAGAGCGTATCAAAGAGATCGATGAATACATGCCTATGGTACAAAACTCTCTATTAAAACTGTTTAGCGACAAAACGTTTGATCAGTTACAGCAAGCGGGTGCCATCGATATTCTGCAAGACGAAGTGAAGCAAACGCTTCTACTCGCTTTTGCCAAAACAGACATCGTCCGAGAAATCGACGATGTTTTGTTGACTAAATATGTTGTGCAATAACGGAGCACAACCATGTTAGACATGAATGTACAAGACACTTACACCACAGAAGAGGAAGTGACAACACCGTCACGACCAATTGATGAAAACGCATTGCTACAACGTCATCAGGTCATGGTAAAACGCGTAGTTAACCAGCTGCGCGTTCATGCCACTTCTCACTGTAGTATTGAAGATATGCAGCAGATAGGCCTTATCGCTCTAGTCGAGGCTGGACGCCGATATGGCGATGTTGACGATCCTCACTTTCCTGCTTTCGCCGTTTGTCGAGTTCGGGGAGCTATTTTAGACGAATTACGCCGACTAGATTGGCGTTCACGTAAGACTCGTCAACAAGCCCACGAGCTCAACGACGTGACTCGAGATCTCACTCGAACGTTAGGTCGAATGCCAACGGATGCCGAAATCATCCAGGCTTTAGGGACGAATGAGCAAGATTATTACAACCGCCAAAATGCCGCTCTCGCAGGCGAGATGCAAAGCCTTGACCAACTGATGGAGAGCAGCGGTGATAGCTACATTGGCGGACAATACGATGGCATGGAACATGAACATATTCGTCGTAGTTTAGACAGTGCTTTGGGTAAGTTACCTAAGCGCGATCAACTGCTCCTGACTCTGTTCTATCAACATGAACTCAACTTACACGAAATAGCTCTGGTATTGGATCTGACACCACCTCGTATATGTCAGCTTCACAAACAAGCGCTGAAACAACTCAACCAATTAATGTCCTCTTAGGAGTCACAAGATGCAAAAGTTTTTTGGAGTGCTCACTATCCTGGTGTGCGTCTTCGGTGGATATATGTGGGCCGGTGGTAGCTTAGGTGCTATCTGGCAGCCAGCCGAATTCCTTATCATTATTGGCGCCGCTGCTGGTTCTTTGATCATCGGTAATCCGCCTCATGTACTAAAAGAAATGCGTCGACAAGTGCCAGCGACCATTAAAGGTCCAACGGAAGAGCATGAGTACTACATGGAATTAATGGCACTACTCAACAACTTGCTAGAGACAGCGAGAAACCGCGGATACAAGTTTCTGGATTCTCATATTGAGGCTCCGGAGCAAAGCTCTATGTTCCTCGCTTACCCGACGATCGCAGAAGATCATCGCCTAATTTCTTTCATTACTGACAATTTACGTTTAATGGCAATGGGACAGATGTCGCCTCATGAATTAGAGGGACTGCTAGAGCAAGAAATCGAAGCAATACAGAACGAAATGCTTTTACCTTCACGCTCACTACAGCGTACAGCAGAAGCACTACCTGGCTTCGGTATTCTTGCAGCAGTTGGTGGCATTATTATCACCATGCAAGCTATTGATGGCTCAATCGCTATGATTGGGTATCACGTTGCGGCAGCTCTCGTTGGTACATTCATTGGTATTTTCGGTTGTTACTGTGGCTTAGATCCACTAAGTAACGCCATGGCTCAGCGAGTAAAACGTAATATGACTGCTTTTGAGTGCGTTCGTGCAACCTTGGTTGCCTACGTAGCGAAAAAGCCGACATTGCTCGCCATTGACGCTGGTCGTAAACATATTCAGCTAGACATCAAACCAACATTCAACCAAATGGAGAAGTGGTTAGCTGAACAGGAGGGATAATGCAAAAACAAGAGCATGTAGTGTTCAAACGTGCCAAAGTATACAGCCATGATGAGTCGTCTCATGGCGGCGCGTGGAAAGTCGCGTTTGCTGACTTCATGATCGCCCTAATGGCGCTGTTTCTTGTACTTTGGGTTATGCAGGTGGTAGACAAAGAAGAGCGTAAAGCGATTGTTGCCCACTTGCATAGTTCAAGCGTATTCGACAAGAGTTACGGCAACCCATTTGATACGTCACAAAGTATTTCTCCTATCGACTTGGCACAGGACTCTTCTGTGCCAAGTAAACACAACTCCAACCATGTGGTAAGCTCTTACTTCAAAGGTGATGGGGATGGACCAGAAATTGATTCTTTGATTCCTGGTAACTTCGATACTCAAGAGCAACTTGCCGCACTAGCGAAAGTAATTGAGCAAATGACTGCCCAAATTAATGCGCAGGGAAATGTAAACGTCACGGTGACACCACAAGGTTTGCGTATCGTCCTTCAAGATGATTACAAACAGCATATGTTCAGCCGTGGTGGTGCAGAACTTACTCCTTTTTTTGAAGATTTACTGCTCGCACTAGCACCTGTATTTCATCGTGTTAACAACCCTCTGATCATCAGCGGACACACAGATGCAATTCCATTTAAAAAGCGTTTTGGTCGTCAATCTAACTGGGCGTTATCAGCCTCTCGAGCAGACGTAGCAAGAAATACGTTAGTTGAAGGCGGTATGCCGGATGATAGAGTAATGCAGGTAACGGGTATGTCAGATAGAGCGCTGCTTAATCCTGATGAGCCAGATTCTAGCGAAAACCGTCGTATTGAGCTGTTTGTTTTAACGACTCCTGCCGCTAAAGTGCTTGAGACCCTTTTTGGCAACCACCAAGAAAGCGAACTGCAAAAAGCGAAAGATAAGGCTGAATTCAACCAACCAGTCATTCGTCAAGAAGTCATCAATTACTCCGGCGATACCGCCACCAGCGAAGTAAAAATTCAAGAATTATAATCTTAAAAGGTCACCACTCTGATGGTGACCTCTCTAACCAAAGCCTCTGTTACTGTGACTTTTTAGTTGAGTTCTATATGCACATAACATCATCCGAAAAAAGAAAAAGCGACTTACTGAAGAAAGCCTTTTTATGGCTCATTGTCTTCGATTACCTTTTATTGGCGTTTTTCTTAACTCAGCTATCAAGTATGACATTAAACAGCGGAACCATGATCAGCTTGTTACTTGTAGTTTATAACGTCTTACTTGTTTCGCTATGTTTTCAACGAACCAACAAGCAGGACTCTTACATTATCTACCCTGTTTTGTCCGCAACGTTATTAGCATTTGTCTGCTTTCTTTACTTCTTTTTTTTAATTTAGCTCCCCGACTCGACCATTGATTTTACTTTTACTGCTTTTTCGAAGTGGTCGAGCTGATGAGTCTGAATCCACCACGTAGCCGCTTCCATCAACAGCTCTGGGTCGTCATTTTTATTAGCGAAAAACGCATAAAATGAGAGACCAACCAATTCACCTTTACTCGCGAGCTTTTTGTCACAGACCTCTATAATTTTGTCTCTCAGCGAAGCTCTCATTTCTAATCCCTTAACCTAGTACATACTCACTAACCATACGGTTGAAAGAAATCAAATCAAACGAGCCTTTAATTTCAAAACGCACTCTTCCCACCTCACTCATGAAGAACTCGATTTCACAATCCAAATCAAAAGTACCAGAGGTCTCGATAGAAAATGCATTGATCTTACTGTAAGGCAAAGAAGTGTAATCCACTTTTGAGCCGGTAATCCCTTGCACATTTGCCGCTATCACTCGCTTGTTCGTAAACACCACTTGGTCACGAACTGTTTTAAAAGCAGCGAAAATAGTCTCACCATCAATCAAGAACTTAAGGAAGTCTTCTCTGGCATTAGAAACGTCAATCGGCTTAAGCTTAAATACAGAGGAATTGTCGAAATCAATCATAATTAATCCTTTGAGTGGGCGTTAGAACGAATTATCAACGTATCAGATAGCACCACTTTTGCCTACTCGCAACGCACGTTTCTGCTTGATTCGCCCAACAACGAAGCGTCACTCACTTCCACCCTTGCATCCATTGCTCAGAGTCTTTTAGGTCTTGCCAGTTCATCTCTCGGTCGCGTTTACTCATGACTGCCTCGATGACACATCTCACAACGTTACCATCTTCATCTAGTTCCATTTCTGTCACGACAAAATGCTTCTCTTTGTTTTTAGGTGAAATTGCCGTCCATTTACTGTGCAATAGTTTCTTAGGGTGGATTCTGTTCATCGCATTGTACCAATTTAACTACCATGTTGATGTATACGACTGAATACCAAGAGAGAATCAGATTTTGTTTTTGCAAACCGACAAAAGATAAAACCGCAAAAGAGATCACTCCCTTTCGCGGCTCTAACTACAATCCGACTAGGTCTTCTGACCATTCAGTCGAGGGTTTAAGTACTGACTTTGTAGCAACTGTAACCCTTTACCGACCAGAACAATCACTACCGCGCCAATCAGGACAGGCGTGAAGAGAAAACTCCATCCCTGCCCAGACGCCATGATCAAAATTGGATTTGCCCCCGCAGGTGGATGAGTGGTCTTCGTAATCAGCATCGCAGACACACCTAGCCCCGTCGCAATCGCGAGCGTGACCGGCGTGACGTCAACATACTGGCTAAACGCAATACCGATAGATGCCGTAATGAAGTGACCAATGATCACGTTTTTTGGTTGAGCGAGAGGGCTGCTAGGCACCCCAAACACCAGTACTGCGGTAGCACCAAATGGTGCCATCAGGAGTACAACCTCAGTCAGTGATACCTCAGCGTAGGACAATACGCCAATAGCCAACGTAGCGCCAAGCCCGGCAACCAACGATAAAATTAAATTATTCATAAACACCTCAAAGTAGACCGAATTGTCTACAAAATAAAATAGACAAATCTGTCTACCTTTGTCAATATGTGTTTATGGAACTTTTTGAGGACGTAGTTATGAACAAAAAGAAACAGTTATTGATCGACACAGCTTTGTCACTGTTTTATAAACAAGGCATCAACTCTATTGGCATCAATGAAGTCCTCAATGTTTCCGGCGTGGCTAAACGCACGCTATATAACCATTTTGAGAGCAAAGAAGCGCTTATCATCGCCGCATTAGAACAACGCCACCAAGTATTTATGGAATGGTTGGAGGAAAAGCTTTCTTCAGCACAAACGTGCGCGGAGGTGATCGATCAGTTATTTACAGCACTCAACGGCTGGTTTCATGGCTCTGAAGAAAAGTTGGGCGAGTTTCGCGGTTGCTTTTTCATCAATACGTCCGCGGAATTCAGTGACGACAGTGGCGAGATCGCAACGTATTGCCGCTACCATAAGCAGCAAGTCAGAGAGCTAATTCAACGCTATCTCAAATCAGACAACGCTGCATTACTCGATGCCATTTGCATCATGAAAGAGGGCGCGATCACTACCGCTTACATGACGAAAGAGTACGACAACGTCACGAAAAAATGCGTGACCATTTTGCACAAGCTGTAATGCGGTCAGGTATAGTCATTTGCGGATTAAGTATTCAAACCAAAGGCACCAATCGGTGCCTTTTGTTTTACTTAGTGAGTCTACTTACAGCTCGTGCTCGGTGCGTGCGATGATGTCGTCTTGCGCGTCTGGTGATAGCGCGGTGAAAAACGCTGAGTAGCCTGCAACTCGCACAACAAGATCACGATATTGTTCAGGGTTCTTCTTCGCAGCTAGCAAGGTCTCACGAGAGACGATGTTGTACTGCACGTGCCAACCTTTGTGGTGGTTGAAGAAGGTACGAATCAACATAGAAAGCTTGAGCTTATCCCCTTCAGACTCAACCGCTGCAGGGCTTAACTTCTGGTTAAGCAGCACGCCACCAAGGATCTTATTCGCTTGAATCTTACCAACCGAGTTGTACACTGCCGTTGGACCTAAACGGTCTGAGCCAGATGACGGGCTTGCACCTTCTGCCAATGGCGTTTTCGCTTTACGACCGTCTGGCGTTGCCATGGTTGAAGCACCGAATGGGACGTTTGCCGAGATACTTGATGTACCTGCGTAGTAACCGCCGCCAATTGGACCACGCCCATGACGTGTATTAACGAACTGCTCTAGCTCATCAATGTACACT
The DNA here is from genome assembly GCF_033340555.1 of Vibrio sp. 1069. Lineage (NCBI taxonomy): Bacteria > Pseudomonadati > Pseudomonadota > Gammaproteobacteria > Vibrionales > Vibrionaceae > Vibrio > Vibrio sp. 1069. The sequence continues at coordinate 123,487 of NZ_JAWOWP010000003.1, forward strand.
TGGTACGCGTCTGCCAGTAGTTGGTCTACTGCGTCATCATCGTTACCGTATTTTGGTGCAAAGTTGATAAGACGTTGGCGAAGCTGCTCGTTCTCCATGCCGTCGAAATCTTCAGCCAATGCTTTTGCTAGCTGTTGTTGTTGTGAGATAAGGGGTTGGGTGATTTGCGCATCATCGAAAACAAGGTGCTTGATGGCGGCTAGGCTGTTACCCAAGTTTGCGATACCGACTTGCAAGCCAGATACCCAATCGTATTTCGCGCCACCTTCTTTCACGGTTTTACCGCGAGCTAAACAGTCATCCACCAGCGTTGAACAGAATATGTCTTGCGCTTGCTGTTCAAGCACGCTGTCGACGACTGTATCAATCTCAATCGATTTACGGGTGTAGTAGCGGATTTGCTCTGCCCAAGAAGCTGTCACTTGCTCAAAGTTCTCAAAGTTGCCTTTTGCTAATGACTTATCGTGCGGCAAGAAAGCTTTACCCGTTGTTGCATCCACACCTTCGTTCAATGAAGCAAGCAAGATACGAGCGAAGTTAATGAAGCTCATGCCCGTACAACGGTACCCCCATTTGCCCGGAACCGCCGTCTCGATACAGCCGATAGATGCGTAGTTGTAAGCGTCTTCTTTCTCTACGCCAAGCTTGATGAATTCAGGAATGACAATCTCATCGTTGTTGAACGCAGGCATACCGAAGCCGCACTTAATCACTTCGATACAACCCATTAAGAACTCTTGGTTCAAACCTTCGTGGTAACGCACACTTAAGTTAGGTTGCGTCGAACGTAACTGGCCACAAGATTCCAGAATCGCCCAAGAAAGTGGATTCACTGCGTCTTCTGGCTCACCCTTTTCATTCAACTTCTGACCGCCAATACACACGTTTTGGTACAGCGGAGAACCTGCGGAGGCTTTAGAGTGCGCACCAGAGCGAATCTTGTTAACTTCAAGCAGCTTCAACCAACAGCTTTGTAAAAGCTCTAATGCAAAGTCTTTCTCAATTGTGCCGTTTTCGATATCACGAACATAAAATTCGTTGAGGAACTGGTCCATACGACCGAAAGAAACCGAGTGACCATTCGATTCGATTTGTAGCATCAACTGAACGAAGTAGCTCAATTGCAGTGCTTGCCAGAAGTTTTCTGGTGCGTGGCTCGCGACATGACGACAGTTTGCCGCAATGCTTTCTAACTCAGCTTTGCGTAGCGGGCGCGTCTCTTCTAACGCCATTTTTGCCGCCAATTCAGAGTAGCTCACTATGTGGTCTTGAATCGCAAGCAGCACGATTTCGACCGACTTGTAGAACTGCTCTTTCTTCAAGCCTTCAAAGGTCGAAACATCATTGTTAACACGGTGCTGACGAACATCCTCTAACAAACCGTTCATGCCTAGCTTAAGGATTTTCTCGTTATCCACCGCAAGGTGCGCGTCACCCGAAGTCATGTTGCCTTCAGCTTTAATGATGGTGCTGGCTAAGATTTCTTGCTGCTCATCAGTGAACAAGCCGTAACAACGGTCTTGAACGGTTTTACCACGCCAATACGGTGTGATGCTGTGGATGCTTTGCTTATCTTCTTCGGTAACGGCAAAGCCTGCACCTGGGCGGTCGGCTAGATCATCAATTTCCGCTTCAATCCAACGTACAGTGTATTCCGGGAAAATAGGCGCAGCACGCACTTTGCTCGCTTGGTTACCGACGATCAACTCATCGTGTTTAATCCAAATAGTACGAGTGCGTAAATGCTCTTGCAGTGCTAGCGCACGTTGGACAATCACAGGTTTGTCTTCGTTTGCTTGATAAGCACGAGTGTATGCCTCTGCACGCTCGGTACAGACAGGTGGCGTTACGATATTTACTAGTGCCGATTTGTGCGCTTTGATACGCTCAGGAAGGTAATTCAGGTCCATAGTTAACCTCTTACAATCACGTTAAGTTGGGTGTTTTCGCTTGCGTATTGCATGGCGCTTTCTAGCAGTTCTGGTTTGTTTAATGGCTTGTCAGAACACTCGTAAGGCATATCGAGCAAACGGTATTTATTGATGCCGAGCGTGTGGTACGGCAGCAAGTGAAGTTCTTGGCAGCTTTCTAGTGAAGCCGCAAAATCGATGATGTCTTTCAACTCTTCGATGGTGTCATTGAACCCCGGCACCACTGGAACGCGAATCACAATGCGTTTCGCGATAGGTGCCAGTTTTCGGAAATTGTCTTTGATGCGTTTTAGTGAACCTTTCGCCCAGCTAAGAAACTTCTCTTCATCGGTATGTTTTAAATCCGCCAACCAGCAATCAATATGCGGCGCGACTTTTTCGACGTTCTTCCACGGCACATGCATGCACGATTCAATAGCGGTAGAGACTTGGTTGTCATGCAGACGCTGTGCGAGTTCTACCACCAAATCCGCTTGCATGAGTGGCTCACCACCGGAGAAGGTCACGCCACCTTGGCTTTGGTCGTAGAAAGGTTTGTCTTTCATTAAGGTGTCGAACAGCATGTCTGATTTTGCTTCGTCACCGCAGACGGTCAGTGCTTGCGTAGGACAGACGTTTCGCAGCGCGATCAGTTGGTCTTCTTTGATTGCTTTGCGATTGATGATGATTTGTTTGTCGATACGTTGAATACCATCACCCACCGTTTCGCTACCCGCTGTGGGTTGAGTTGTGGCTTGATAAGCAGAAACGCACAGCTGGCAACCTTCCATACAGCTTCGTTGATCAAAAAGCAGTGAATGCTTTTCGCTGCGGCTTTCTGGGTTTTGACACCAAGGGCAAGACAAGCTGCATCCTTTAAGAAAAAGAATGGAACGAATGCCATCGCCATCATGGGTAGAGAATCGTTGAATATTGAAATACATCTCTGCTTGCCTCTTGGTCTGTGCTACCGCTGTGTACTTAATCCGTTTCTTTCTTGCTGGTTAAGTCTTATGAACAGCTTTTCTTTGTTCGAACTGAAAGCTTCATTTGAGCGTTTACAAGTTTCACTTAACTTTCATTTAATGAAATTATTATAGTTTCAAATGAAATTTCAATTGATCAAAATCAAGATCTCGTTCGATTGTCAGATCTATAGTGATCCCATCATCAAAACGAAGATTTTGTTTAAGGTAGAAACCATGATTGAACTTTATTTAGATACTGCTGATGTGGCAGAAGTAAAACGCTTTAACCAGTGCCTACCGCTAAAAGGCGTGACGACAAACCCAAGCATTTTGGCGAAGTCAAAGCAGGGACTGAATGAAACCCTAGCAGACATGCAAGAAGCACTTGGCGGTACACCTCGCTTTCACGCTCAAGTCGTGAGTTCAACCGTCGAAGGCATGGTGGCAGAAGCACGCCAACTGAATGAATTGCCTTACGATATGGTGGTAAAAGTGCCAGCAACAGAAACCGGCTTAGCAGCAATTAAGCTAATGAAAAAAGAGGGAATTCAGATTCTTGCTACTGCTATCTATTCAGCTCAACAAGGGTTCCTTGCAGCACTGTGCGGTGCAGACTACCTAGCACCTTACGTAAACCGCATTGATGCGATGAACGGCAACGGTGTTGAAGTGGTTGCGGATCTTCAATTGTTGCTCGATCAAAACCAACTACCAGCGAAGATTTTGGCAGCCAGCTTCAAGAACACTCAACAAGCGATGGAGGTGATGAAACTGGGCATCGAAGCCATTACATTGCCAACCGATGTGGCAGCGCAAATGTTCGCTCACCCAGCAGTAAAACCTGCGGTTGAACAGTTCGATAAAGACTGGAAAGAGACGTTCGGCGAGAAACTTTCATTTGAAAGCTAATTAAAAGTAAGAACTCAATATCTTAGTCAATAATAAGGGAATCTTAACTCACCCTGTGCGCCGGTGAGTTAAGATTCCCTTTTTGTATTTCATATAAAGAGGCGAGGTTTACAGCAGTTCTCTATTGGTCAGTGACCAAAGGTACACGCGCTTGAGTAAACTGATTTTGACCCTCTTACGAATACCTCGTTTGGAATGGCGGAGTCGGTTTGGTAGCACAATGGCTTTCATCTCGGTTTTCATTTCTTTTCCATCCACCAACACAGTAGACCTCCGATGCAGTAAGCCAGCAGATCTTTCCAATCAAATGTGGCGCCCAAAATTACAGCCAGAGGCGATGAAGATTCGATACCAAGCCAAGCTGCGACCTGAAGCAATTGCCCCAACTCGACGGCAAACGCAATCAACACCACCAGTGAAACCATCCAGTTAACGGGCATGGAGAACAAGCTTGCAAGAAAGTAGTAGAGCCAAACCACAACCAGAACATCACCAAATGTCGGACGAATAAAGCTGTCTCGAACATAGAGCGCAATAACGACCAATGTGATAAAACACACCAAGCTTTTCAGTCCATTTTTTGCAGAAAATTGCAGGCGGATAGCGCACGTTTCTTCCAACATATTGCTTGGCTGCCCTGTGAGAATTGCTCGTTTAAACATCTTCATGATTCGCCTTTGCGCTTTCTTCCGCTTTCTTATTTCGTGCGTACCAGTCGATGTTGCGTGTAATGACCATAGTGAAGCTCAAAATCGCGAAACACAGTAATGTCCCCATTACCAATGCGTAACTCTCTGCTTGTAGCAAGCCAAACAGTAATCCGTAGAGAGTAAGCAAACACGCTCCGAATATCGCGCCGTGTTTGGTGTTGCTCAACATACCGCTCACGTACACACTTAAAAGCCCCGTCGATGCGACTGCTGACACCACATACGCCCAGTTGAAGCCGAGGTGTTCACTCATCGAAATCAGCAATAGATAGAAAAGCGCTAAAGCCAGACCAATAAAACCGTATTGCACTGGGTGAACCGGACGCGCTTGGAACAGCTCCAGCAAGAAGAAACTCGCAAATACTAATGTAATAACCAACAGTGAATAGTTAACGGCTCGGTGAGATTTCAAATAGTGGTCTACGGGATCAATCAAATCTACGCCCATTTGTCGCTGTTCAAGCTCGTGACAAGCGTGATTCGATGACAAACAACTTTGGAACAGCTGCGCGATATTGGTTGAGAAGTTGTTGCTCGCCCATTGTGCTTTAAATCCATCTTCAGATACCTCTGACGACACTGGTAAGTAATCACCGATAAAGCTTGGATGTGCCCAAGTTGAAGAGAATTCAACCGTTGTTTGACTGCCGATTGGTGTGACTTGAAGCTGACCCATACCTTGCAGCAAGAAGTTAAGATCGAAAGCCAAAGGTTGCTTTGCGTTTAGGTCTGCGAGTGTCAGAGCACTGTGGAAGCCTTGTGGTAGCTGATTTAACCCTGTTCCCGGTGCGACTTCGATATCAGAGCTCGCCATGGTCATGTCATCCAAACGAATCAATCCGCGGCTGTCTTCAATGCCAACCACTAGGCTCATGTTGTCAATATCAAGCCCCTGCAACGCCGCGAGCTCGTCTGCATCGAAAGTGCCTTTCAGTGCCACTTGTGCTTTGTATAAACGCGCGCGGTAAATGCCTCGGTACTTTTCAAAACTGTCCAGATTCGCGCTCATATCAAAAGTGCTAGGTAGGAGGAATTTACGACGCTCTTTAATCTGTACTTTGTCATCTCGGTAACTGGTTTCGGTGTAGTTAACCATGATGAATGGACCAATGATGCGTTGTTCGCCGCTGCTGCTGCGTGCGATGTCGTTTCTGACTTCATCTTGGCGATATGAGCGTTCTGAGATCAGCCCTGTGACCATTGAAAGCGGGATTTGCAGTAAGACAAACAAAAACAGCACGAAGGCGAACTTCGTGCCGAGTTGGTTATTGAGGATCTTTTTCATGTTTCATTCTCCATTTGCTGATGGAAGTAATCTAAATCAGCAATTTGGAGAACGAATGGAGCTAATGTGGAGTTTCTATGGAGTTGGTAAAATCAGGGTCACTTTCACGCCAGCATCGACGTTTTCGACTTGCAACTGACCTTTGTGCAGCTTGATCACTTGCTCAACAAAATTCAGCCCGAGCCCAGTGCTCTTAACACCATTTTCCCGAGCGAGGGAGTAGAAGCGTTCCGTCAAACGCGACATCGCGTAGTCGGGAATGTGAGGACCTGAATTGAAAATCGACAGGCACATTTTCTCTTTCGCGACCTCAGCTTTCCATTCAATGCATCCCTCCGAATCAACAAAATCCAGCGCATTGTCCATCAAGTTAAAAACGGCTTGTTTCAGTAAGAAGGCATCACCAAGCACGGCGAGATGGTCATCAATTTGGATGTTGGCAATCACCGACTTTGCACTCAAGCGCGCATCCGCCGATTCAACCACTTCATTGACCATTTGTTTTAGCGAGATAGCTTCGACTTGTTCTAGCTCAGGGCGCTTTTCAAGACGAGCAAGTTCGAGCAACTTATCAATCAATGACTGCATGCGGTCGCTTTCTCGCTCAATGTTGCCAGCAAAGCGCGTGACCTTTTCTGCAGGCAACGGCATTTGCAATATTTCACTCGCGCCTTTAATCGCTGATAACGGGCTTTTCAGCTCATGAGTCAGCGTCTGTACGTACTCTTCCACATATTGTTTACCATCGAGCTGATTGCGCATTTTCTCTAATGCGTCGCTTAGCGTGCCGTACTCATAAAAGATACGAAATGTCGGCTTAGAGACCTTTTCACCCTCACCCATTTTGGTCGCGTAGTCTTCTAGCTTGTTCAGTGCCGAGTGAATTCGCCAAGCAAACAATGCCCCTGCCAATAGCACTAAACCACCCATCCACACCATCCAAAACAGCACATTGCGTTTAGAAAGATCGATGAAGGGTTGTACTGAGCGATTGGATTTTGCCACCGTCACGCTGCCAATAATTTCACCTTTATGATAAATGGGCGCAGCAACGTGCATAACGGTTGAGAGCGGATCTTTCGGGTCTTCGATGGTACTGCGCGCACCGTATTGACCACGCAACGTGAGATACACATCGTTCCATTGCGAATAGTCTTTGCCAACATCTTGCTGCCAAGAATCCGCAATCACAATGCCTTGTTTGTCGGTGATGTAAATTCGATGGTTAATCGCTTTTTTGCCAATTTCCCAAATGCGCGCTTGAGGTTCTCGCTGCCCATAAGCCGCTAGCAGTTTGGAGAAGCGACTCTCAGACAACTTTCCGTTTGCAACGTCCTCTTCTGCCAATACCGCGAGCAAGTTCGCCATATCCACCAGCGTCTCTTCAGTGGTTTGACGCACGGTTGGCTTAAGTTCTTGGACGACAGTTTTGCTCACCATGTAAGCCGTCATCCCGACTAAGATGAAGTAGAGAAAAAACAGTCTGAGTCCAAGAGGGATCTTCGGCCAGCGATTCATCATTCACCTTTAATGCAGTAGAAGTAACCAAAGCCACGCTTGGTACAGATGCGTTCAGACATCCCAAACGGCTTCAACTTATGGCGAATAGCTTTGATATGAGTATCGATATTGCGCTCGTATGCGGCCTCTGGCGCCATGTCTGCCGCGACCATGAGCTGCTCTCGGCTCAATACATTGGAAGAGACAGAAATCAGTTTATCGAGGATCTTGAACTCCACCGCAGTTAACCCAAGCATTTGCCCGCCAACACCATAATCGAAGTTTTGCGCGACTAAATCATGGTTCAAATGAGGTTGTTCTGGAACAGCTACAGGCTCTGGTTTGTGCTCCATCAGTGGCGCTTTAGCTTTGATTCGAAGTTTAATGCGAGCCAACATTTCACGCGGGCTGAATGGCTTAGTCACGTAATCATCCGCGCCAATCTCCAAGCCGACTACGCGGTCAATTTCATCGCTTCTTGCGGTGAGAAAGATAATGGGAATATCAGAAAACTCACGGATGGTTTTACATAATTCAAAACCATTGCCATCCGGTAAGCCTACGTCTAACACAAGTAACGCTGCAGAGTTATGCTGCAAAAAGGCCAAGCCCTCTCCTGCCGTTACAAACCACTCTGCGTGGTAGCCATCCATCTCTAATACATGAATCAGGTTCTCTGCGATGGCAGATTCATCCTCAATAATGACGACGGTTGATTGGTCGCTCAATGTTCTAACCTCACTGACGATACTTGTTTAGATGCACATCTTGTTCACTTACTTTGGCGCAAAGGCTATCGGATTGATACCACAAAGGCAAAATCCGTGAATAATATTAATCAAACACCCTCTCATTCAGCGTGGTGGACTTATCACTCACACTGATGAGTCACTACAATTGTGAATACAATGATTTCAACCATTGATATGAACAGTGTTCATTTTACACTCGAGTTATCAATTCGATTTTGTTTAAAGGACAGTAACTGATGAAAAGAGCGCTAATCCCCCTAGCTTTACTCACTTTGCTCTCTGGTTGCGCCAGCATGTCTCCGGATGAGTGCAAGACGGCGAACTGGTACAAGGTAGGTTATCAAGATGGCCGAGACGGCAACGATCCAAACGTTATCAATAGCTATACCGAAGACTGTGGTGAAGCGGGTGTGACACCAGACCGAGCGAAATGGAAAGAAGGCTTTGATAAAGGCACTATCCTATATTGCTCACCAGACAATGGTTACACTGTCGGTATCGAAGGCAAAGAATATTACGGCGTGTGCAGCAGCAAAGAGTTCATTGAAAACTACCAGTTAGGTCATCAAGAATATCAACGCCAGCAACGCATCCAAGAAATCGATACTGAAATCTCCGTCATCGATAATCAACTTGATGGCAACCCAGACAAAGACAATGCCAAACGTCTGAAAGAGAAGAGAAAGCGATTGGCTGACGAGCGTTCAGACCTGTTGTCGCCAACCATCAACTTGAATCTGAATTTCTAAATCGATTGGATTTAGCTTCTAAAAATTCATGGCCCTAGCTCAGTTCTAGGGTCATGAATTGACTGTTCGGATCGAGTTCGTAATCCCCAAACGGCTCGCAGTACACAAAGCCATGCTTTTCATACAACAGGCGCGCAGGTTTAAAAAATTCCATCGAGCCCGTTTCTAAACTCAAGCGCTGCAAGCCTTTTTGCTTCGCTTGCTCAATCACATGAATCAATAATTGAGATGCCACTCCTTGGTTTCTTGCCGCTGGCGTGGTGCGCATGGATTTCAGCTCCGCGTGTTGGCCATCCAACTCTTTAATCGCAGCACACCCCAACAGCTGCTCATCTTTCCATCCAGTCCAGAACGTTACGGCTGGTAGTTTTAGTTTATCCAGGTCTAACGCATGTACGCTCTCTGGCGGTGACGTGGCGTACATGTCCTGTAAATGTCCTTCCAACAGCGCTATCACTTGCGGCCGTTCTAAATTGTCGATTTCAATTCTCATATATCCATCCTTGGTTTTTCATAGCTAAAGCGGCTGTCTCATAATGTGCTGCGGTCCAACTGGGCCGCCGTGGTAAAGCTCATTGGTATCTTCAAACCCTGATTTTAAATAGCACTGATAAGCAGGTATGTTGCGGCAATTCACAGTGAGATAAAGCGCATCAAACTCGGGATAATGGCGTTTGGCGAAATCGGCAAACTGTTGAATGGCTTGCTTGGCGATGCCTTTGCCTTGATGACGGAGATCCACCAGCAAAGCCCGCACGCCTAAACTGTTTTCCGGGCAAAAATCGTATTTCTCACTGTAAGCTGCATCAAATAGAAAAAAGCCAACCACATCATCGTCTGTCAAAATCAGATGCGGAAGTTCTGTAGGTTCAAGACGCGTAAGCATTTCACCCACATCCGCGACCGTAAACTGCGATTGCTCTTCTAGCACGCTAAGTTCGCAAGTTTGTTCATGTCGCTCAGGCGAATACTTTTCAATAGTAATCATAATCTTCCTTGTTGTTTTTATGCTCAATTCATACAGGGTATGTCGTAAATAGAAATACCTAGTGTCGTATTTCCCACTCGCAGGCAAACGTTTAGCACTCTATTATCCTCGCCATTCGATAGAGAGGTTTCCATGTCCCGTTTTTTACTTTGTAGTTTTGCACTTGTTTTACTCTACCCTACTGCCATTGATTTGTATCTTGTTGGTTTGCCTCAAATTGCGTCAGATCTCAACGCCAGTGAATCTCAGTTGCATATTGCGTTTTCGATCTATTTAGCTGGCATGGCTACCACCATGTTATTCGCGGGGAAAATTGCAGACTCTGTGGGACGAAAGCCTGTTGCCGTCGTCGGCGCGATGATCTTCGTGCTCGCGTCTTTTCTCGGCGGGATGGCTGAGCAACCAAACACTTTCTTGATTGCTCGCTTTTGCCAAGGCATCGGGGCTGGATCTTGCTATGTCGTCGCATTCGCGATTTTACGCGACACGTTAGACGATGAACGCCGCGCGAAAGTATTGTCGATGCTCAATGGCATCACCTGTATCATTCCAGTGATCGCACCCGTGATTGGTCACTTGATTATGCTGAAATTTCCTTGGCCGAGTTTGTTTACCACAATGGCAGGAATGGGCATTCTCGTCAGTGTATTGGCCATTTTTGTTCTCAAGGAATCACTACCCAGCCAACAAGGTGAAGAACAGACAGCGCCAGAGAGCCATCAAGAGACTTTCTTCGAGCGATTTTTTATCAGTAGGCTGATCATTACTGCACTTGGAGTGACCACCATTCTGACCTTTGTTAACGCTTCACCAATTGTCGTGATGAGCATGCTTGGTTTTGATCGCGGTGGCTATTCTTCCATCATGGCTGGTACTGCGACGATCAGTATGTTGATTTCGTTCTCGGCACCATTGGCATTGGGAATTTTTAAGCAGCGAACCTTATTGATGACCTCTCAAGTATTGCTCGCTTGTGCAGGCATCGTGCTCAGTGCTGCCTATTTCCATGATGGACAATCTCATTACTATGTGTTCGGACTTGGGCTGATTTGCGCTGGCTTCGCTTGTGGCTTTGGCGTGGCCATGAGCCAAGCGCTCAGCCCATTCTCTCAACAAGCTGGCGTGGCGAGCTCACTACTGGGCATTGCTCAAGTTTGTAGTTCCGCGTTCTATATTTGGTTTATGGGTTTCATCGGCGTTAGTGCACTGAATATGTTGGTGTTTATCTTAGTGTTAGGTAGCGTAATCAGCCTTGCTCTAATACTATTGATTCCAAAGCCTGTTCACGATACCCATTATGAAGAAATCCCTAGCGCGACTTGATTTAAACTTACTGTTCACTCTGCAATTATTGCTGCAAGAGCAAAGCGTCTCGAAAGCCTCGAAAAAGCTGAACGTTACGCCCTCTACCGTAAGTAAGTCGCTCAACAAACTTCGTCATTGGTTCGATGATCCTTTGTTTGTCAAAACACCTAAAGGTCTTGCGCCAACGCCTTTGGCACAAAGCATGGAGCAAGATCTCGCAGAATGGCTGCAAATTGGCAGCCAAATTGCAGAAAAACGCAGCGATATTACGCCTAAAGGAGTGCGTTTTGATATCACGATTGAGTCGCCATTAGTGCTCACAGTGCTGGACAGACTCATCGTCGCTATCCACCAGCGATACCCTGAAGCGAAAGTAAAAACCAGTAACTGGGATTACGATTCACTCGACGCCATCATTCGAGGCGAGGCGGATATCGGTTTTACCGGCCGAGAGAGTCACCCGAGATCGAAAGAGTCGTTGGATCTTCTGCCGTATTTCTTGGATTTTGAGATTCTATTTTATGACCTGCCGATGGTGTATTTGCATAAAGATCATCCGGCATTACAGCAAGAGTGGAATCTCGAGACCTTTCTGAGCTACCAACACATCAATATTGTTTGGGAAAAAAGTGAAACTTGGGCGTTGGATGAAGTATTAACGGAACTAGGGCTACAGCGCTCTATCGGGCTGACGATGTCCAACTTTGAGCAATCCCTTTTTATGGCAGCGCAGCCGACGCATGACATGATCACCACCGCGCCGCACTATTGCAAAAGTTACACAGAAAAGCTGCATCTCGATTTGGTGTGCTTGCCAATTCCATTAGACCAAGCTCAACAAGACAAGTTACTGATTCCATTTACCATGATTTGGCATAAACGCAATGCGTACAATCCCAAATGCTATGGTTGAAAAACACCATTAAGTCATTGTACAAACAACCTTCCCAACCACAGTAAGACTCAGGCTAAGGTCAGGTTTTCTCTGGTTATTTTTAATGACTTTCTTGCTCTGATAGCTATAACTAATCACTTTATCAACTAATAAAAATGTTCTTTTGGATCTACACTAGCTGTTCATTTACACGCTAAGGATCAAGGATGTCGACCTTCTTACTCACTGCTATTGCAATGCTGGCGTTCGCTGCCAATTCATTATTGTGTCGAATTGCCTTGGCAGAAGGGTTAATTGATGCAGGAAGCTTCACGCTCGTTCGATTGATATCCGGCGCTGTTATCTTAATCGCAATGCTTGTCGTGAGAGGTCAGTGGAAAACCGATCGGCCAACTTCTCGCTTTCGCTTTTTTGCTGGCGTGGCGTTATTTGGTTACGCTGCCCTTTTCTCTTTCGCGTACTTACAACTGGCGACAGGAACAGGTGCTTTGCTTTTGTTTGGTGCCGTGCAACTTACGTTACTGGCAATCTATTGGTGGCAAGGTGAGCGCTTTCAGTTTCTCGAAATCATCGGTATCGGCCTTTCAATTGTTGGATTTGTTTGGTTGATGTTGCCATCTGCCACTCGCCCCGATATTAGCTCTGCACTTCTTATGTTGATTTCTGGCGTTTGTTGGGCTGCGTTTACTGCGCTCGGTAAACAAGCGCCTTCTCCAAGTAGTGGCATCACGTGGGGATTCATCGCTGCATCAATAATTGGCGTGCTCCTTTCGCCATTAATCTTGTCCTCAATCCACCTTTCTTGGAGCGGAGTGTTGCTCGCTATCGCATCTGGTGCCATGGCCTCTGGCCTTGGTTATACACTTTGGTACCAAGTCGTGCGTAAGCTCTCTCTACTTCAAGCCGCCGTCAGCCAACTTTCCGTGCCAGCCATTGCTTTGCTACTCGGCAGCATCGTACTCCACGAGCCTCTTTCACTGCATATTCTTTTCACCAGCGGCATCATTCTTGGTGGGATCGCTTTGGTTTTTTTATCTCGATCCAAAAAAACAAACGAACAATCAGCAAGCCGATAAAAAGTAATAACTTTCCCTCTCAAATACCCATTCATCATCTATGCTTTTTAAAGCAGTAAAGCTCATTGCAGATGGTACAAGTGGTCTGCTTTGGTACCAGGCGAAGAATATAAGGTGAGAATTGGCTCACACAATGCAACGATTTTGTTTCAAAAATGAGAATCGTCACAGATCGCGAATTTGCTCGTTTTAGGCGTTTCGCCAATAACGCCAAGGGCTAGCACGAGATCAAGCCAAATACGCACTTTTTGTTTTGACAAAGGGTTTACAAAGCACACTTTTTCACCCGCTATATTCCGCCCCCCGAATTTATTCAGAACAAGATTCTGATTATTCATATAAGAAATTCATCAACTTATAACGATAAGCCTGAGCAAACTTTGACACTATGAACGACAAAATAAAATTCGCTATTAAAGTATCGCTTAGCCTGACTCTGGCTTATCTGATCCCGTTTGCCATGGGTTGGCCGCAAGCATCGACGGCCGCAACCACAGTGATGCTGATTGCATCCACAGGCAGTCGTCGTGAATCACTCGCCAAAGGTACCTTACGCGTGTTTGGTACGTTGGTTGGCGCCGTCGTTGGCTTGTTACTGGTGGGATTGTTTGCTCAAGACCGCTTGTTGTACATGCTGAGCGTGTCGGTTGTGGTCTCATTCATTTTTTACTTCCGTAATGCCTATCAAAAAGATCCAACGCTACTCATGCTGACCGGTGTGATGACGTTGATGATGTCCAATGGCGGTGACGCAGAAGGTGCGTTTCTTTATGGCGTTGACCGCGCCTACATGACGGTGTTTGGGGTGGTGGTTTACACACTCGTGGGGACTTTCTTATTCCCGACCAAAACAGAACAAAACCTAAGACAGCTCATCGAACAACTCAACCAAGCACAACGCGCGCTGTTCACCGCTATCTTGCAAAATTTCGAGCAAAAATCGGCAGGGCAAGTCTCTACTCAAGAAGAGGGAAAAGAAAATCCAGAAGCAGGAGAGCCACAACCTAGCGTGGATTCTCTTATCGAACAGATGTTTGCCGCCCAAAATGCGCTCGAACAGCGCTTTGCTACGGTCAGTGTGGAATGCAGTGAAGTGTCGGCCTACATGAAAGAGTGGCGCTTGGCGGTTCATTTGAACAAGCAGGTAACGCAACAATTGACCGTTGCGGCGCACAGCCACTTTAGCCACCAGCAAGACCGTGAAAGCATCAGCAACTTTGATCAAGCCGTTGCGGAAATTGACGCGCTATTTGATACCTGCCAACAAGTCTGGGACGAAAAAGAGCCCGCTTTTCGTGTTCAGGAATTCAAAGTCAAATACAACCAAGCGTTGCTAGAAGACGCAACTCACCTAGAGAAAGGCTCTGCGCTTACGCTTGGTCACCTATTGGAACTGATGCATCAAAACTTGTCGCGTTTAGCGGAGAGCATTAGCTGTATTGACTCTGTGACGAACAATGTCTCCTTTGACGTGCCACTGCCGAAACCGAAAGGCAAGTTTCTATGGTGGGACGCAGAAAACTTTAAAACCGCGGTCAAAACCTTTGTCACTTATTGGGTTGCTGGACTGATTTGGATTTATTTCAATCCACCAGGCGGCTATTCATTCGTGGTCTTCTCGACCATGTTTATGTCTTTGCTGTCGTTCGTGCCTGTGCACCCAATTTTGTTGCTTGTGCTGTTCACTTTCGGCTTCTTGTTCGCGGTGCCTTCTTACGTCTTCATTCTTCCGCAATTGGATCTCGGGTTAGAACTTGGCCTGTTCATCTTGATCTACACCTTTATCGGTTTTTATCTGTTTAACGGGCCAGTGACGATTTTCTACATGGTGGGCTTGTTTGTTCTCGGTTTAGATAACAACATGTTCTATCACTTCGGGATCCTCATGACGATCATACTGTTGTTCTACATGGTGGTGTTCATGATTATTTTCGCGCACTACTTCCCGTTTAGCTCACGACCAGAACACCTCTTTTTGACCATAAAAGAACGCTACTTCCGACATACCCGAGAGCTGTTCACTACCTATCAACAGCAGTCCAGCTCGGTTATTACGCCGCTCAAACGGGCCTTGCACTTGGTGACGCTCAATGTCTCATCGAAAAAGCTCAAAGTCTGGGGTTCGAAAATCAACCACAAACACTTTGATAAAACCACGCCAGAAGCGATTGGCGCGTTTAGCAAAGCGTGTGATGTACTCAGTAATCACATCAACATCTTAATGGCCGCCGAGAAAAAGTTGATGGCCAATCCGCTGATTACTCAGCTTCGTCAACAACACCGCGATTCCATCATTCCTTTGATGGCAGGCGCTTTAGCCAGCCATCAAGCAACACAAGAACTCGACTCCGTATTCGACCAATACAGTCAGGATTACCAAACATTCGAAGATAAACTGGAAGATTTTTTTAGTGAGTTGGATTTATCTGACTACGCTTATTCAGAGATAGCCGGTTTTTATATCTTGCTGAATTTAAAACGGAACGTGTTCGAAGCAATCAAGCATTGCAAGCAAACCTACGAGGATATCGATTGGGTGAACTTACAACAGAAGCGTTTTTAAAGGTGGGGATATGATGCTTCCAAAACTAACCAAACCAAGCCTCGCCATACTTTCTTTGCTCGGACTCAGTGCGTGTACCACGGTAGGACCAGATTATGTTCATCCAAAGCAGGCGCCACTGCCAAGTGACTGGTCGGTGCAAAAAGCAGCCAAAGATACGCAGCAATCAGAGCAACAGCTACAACAATGGTGGCAGCAATTTAATGACTCAACTCTTAATCAGCTGGTTGAGTTGGCGAGCAAACAAAACCTCGATTTAGAAGCCGCAGGGCTACGAATTGTCCAAGCACGTTCATTGCTTGGTATTTCGACTGGCTTGCAATACCCACAAGTTCAAACCGTGTCAGGAAACCTAGCGCGTGCCTACGTAAATGATCAGGGCGTGAATAACGCCACTTTGTCGTTTGATGCTGCTTGGGAAATGGATGTTTGGGGCAAGTATGCTCGCGGTATTGAGTCGGCAGAAGCGGGTTACTACGCATCCATCGCATCGTATCACGACATCATGGTCACCATAACCGCCGAAGTGGCGCGCAATTACATCAACTATCGCACATTCCAAGAACGTATTTTGCTGTCTCGCCGCAATATCGAGATTCAAGAGCGTGTCGTACGTATTACTCAGGTGCAGTTCGACTCTGGCAACGTTACAGAATTGGACGTTCAACAAGCTAAAAACCAACTCTACACCACCAAAGCAGCGTTACCGAGCCTCGAAGTGGCAATGAAGCAATCACGTACTGTGTTGGCTTTGCTACTGGGTCTGTTACCAGAAGAAGTAGATCGACTGCTACAGTCGGATGGGATGCACAAGCAAATCGCTGAGTACGAAGCCCAGTTCAAATCGACGGGCAGAAAATCGGCGCTATCGGGCACCGACGAGCGTTCCATTGTGCCACGTCCACCGCTTTTGGATACGCAAGTGGATGCTAACTTAGTGATGCGACGTCCGGATTTGCAAGTCTCTGAGATGCAAGCTCGCGCGCAAAGTGCGCAGATTGGCGTGGCAGAAACCGCTCTGTACCCAAGCTTTTCGTTGTTCGGTTCCATCGGTATCGACAGTACGGTTCCCGATGGCAGCAGTTTCAGTTTTAGCGATTCGCTCACCATGGTGGTTGGCCCAACGTTCAGTTGGAACATTTTCCAATACGGACGCGTGAAAAATAACATTCGTTTCGAAGATGCTCGCTTCCAAGAAACGCTGACGAACTACAACAAAAAGGTACTGCAAGCCGTTAATGAAGTCACCAATGCAATCGAAGCATATGACCTGTATTTGCAGCAAAAAGATTTACGCTTGCAATCGGTCAACTCTTCCATTCGTGCGTTCAACATATCCATGACACAGTACGAAAACGGACAAATTTCATTCGAACGTCTGCTTAACTCGGTAGAAAAAATGACCCGCGCAGAAGACAGCTACGCAACGATCAAAGGTAATGTTGCGAACCAAGTTGTCGCGCTCTACAAAGCCCTCGGTGGAGGCTGGCAAACCCAAACAGGCAAGCCTTTCATCAGTGAATCTATTGCCAAGCAAATGACAGAACGAACTGACTGGGATGGTTATTTAAATGAAGAAAACCGCGTATTGCCGCCTTTGCGACTCGAAACTCCGGCTGAGACCAGTGATGAAAACAAAACGGAGGATCGGTAATGCCTCATGAACTCTCTTGGGGAGACGTTTACTTTTCTCCTACGCTACTCGTGCTCTTTCTCGCCGTCACGGCCACGTGGATAACGGTGATGATATTGAACAAGACACGTTTGTCTCGCTTCATCGCTTTTCCGTCTCTGACGTTTATTGCCATCATGGTCGGTTATGTGGTGGCCATCGACAGCTTTTATATTCAATTTTAGGTGCCAAACAAGATGAAAAAACTATTAGTAATCGCACTCAATCTTGTCATTCTTGGTGGCGCAGCTTGGCTCGGCTATCAAAAGTTTGAGGAATACTTTAATAACCCATGGACACGAGATGGGCAAGTGCGTGCTAACGTCATCAAAGTGGCTCCTCGCGTATCAGGCCCAATTGTAAATGTCGCGGTGCAAGACAACCAAGAAGTAAAAACGGGGGATTTACTGTTTGAAATCGACCCTGCGACTTACCAGGTTGCGTTATCTCAAGCCGAAGTAGCACTGGAGCGCTCCATTGTTAGCTCTCGCGGTAAAAAAATCGAATATGACCGCTTAAAAGACATTCGTGCCAAAGACCGTGGCGCGGTTTCTCACAAGGATCTGATTCGTCGTGAAATCGCTTACGAAGAGTCGCTACTGCAAATCAAATCTGCAGAAGAGCAACTAAAATCAGCACGCCTTAATCTCAGCTTTACCAAAGTTTATGCGACCGTCGATGGTTTTGTATCTAACCTCGATATTAGAAACGGTACGCAAGCGGTCGCAAACCAACCACTGCTCGCACTGATCGACAAAAACAGCTTTTGGGTATTTGGTTTCTTCCGTGAAAACCAACTTGCGCAAATCGAACCTGGCAGCCAAGCGCGTGTCACTTTGATGTCTCACCCAGACACGCCAATTGATGCGACGGTTGACTCGATTGGTTGGGGTATTGCGCCCAAAGACGGCACGGTCGGCTACAACCTTCTTCCAAACGTAAACCCTGTTTTTCAGTGGATTCGCTTAGCACAACGTATTCCGGTGCGAATCTCCCTACAAGAACTTCCTGAAGATGTTGATCTTCGATTCGGGCTTTCTGCGTCCATCATGGTGATGAAAGAGTCATCCGCAGAAAGTGAACAATAACTAAGTGAGAAGAGCCATGGTCATTGGTAAAAACCTCAAAAATATTAATGAAGAAAACAACTTCTTCTATCTAACCTTAGCACTAGTGATTTTGTTGCTAGGGAGTGCGATGGCACAAGTCGTAGGTGAAGGGACGATTGAACACATACTTCAGGCTTTCACGGTTCTGACGTTTATCGTCTGTTTTGCGAGCCTTCGCTTTGACAAAACCTGGTCTCGTTTCCTCTACAGCCTGTTTGGTATTTGGGTTCTTGTGATTGTGATCAAGACCGTTTTCGACATCAGAGAGATGAATGTGGTGATGCTTGCCCTCACCTTTGCGTTCTTTTTCGGCACTTTTAAATCCATCGCAAGACAGATTCTTTTCACCGGCCATGTCAACAGCAACAAAGTCATTGGCTCGGTCGCGCTTTTCTTGCTGCTTGGTCTGATGTGGGCGATTGCCTACCTCATTCTGCTTGAGTTTTCGCCTGAAGCCTTTACCGGTATGGAAGCGATTTCTTGGGGGCAGAACTTCTCCAATGCAGCGTATTTCAGTTTCGTTACCTTAACCACGCTCGGTTATGGCGACATTAGTCCTCTAACACCACTGGCTCAAGTCGTGGTGTATTTAGAGGCCATCACAGGTGTTTTTTATATGGCGATTGTTGTTTCAAGTCTCGTCAGTTCTAACATTGATCATCAGGTAAACAAAAATGGATAAACAATCGGTAAAAATCGACAGTAAGCTTTTCATCAGTAATATGGTGGAATCGGCAATACGCATTGGCTTGATCTTTGTCTTGCTGATGTTTACGTACGACATCATCAAACCCTTCATCCTTCCGGTTATTTGGGGCGCTATTATAGCCGTCGCTTTAATGCCGCTTACCCAAAAATTGCAGCGTGTATATGGTGGTCGTAGAGGCTTGGCAGCCACAACCATTGCTTTACTTGGTATTGCCCTCCTTGTCACGCCACTTGTTATGGTATCAGGCTCCATTGTGGATGGTGCAACGCACGCGCTTGAAGTACTACAAAATGGACAAGTGAAAATACCAGGGCCAAAAGCTTCCGTAGCGGATTGGCCTATCGTGGGTGATAAGCTCTACGAAGTGTGGACCCTATTCGCTACTAATCTTGAGCAAGCGATTCAAACCTTTATGCCACAAATAAAGGCAGGACTCACATCTTTACTGGGTACACTGGGGGGCGTATTGGGAAGTTTACTGCTTTCAATCTTGTCACTTGCGATTGCAGCAGGTTTCATGACGTACTCTGAATCTGCGGCATCAGGCTTAAGAACCATCGCGATTCGAACCGCAGGTGAAAACGCAAAAAGCTGGACCACGCTTATCGCAGCGACAATTAAAAGCGTACTGCTTGGCGTAGTCGGTGTAGCGGCGATTCAAGCACTGTTGATCGGTGCTGGTTTCTTCGTATTTGGCGTTCCGGCAGCAGGTTTACTCACACTGCTTCTAATGATCTTATGTATCGCTCAGCTCCCGGCGTTGCTCGCTGTGCTACCTGTGATTGGCTTCATGTACATGACCCAAGACACCTCAACAGCAACCATGTTTACTGTTTGGGTCGTAGTTGCGGCTCTTTCTGAAAACCTGTTCAAACCAATGTTGATGGGACGTGGCGTCGACGTGCCAATGCCTGTGATTCTGCTCGGTGCCATCGGTGGTATGCTTTTCTACGGCATCGTTGGTCTGTTCTTAGGTGCCGTTATCCTAGCAATTTGGTATGAGTTATTTGTTTGGTGGTTGAGCATTGAGAAAGCACAACAGCAAGAAGAAATGGCAGAACAACAAGACGCTTCTGATGACCAATCAGAATCTGGACATGGTGCAGGCATATAATAAATCAATAAGTTAGAAAGAAATTTAATCTATAACTTATAATATCAAACCGCTGAATTTCAGCGGTTTGATTCTATTTGGATCACAGTTTCGTCGTAATAAATGCGATAAAAATGACGTTCTTGTTAAATTTTCATACTTATTACACTTGGGAGTTGCAATCGGGCAATGAACGATGCACTCTCGATGACCACTAATTTGCTTAGGATAAAAACAATGAAATTGATCAAGCCTTTAACTTGTGCGCTTGCTCTCGCAATGAGTGGCATGGCATTCGCAGATGTAACCGTGAGTGTTCCTGACAACGTTTCAGTATTAGCGGCTAACGGTGAAAAAGCAGATCTTTCGGGTGGTTTTTTCGCCTCTGAAAGAACACTGACGTTACCTGATGGCCTTAACCAAGTCGTATTTCGTTTCGCCCCTTACTTCAACCAAGGTAATGACCGTTTAAGTGTTGAAAGCGATGTTATCGTTACACGATTTGACGCGACCAATGCCGAACTCACTCTACAAATGCCAGAATACCGCAACCTACGTGATGCGGAAGAGAAGATCAAAGACTTAGATTGGAAACTGGTTGATGATTCTGGCAACGCAATCGCGGTTGACCAGGACAAGTTGCTCAAACCGGGTATGCAAATCGGTCGTGATTACGTACGTGAAATCGAAGATTATAACCAAGCTGGCGGTGCAGCAGCCGTGGCTTTTGCTGGCGCAGCAACCATGCAGCCAGTCACGCTTCCTGCAAAGGTTCCTGCGGATATGAAGCAAGTGAGAGCAACTGCGGTTAAAGCGGATTCGACAGCTGAAGAGATGCTGCACTTCTGGTACCAAAAAGCAGACGCAGAAACCAAAGCTCGCTTTAAGAAATATGTTAATCAACAGTAAATCTGGTTAACTTTATCGATATTATAAAAGCCACTTCACGTGGCTTTTTTGATCAAAAATTAGGAAGCTTGGACAACTTTAGTATTGGCGATCAAGTCATGCAACAATCGTCGCTCCGGATGAAAGAACAACAATGCCAAATTTACCAACGGGATCCCCGGAATGAGCATCTCCAGCAAGTAGCTAATAACAAGCCTTAACCCTGCTGTAACTTTCGTTGCCTTACTATCATTTTTCATTACAACTTTAATACCAATCATGCGCATACCAATGGTTTGCCCATGACTCAATGCATTCCAGTTGATCATTAAAACCGTTGGTAAAGAAAGCAAGTAAAACGCCTGAGTTTCACGAACAAGCGTGAGGTTATCTGCTAAAGAGAGCTGAAAGTCGTTAAGAAAAGAGTTAATACTCAATGCGATGATTAACACGACCACCATCGCAAAGAGCAGGTCGATAAAACCAGCAATGATTCTCTGTTGCTTGCTCGCGATAAAAGCATACATGGACTTCAGTCACCTCAATGTAATTGGTTAAGCGAGAATGACTGAGTGTACAGACGCGCAATGGTGAGCGCAGTTTAGGTATTGCCAACATAATATTCAACTAAGAACATACTAAATCGCGATCGTATCTCAAAAGTAATCATTACATCTTGAGCATAACCGTATCAATTTAACAAAACGCTACCAGTAACGTTCGTAAATGATATTTCCCCCAGTTTGATGGCGATACTTTTCCAAGCCTAGCTCTTGTAAAACGGGCACGGTATCTTTGATCATTTGTGGATTCCCACACATCATGACAAAGCTACGCTGAGCTGAGAATGGCGCATCAGCGGCGTTGGACAGTAAACCCGATTCGATGAGTTCAGGAATTCGGCCTTGTAATTTACCATCAACCACTTCCCTGCTAACTATCGGTATATACTTTAATCTGCCTTCATATCGTTGCTGAAGCTGTTCAATTAGGTATTTATAAACCAGATCTTTTTCGAAACGAACGGCATGAACCAGCACAATGCGCTCATTGTGAGGCGGTAAGTTTATATCATCCAGCAGCGACAAAAACGGTCCAATCCCCGTACCTGTAGATAGCAGCCACAGGTCATGAGCCTGTTTAGGAATAGAATCATGGATTAAATCGCCATGTGCGGTGGCACCGACATAAATGCTATCACCAGATTTAAGCTTTTGGAGCCGTGGAGAAAGTTGTCCTTGAGGGTCGGCTACTATTAGAAACTCCAACCAATCGAATTGCTCGCTTGGCGCATTAACCACAGAGTAAGCGCGGCTGATCGGCTTACCTTCATCATCAAGCAAAGCAAGCTTGGTGAATTGGCCAGCTTTAAAGGAAAGAGGCGCGCCAGATATTCTCAAACTGAACAGCTCACCTGTCCAATCGATGCGTTTCTCAACTCTTGCGAGGTTGAAACCTTTGAGTTCAATCATGAGACACCTCCTATCTGGTTACTCTTAGTTAAACTTACGCCTTCAACTCAATTATGTAAAGTTTCTAGTTTACATAATCAAACCACCATTTCATTTCACATTTTAAAAACAATTTTATTACATATTAAATGATTACATCTAGAATAAATGCTCAAAGTGATAAGTCGCGTCGCAATTTGTGGCAAAGCAGATGAAAAAGGAGCAATAAAAATGGACACACTGTTAAAGGACTTTCCCGTTATCACAGAGATAAAAGTCGCATGGGGTGAAATGGATGCTCTGCAACACGTTAATAACGTGGTCTATTTTCGCTACTTTGAGACCGCACGTTTAGATTACTTCAACAAAATTAACCTGCTGGTCGACCTGCAGACCTCGCAAATTGGACCTGTACTGAGCGAGACTCAATGCCGCTACAAATTGCCTGTTACTTACCCAGACACGCTATTAGTCGGTTCTCGCGTAATCGACATGCAAGAAGATCGCATCACGATGGAGTACCAAGTGCTGAGTAAGAAGTGGGGTAAAATTGCGACCATCGCGACCGCCACTGGTGTGATGTTTGATTTTAAGAACAACGTTAAAGCTTCGATTCCAGATCACGTTCGCCAGTCGATTTTAGACTTGGAAGGAACCGTGGGTAGTACGCATCATTTGGAGTAACAATAAACGAGAGATTAAAGGCGAGGTTCCCGACAGCGCTTCTTCATCGCTATCGGGAATGATGCTGAGGTACCATTCCAACTTACGCAATAAGAAAACTAGCGTCATTCTAATGAGCCTAAGTGAATCATTCGAAACCTCGCTAAACGTAACAGCAGCGCGACTCTTCCAGCCTACGCGATAAGAAAAGCTGCGTCATTCTAGCGAGACTAAGAATCTACTTGCCGCTTGCTGCAGAACATAGAACCATGAATAAACTCAATACAATCTGAGGGTAAATTCTGAATCACGCTCGTTCCTCTCGGTTCAAAATAACAGTTCGAGTTTGGCTCTGACCTCTACAAAACCATCTAAAAAAGCGATTCTAGACAAGCCTAAGTGACCATCCGGAATTTCGTTTTAGACGCATCAGCAGAGCGACTCTTCCAGCCTACGCGATAAGAAAAGCTGCGTCATTCTAGCGAGCCATAGCGAGACTAAGAATCTACTTACCGCTTGCTGCAGACCATAAAGCCATGAATAAACTCAATACAATCTGAGAGTAGATTCTGAATCACGCTCGTTCCTCGCGGTTCAGAATGACGGTTCGAGTTTGGCTCTGATCTCTACAAAACCATCTAAAAAGCGATTCCAGAAGAACCTATGTGACCATACGGAATTTCGCTTTAGACGTAACAGTAGAGCTACTCTTTCAGCCTACGCGATAAGAAAAGCTGCGTCATTCTAGCGAGCCAAAGTGAGACTAAGAATCTACTTGCCGCTTGCTGCAGACCATAGAACCATGAATAAACTCAATACAATCTGAGGGTAAATTCTGAATCACGCTCGTTCCTCTCGGTTCAGAATAACAGTTCGAGTTTGGCTCTGAGCTCTACAAAACCATCTAAAAAAGCGATTCCAGACAAGCCTAAGTGACCATCCGAAATCTCGCTTGAGACGCATCAGCAGCGCGACTCTTCCAGCCTACGCGATAAGAAAAGCTGCGTCATTCTAGCGAGCCATAGCGAGACTAAGAATCTACCTTACCGCTTGCTGCAGACCATAAAGCCATGAATAAACTCAATACAATCTGAGAGTAGATTCTGAATCACGCTCGTTCCTCTCGGTTCAGAATAACAGTTCGAGTTTGGCTCTGAGCTCTACAAAACCATCTAAAAAAGCGATTCCAGATAAACCTATGTGACCATCCGGAATCTCGCTTTAGACGCATCAGTAGAGCGACTCTTCTAGCCTACGCGATAAGAAAAGCTGCGTCATTCTAGCGAGCCAAAGTGAGACTAAGAATCTACTTGCCGCTTGCTACAGACCATAGAGCCATGAATAAACTCAATACAATCTGAGGGTAAATTCTGAATCACGCTCGTTCCTCTCGGTTCAGAATAACAGTTCGAGTTTGGCTCTGACCTCTACAAAACCATCTAAAAAAGCGATTCCAGATAAGCCTAAGTGACCATCCGGAAAATCACTTTGGACGTATCAGTGGAGCGACTCTTCCAACCTACGCGATAAGAAAAGCTGCGTCATTCTAGCGAGCCAAAGCGAGACTAAGAATCTACTTACCGCTTGCTGCAGACCATAGAGCGGTTAGCAGAACGTCTCGATGTACAGCGCTTCGACTTTGTCCCGCGCCCATTGCGTTTTGCGCAGGAACTTCAGCGACGATTTGATTGAAGGATCTTTCTTGAAACAGTTCACACGAACGCGCTCATACATGCCATTCCAACCAAAGTGTTCAACTAGTCGGGTGACGATTTTCTCTAAACTCAACCCGTGAAGTGGGTTATTCGGCTGCTGTTGGCTCATGCTATTGATCCGGTAAAGTGAAGTTGCGCGCTAATCTAACTCAAACTCGCCGTGCAACCTAATGTTTTAACCTTGAATTGGCCTACGACTCTCCCCTATAGTAGCCCAAACTTCTTAAAAGCCCTTTTCATTATGAAAGCCCTCAACGACCTCAATATTTTTGTCGAAACCGCGCGCCAAGGCAGCTTTTCAAAAGCCGCTAACAGTATGGACATGACACCTGCCGCCATTAGCGCATCGATTAAGCGTCTTGAAGGGCAAATCGGTTTCCCGTTGTTTGTGCGTTCCACCCGAAGCCTGCGTTTAACCTCAGAGGGCGAACTGTTTTTAGACAAAACCACGCAAGCGTTGGCAACATTGCAAGAGGGGTTGGATCAGATCTCAAGTGCGCGCGGGGAGTTGTCTGGTCAGCTGCACATTACTGCACCCTCCGATTTTGGTCGCAATATGTTGCTCGATTGGGTGGATGAGTTCATCGATCTCTACCCAAATGTTTCCATCAAACTAGAGCTGTCCGATAGCTTGACGGATATGTACACAAAGCCTGTCGATATTGCGATTCGCTACGGCGAACCGGCCGACTCCAATCTGGTCGTATTGGCATTGTGTGGGTCAAACGAACGGATATTATGTGCATCGCCAGAGTACGTAGCTACACATCCAGAACTCGCCTCTCCTGCCGATTTAACGCAACACAACTGCTTGTGCTACATGGTCGCGGATTCGGTCTACAACAAATGGACGCTCACTCGTGGCAGCGAGAAAGAACAAATCGTGGCCAGCGGTAACTTGTTGAGCAACGATAGTGACTTGCCACACCGGTTAGCGATCAAAGGCAAAGGCATTGCGAATAAATCATTGATGGACATTAGCCGAGACTTAATCGAGGGAAGATTGGTGCGAGTGTTACCAGAATGGGATTGCGGCCCAGTGCCGCTCTACATGGTATGTGCCGATCGTCGATTATTGACGCCAACGATTCGGACTTTCCGCGACTTTATCCAACAAAAATGCTGCCAGCAACGCGCCAACGTGCTGGCAACCTTCTGTCATTAGGCGATAAATCGAAGAGGACGAATCTGGGTATATTCAACCCAATCATTCTCTTCCAATGTTTCAAGAAACGTCGCCATATGCGGGCTTTGCAAATGCTTATCCAAGGCCTCTTGCGACGCCCAGATTTCTTGGAACATAAATAGGCCATCAACTTTTTCGTCGAGATACAACTCGTATTGGCAACAGCCTTCTTCTTTACGAGTTGGCTCTAGTAAACCAGCAAGCAAATTCACCACCTGATCCTTACTATCTGGATAGGCTTTCACTTCTGCGACTAAGTGGATCATCGTTTTATCACTCTTTTGCGATTTATATATTGATTACGGGGTTCTACGTCACCTGTAAGTAAGCTCGAATTAGATCTCGGTGAATACGGTTTCTGCGTCCCAGCGAGACTTTGGCGTTTTCGCGTTGAAGTCATCTTCCGCGTGGTAGCCAAGCGGCACGATCACAACACTGGTATAACCTTTTTTACGCAAGCCAAATTCTTCATCCAGCACTTTTGGATCAAACCCTTCAATTGGTACTGCATCAATTTCTAGCGTCGAAGCACCCAACAGCAACGTACCCACGTTGAGGTAAACTTGTTTCTCCATCCAATGGTTTGCATCTTTCAGATCAAAACGGTGCATGTTCACAAAGTAGCTACGACCACCGCGCACAGCCGCTTTCGCTTCTTCAGTTGGGAATCGACCATCTTTTTCTTCTTGCACCATTAGCGCTTCAATGTAGTCGTTATCGATGCCTGTTTTTGCACAAAACACCAATACGTGAGATGCGTTGAGAATCTTCGCCGCGTTAAACGCGTAATTCTCTTGCGCCGCTTTAGCGATGCGCTGTTTGCCTTCTTCTGTGCTTGCCAGAATGAAATGCCAAGGCTGGGAGTTCACACTCGATGGACTAAAACGAATCAGCTCTTTAACTGCATCGATTTTTTCTTGAGATAGCTTGCGCGTTGGGTCAAACACTTTCGTTGAGTAACGAGATTTTGCAGCTTGTACGATATCCATGAGGCTCTCCAATTAATGAGTTTAAGCTGAGTAACAGCATAACCTCATGAGATAAAGGGAAAAACCGATTTCGATTAAAAACATTTTCAAAATAAATTTGAAAATAAAACGATAAGAAAGGCTTTGAGCGTTCTCACTGAACTTCTTCATCTTTTCGGCAATAATGCATGTTTGCTCGCAACCAAACTCAACTCATGCTGCCTCAAGATAACGTTATTACATCCTTTCTGTGCAAAAAGCTCGGTCACAATCACCTTCGAATTGCCGGCGAATATTGGCACATTGAGAAGTTGGTGGCCTTGCAATGCATGATGTTGAAAGAAGCGCCTAACCTCCAAGAAGGGCTGCTTTGGTGGAGTAAAAGTGTCTCATTATTCGACCGCCGTTTGTACGTCACATTGCAGCATGGTGATGCCCAAATCCATCTGCAAGTCGAATGTAGAACGGGCGATATGCCAAATTGGGCGGAGTCGGTGTTTGGCTTGCTCAAAATGCAATTGGAAATGCTTGAGCTAAGCGAATCAATACAGGTACAAATTCAAGCCAGCAATCCACTCGCGGCCGATATTTTTCTAGGGGAAACGCGAGATTCTAAAACGAGTTCAAGCGTGTTTGACCTGGTGAAACATGTTTATTTGCTGCTTTCTCACCAGCCAATTGAGCAACCAGAATTACTGAGTGTTTTGAACGCCTTGTTCATCAAAAACAGCAATTACGCGCTCAAGTTAGAGCAAGCGGCAAGGCAACTGGGCGTCTCCAAACGCACCTTGCAACGTCGACTGCAAGAGAAGCAAATGAGCTACTCTCAATGCGTTGATTTCGCGAAAAGAAAGCAAGCACTCACTTTGCTTGCCGACACCCAACTCACAACGCAGCAAATCGCCTATCAACTTGGTTACGAAGAACCATCGAACTTTCACCGCACTTTTCGTCGTTGGTATCCGTTTTCACCCATGCAGTATCGCCAACAATGTTTGGATAACCGAACTCAGCTAAATCAGCAACCGATCCGCTTGTACTACGCCAAAGCCAATACCTTCGACGATAACCACATCGACCAACCTGTCGGCAAAATCTGGATGGAAGTGGACAATATTGCGTTTGAAAAAGTGGTCTCGGTAGAATGCCGTGACCGTGATGGCGCATGGCGGCGCTACCCCGCCTTCTTCGAGCGTTTTTTAAGTCATGGCACCGAACTCTGGGCAACGACCGAACTTCCGGTGGCGCATCCCCTTACCTTTCGCCTGTGTTACGAAGTCGATGGGGAGCGTTACATTGAGAATAACCACCAGCGTGATTATGTAGTTTCTAAGGGGCTTTTAATTGGCGCAACGGAATATATTGTCCCGACTCGGCAACTTATTAACATTGGGGCGCAATATACGCTCTTTATCGAACTGGCATGCCGACTTGAAAACGTTGCGAGGATTGACTGTTACGCCGATGATGACCCCACACCTCACGCAATGCGCTTAACCAAACACTCGCTACATTATGCTTGTTGGGTGCTGCAATTATCGCTCACTCAAACTACAAAGCAGTGCCGTTTCCGCCTTTATGATGAATCCGGCAACGAGCTCGCGAAAGAGCATTACCCGATACAATATCCTATTGTGCAACCGCTCAATTAAAACTGTCGGTCAGATCAAAATCGTCTCTTCGTGACATCATTTCACGTCTTTTTTGGCGTGAAATGACACTCTCAATTTCAAACCTTTGCTTTATCGTTTCTGCATTACTGCATAACGGAGGCAGAAACTGTGTTTGAAACTCTACCTAACCCAATGAATAAAATAAAAATACTTCCTTTAGCGATCGCTCTTGCTCTCTCTGGCTGTGGAAGCGACGAAACCACACCAATCGATACAGGCAGCCACGTGGCATCTCCTGATTGGCAAGATCAAATCATTTACTTCCTGATGATCGACCGTTTTAACGACGGCGACAGCGCTCTCAATGATCAAGGGCAAAACGAATTCGATCCGACGTCGGATAAAAAATTCAGCGGCGGCGACCTCGTTGGCGTGAGTGATAAGTTAAGCTACATCGAAGATCTCGGTGCCACATCGATCTGGATTACTCCGCCAGTTGCTAACCAATGGTGGGATGCAGAGCAAAACTACGGCGGCTACCACGGGTACTGGGCGCGCGATTTCCAAAAAGTGGATGAACACTTTGGCGACATGGAAAGCTACCAAGCGTTAGCACGCGAAGTGCATGCGCGTAACATGTTCTTAATTCAGGACATCGTGACCAACCATGTAGGCAACTTCTTCACCTACGATGATCCTTACAGTTATGATCCAAGCCTACCTTGCCAAGGCTTCCGTTTGATTGAAAATGCGCTACACGCCGGGCAAGAACTGCCATACCCGCTCAACATGAACGAGTGTAAAACAGACGGCACAGGCAGCTACCACTGGACGCCAACCATCACCGACCACAACGATCCGGTACAAGAAAAAACCTGGCAACTCTCTGATTTGGATGACCTTAATACGTCCGATCCCGAAGTGCGCGCTTACTTAAAAGAGAGCTACCGAAAATGGATTCGCGAAGTCGGCGTCGACGGATTCCGTATCGATACGGTGAAGTTTGTTGAACACGATTTCTGGAATGACTTCCTACACGCCGACGATGGTGTGATGACGCAAGCGGTTGATACCGGTCGTGACAACTTCCTCACTTTTGGTGAAGTATTCGAAACATCGACGCCTTACCACACCGAAGGCGAAGAGAAGATGCTGACTTACATCGGTGAAAGTGGCTCGCCGAAACAGCTAACCTCGGTACTGAACTTCCCATTGCAAGCGACCATGACGCGCGTATTTGCATCAGGGCAACCGACCGATTACTTACGCTTCCGTCTTGAGAAAATGATGGAGATGTTCCCAAATCCATACATCATGCCGAACTTCATTGATAACCACGATATGCCACGTTTTCTATCGCAAGGCAGTGTCAACGATATGAAGCAAGCTCTGATCACCATGATGAGCGTACCCGGTATTCCTGTGATTTACCAAGGTACAGAGCAAGCGATGCCAGCAGCGCGCGATGCGATGTTTGCTGGCGGTTACCGTGAAGACGGCGACTACGTAGATTCATTCGACCAAAACAGCGAGATGTACTTGTTCATCCAAGAGCTTGCTAAGTTACGTACCGAAAACAAAGTCATGACACGCGGCGAAATGAAAGTCATTGGCAGCGATAAAGCTGGCGCCGGTGTGTTCGCCTTTACCCGCACTTTGGATAACGACGAAGTCTTAGTGGTAATGAACACATCGAATTCCCCAATGTTGATGAACCAACTCGATGTAGAGCAAGCGGACGGCACCGTTTTCCAGCAACAAATCATGTCGAACTGGGCAGACGCTCCAGAGCAATTAGTCGCAGATGAAAATGGTAACGTAACCCTTGAGTTGCCATCCAAGTCAGCAGTGATTTACTCAAAAACAAGCAGCAATCAATCTGTAGATACCCCAGACCTCAAAATCCAACTGGCACAGGATTGGGAAGGGCAAACCATCACTGGTGATATTGTTATCGCGGGTAGTGCGAACGCCAACGAGAAGTTGAACCTCGTCGTCGATGGTAACTTGGAAACAGCGCAAACCATTACTGTAGGTGCTGATGGTCAGTTTAGTGTCACGCTGTCGACTCGTCATTTTGCGATTGGCGAGCAACAGCACCGCTTCGCGATTTATTCCACCGAGAAAAAAGCAGGCATCGAGGACGTGAATTTTGTCTCCAACCTAAGCTGGTCAAACACGCCGGACAACACCATTGATGATGCGGGCGATGCACAAGACGGCGTGGGCGGCCCTAATGGCAACTACTCATTACCAACCGATCCAACGTTCGACAAAGACAACAGCCAACTCGCGATCAACAAAGCAGAAGTGTTTACCGTTGGCAGTAACGTACGTTTGACCTTCACTATGGACAAAATCACCGACACTTGGTTGCCACCAAACGGCTTCGACCACGTGGGTTTCACCATCTTTATTGATTTACCGGAAGAAGCCGCAACCAACTTGTCTGAGCTACCGAAGATCAACGCTTCTATGCCAAACGGAACCTGGAGTCGCAATGCGGTTGTTTTTGGCTGGCAAAGCTCGATTTACAGCACCAAAGGAGCAAATGCGACGACATGGGGAGAAGCCGTAACTCCAGCACCAACAGTGACAGTAGACAAAGCCAACAACACCATTTCTATGGACTTTGCTAGCGATGCATTAGGCCGCCCAGAGTCGCTCGATGGAATCCGATTCTATGTCACGACTTGGGACTTAGACGGCCTTTCGGCAACTTACCGTCCGCTAGAACAAGACAAAGGCCCTTGGAACTTCTCCGGTGGCGCATCGGATGAAAGTAAGATTTGGGACGATTTACCAATCATCACCTTGTCGGAATAAACCGTTAAATAAAACACCGCCCAGCGTTTAGCTGGGCGGCCATCAACAAAAAAATGCAGAAAGACACTTCTGCTCGTTTTTATTCTAGTTAAAGAACGATTTCACCCACAGCACCAGACTGTCCCAAAGCTGACCGAACCACGAGCCCTCTTCTACCGCTTGGCTGCTGACCAAGGGATAACTCGCCACGGTACTGTCATCGCTTTTCCAAACGATCTTACCAATCTCGTCTCCTTGCGCGATCGGCGCAATCAACGGTTCATTTAGCACCACACTCTTATCAAGCCCAGCCGTCATTGAACGAGGCAGAGTGAGATAGGCATCTTTAGCAAAGATCGCCTCAACTTTATTGGTATTTCCCTTCCAAACGCGAACTTTAGACTCAACTTGGCCTTGCTTAGCAACTTGCTTGGTGTCATAAAAACGAAAACCATAGCTGAGTAGATTCTTCGATTGGCTGATCCGAGCCTGTTTACTTGGCGTACCCATCACCACCGAGATAAGGCGCATTCTTCCTTCTTTGGCCGAGCTCACCAAGCTGTATCCGGCATTGCTGGTGTAGCCGGTTTTGCCCCCGTCGACATCAATGGAATTGTCCCATAACAACTTATTGCGGTTGTACTGCGTAATGTCGTTCCACTTGAAGACTTTCTCGCTGTATAGCGCATACACATCAGGAACATCGCTGATGATCGACTGCATGAGTTTTGCCATATCGGTTGGTGAGGTTTGGATGCCATCACTATCAAGACCATGGGAGTTCACAAAATAGGTGTCTTGCAGTCCTAATTTCTCCGCCCAACCATTCATCAAGGCGACAAAGCCGCGTTCACTGCCTGCAACGTGCTCAGCCAGTGCAACGCACGCGTCATTTCCTGATTGGATGATCACGCCGCGCATTAAGTTCGCAACACTAATTTCATCTTTCGGTTTGATGAACATTTTAGAAGATCCGGGAAACTTGGCCGACCACGCGTTTTCGCTCACGGTGACAACATCATCCCAATTCAAACGCCCCGCTTTGATTTCTTGCCCAACTACATAAGCGGTCATCAACTTGGTTAAACTCGCCGGAGCAAGGCCTGCTCGCCCGTTATGCTCGGCAATAATGGCACCGGATTGAAAGTCCATTAATACGTAACCTTTCGCCTTTAATTGAGGTGGGTTGGGCGTAACAACGGCAAAAGTAGGTACGCTTATTAAACAAGTCACAATAATCCATCGAGCCAGTGACACTTTCATCCGACTTCCTCCATGCTCTCACTTTGTCCTCACTCTATTGAGCATAGCTCACTCAACCAGTTGCACCAGTCGCTAATCGTTTCATTTTCTTGAACTTACATTGATTTGATCAAGGTATAGAACTGAAGAGGCAATTGGGAAATAGCGTTGGTTCTTCGCGCCATTCGCAGTAAAGTAGCGCTACCCCCTCAATACGGAAATAAAGATAACAATGAACGCTCAATCATTTATCGACGCAGGATTGCATTACACTCCCCACAGTTTTACCGTTCCTCTGGATTACCAAGACGCAAGCAAAGGCACCATTAGAGTCTTCGCCCGTGCGGTTTGCCTAGTTGGCGATGAAGAATCGACCAAACCTTGGTTGGTTTACTTTCAGGGCGGACCTGGCTTTCCCTCTCCGCGTCAAAACGGCAATAACGGCTGGGTAAAACGCGCCCTGCAAGAGTACCGAGTTTTGCTTCTCGACCAGCGCGGTACGGGCAACAGCAGCGTAATTAATCACCAGACGCTTGCTCACCTCACGCCAGAGCAACAAGCAGACTACTTGAGCCACTTCCGAGCGGATAACATCGTGCGCGACGCAGAATACATTCGTGAGCAATTTGGCGTCGAAAAATGGGCGATCTTAGGTCAAAGCTTTGGTGGTTTTTGCTCCCTCACCTATTTGTCTTTGTTCCCAGACAGCTTGCTACAAAGCTACATCACAGGTGGCGTGCCATCAGTCTCGCGTCATGCCGACGATGTGTATGAAGCCACCTTCAAACGCACCATGGAGAAAAACCAAGCGTTCTTCCAACAATTTCCCAATGCGCAACAACTTTGCCAAAACATTGCGAATCACTTGCTGGAAAACGAAGAGTACCTACCAAATGGTCAACGCTTCACGGTGGAGCAATTTCAACAAATCGGCATCAACTTTGGTGTGAGTGATACTTTCTTGCCAACTTACTATTGGCTAGAAAGCGCGTTGATTGAAGTGGACGGCAAACCACAACTTCGCTATGAGTTCTTGAACGATATGTTGGCGCAGCAAAACTTCCAAACCAACCCGATCTACGCCATTTTGCATGAATCGATTTACTGCCAAGGCTTTGCGTCGAATTGGAGTGCGCACCGTGTTCGCCAAACCCGAACAGAGTTTAATTATGAACCTGGCCAGCCATTTTACTTTACGGGGGAAATGGTCTTCCCGTGGATGTTCGACCAATACGTCAACCTTAAACCACTAAAAGACGCCGCAGAAATATTGGCCGCGAAAGAAGATTGGACAACGCTGTACGATCAAACACAACTGGCTCAGAACAAAGTGCCTGTCAGTTGCGCCGTTTACGCCGATGATATGTTTGTTGAAATGGATATCAGTCGAGAGACGCTCGCGTTAATACCAAATTCAAAAGCGTGGATCACCAATGAGTACGAGCACAACGGTTTACGTGCCGACGGTGAACGTATTCTCGATAGGCTCATAGCCATGGGCAAACAGACCGCAGCTACGTTGAAATAAGCACGGCAGAAATTAGAAATACGCCTTTTCAGTATGTGGTGAAAAGGCGTTTATAGCGGTTTATGAACAATGGCGATCAGTCATTCACTCTTTGTCCCTAAACCTTTATCCCTCACCACCTCATGTATAAAACTGCGACATGTCCTTTCCTTGTCAATGACTCCGGTGATTATTTGGTGCTTCTTGCGCCTAACTTTTTTGAAGGGCCTAAAACAGAATAACAACATAAATTTAAACCAAAAGTATCGGCCCCAACCTACCTGACTCACTATAATTAATGCTTATAATTTGAACACATAGCGGCTTCACCTGCGGACATGCACCCCTATCAAAGACCGCCAGGCCCCGCCTACTCATAATATCCGTATAATTTGTCCGTATTTCCGACTAGTTTAGTCAGGTATACTTCGTGCCGCTAAAATTTTAAGGTCGTTGACCACCTGTATTTTTAAAGGAAACCTCATGAGTCAGTATGTAGTTTGTGCGCTGTACAAGTTTGTTGAGCTGAATAACTATCAAGAGCTACGCGAGCCATTACTTGCGTTGATGGAAAAACACCATATTCGCGGAACATTACTACTGGCAAGTGAAGGTATCAACGGTACTGTTGCATCTGATCGTGCAGGTATTGATACGCTACTGGAGTGGCTAAACAACGAACCTCGTTTGACTGGCACCGTATACAAAGAGTCGTATTCTGAGACCCAGCCATTCAATCGCACCAAAGTGAAACTGAAAAAAGAGATCGTAACATTAGGTGTTGAAGGTATAGACCCTCGCCACGTAGTGGGTACTTACGTGAAACCTCAAGAGTGGAACGATCTTATTGCTGATCCTGAAGTGTTTGTTGTCGATACACGTAATGATTACGAAATCGAGATCGGGACATTCAAAGGCGCTGTAAACCCAAATACTGAAACCTTTCGTGAATTCCCAGACTATGTAAAAGAAAACATGGACCCGGCAAAACACAAGAAAGTTGCGATGTTCTGTACCGGTGGTATCCGCTGCGAA
The DNA here is from genome assembly GCF_033340555.1 of Vibrio sp. 1069. Lineage (NCBI taxonomy): Bacteria > Pseudomonadati > Pseudomonadota > Gammaproteobacteria > Vibrionales > Vibrionaceae > Vibrio > Vibrio sp. 1069. The sequence continues at coordinate 158,753 of NZ_JAWOWP010000003.1, forward strand.
AAATCAACGGCTTACATGAAAGAACAGGGCTTTGATGAGGTCTACCACCTAGAAGGCGGCATTCTTAAATATCTTGAAGAAGTTCCTCAAGAAGAGAGCATGTGGGAAGGCGATTGTTACGTATTTGACGGTCGTGTTGCCGTGAACCACCAGCTAGAAAAAGCAGATTACGATTTATGTAACGCTTGTCGTCTACCGATCACTGAAGAAGACAAACAGTCAGAATTGTTCGAGCAAGGCGTGAGCTGTCCAAAATGTCACGGCACACACTCAGAAGAACAAATTGCTCGATTCCGCGAGCGTGAAAAACAAGTTGTTCTTGCAGAGCAGCGAGGCGAGCAGCATGTTGGTGGTGAAAGTGCCAAGCAAAGAGAAGCCCGACGTGCCGCTAAGTACGCGCAAAAAGAAGCGCAGCGTAAACAAGACTAAGCCCAACTCTCCTTATATTTAGCGAGCTGCCGTAAGGTGGCTCGCTTTTACTACGCACCAATACTCTTTCAATACAATTTTGTATCCCTCACCAATACCTCTAGTTGATTGTCTCTTTTGCCTTCGGGTAGCCCCACCATTTCATCATAAGCACTTTGATGTACTAAAACCTGCTTATTTGCTTTGATATTCCTGCACTTCTTTTGCATCTCGATCAGGGAATGAGCCCTCAAAAAGATACCGTTGTCATCAGTGATAAATTGCGCTTCTCCATCAATCACGACAGATGCCTGGTACAATGCGAGATCAAGCGAATGAATGACCAATTTGTCTACATAGAAGTATTTTTGTAACTTACTCAATGGTATTGCCATGTGTCACCTCCCTGAAAGTTACCTCTACGTTTTGTAGAATAAAACCGATCATTGGATGAGATTTCTTCGGTTTACTTGCGTACAACATCGGAAACAAAGAGGATTCCGATGCAAACAATCAATGTCGTGTGGTTAAAGCGAGATTTAAGGCTGACTGACCATCAACCACTAACTCAAGCATTATCAACAAAGCACCCAACTGTGCTTTTGTATATTGTTGAACCATTGCTATTGAACAACCCACACTATTCTGAGCGCCACTGGCGATTTGTTTGGCAATCACTGCAAGACATGGATGAAACGCTCAAAGCGTATGGGCATCGAATCACGGTGCTGTTTGACGATGCCTTAGCATGTTTCCAATCAATTCAAGCGCAATATCAAATCAACGCTGTTTTTTCTCACCAAGAAATAGGACTCAACTGCACCTTTGAACGAGACCGACAAGTTGCCGCTTGGCTGTATGAGCAGAACATCGACTGGTTTGAATTCGAACACGGTGCTGTAATCAGAGGGGCAATAAACCGGCAAGGTTGGGACAAACATTGGGACTCTGTCATGAGAGCCTCAATAAGCCCTATTGAGCTCCAAACCGACTTATTGCATTCATTGGATGCAGAAGCTCTCGGCTGTTCGTTTTCGCCACCATCATCCTGGCTATCAAAATGCAAAGGAATGCAAACGGGAGGAAGCCGGCTCGCTTGGAAAACACTAGAGGACTTTTTCCATCGTCGAGGTCGTGATTACTATCGAAGCATTTCTAGTCCCACAGCCTCACGCACAGCCTGTACTCGACTTTCTCCATATCTCGCTTGGGGTAACATATCCTTGCGTGAAGTTTATCAATACCTTTTGAAACACTGGCAAGTCGCTGGGTTTCGTCGCAGCTTAATTGCATTGTCTTCACGGCTTCATTGGCACTGTCACTTCATCCAAAAATTCGAATCGGAATACGACATGGAGTTTTACTGCGTTAATCGGGCTTACGAACCATTGATTAAACAAAGTAGTACTTTCGATGAAGAAAAGTTAGCAGCATGGAAATCCGGGCATACTGGCGTACCTTTGATTGATGCCTGCATGCGCTGTTTGCACCACACTGGTTACATTAACTTTCGCATGCGTGCCATGCTGGTTAGCTTTCTTACTCACCACATGAACATGAATTGGCGAGTAGGTGTAACGCATTTAGCGCAACTGTTTCTCGACTTTGAGCCCGGAATTCATTACCCACAATTCCAAATGCAAGCAGGAGTAACCGGGACTAACACAATCCGTATTTATAATCCGATCAAGCAAGCCCAAGAACATGATCCTGACGGCACGTTCATCTACAAGTGGGTACCTGAATTGCAAATGGTTCCTCCCCCTCTTTTATTCGAGCCTTGGACAATGACCCAGATGGAAGCTGTCATGTATCAGTTGCAGCCAGATAGCCGTTACCTTGCACCTATTATCACACCAGACAACGCAGCTAAGGCAGCAAGAGAGCGCTTATGGACGTGGCGGAAACGAGCCGATGTGAAACAAGAAGGCAGACGAATTCTTGCGCGACATGTTAGACCCTCAAAAGAAAGTAGGACGCGATGATCATCTCTCAATCACAATGCGTACAAATGCAAACACACTCCAGGGAACCCGTTGTACCCTCAACTAGTAAGGAACACATTATGTTCAAACGTATCTTAGTTATCGCGGCGACACTGATGGCGACGTTATCTTTTATGCTTCCCGTCAAGGCTCATGAGCATGGCATGATGAAAGCCGATATTGTCGACGTTGCCGCTGAAAACGGCTCTTTCAATACGCTTGTTGCTGCGGTAAAAGCAGCGGGCTTGGTTGACACTCTCAAAGGGGAAGGCCCATTTACTGTTTTTGCACCAACGGATGACGCTTTTGCAAAACTGCCAGACGGCACAGTCGACATGCTCTTAATGCCGGAAAACAAAGACAAGTTAGTATCTGTTTTGACTTATCACGTCGTGCCAGGGAAAGTGATGGCTGCCGATGTTGTTAAGCTAGACAAAGCGACTACGGTTCAGGGGCAAGATGTGATGATTAAAACCATGGGCGATAAAGTCATGGTTAACGATGCAAATGTCATTGCAACCGATGTGAAAGCTAAAAACGGTGTCATTCACGTGATTGATACTGTCATCATGCCGAAATAACACCATTCAGAGGGCGGTACACTCCGCCCTTTAGACAGAACTTCTTTCACCCTTAGCACGATTCCTCTTCACTTATCGCCAACAAACCTCCACTCATTCGCCATGGTTATAAAAAAGATAAAAACAAAATTAAAATCAATACCTTGCAAGACGATACTGCATAATATTGACGAGATTAAGATATCGTTATCTTTCAATTTGAGAACAGGATTCCATGTCAGTGACGTTTACTTTTCCACATGTAAATTCTTAAGCTAAATTTTGGCTGCTCAATCACATTTCGGCAAACCATTCGAAAGGGTGGGACGCAAAGCTTCCGGTCTGTCAGCATTTAAAAATCTAAAAGAATGCGCATGATAGCGGGGTTACCATAACGCAGTGTTACAGAAGTCCAGTTGCTGTAGCGTTGCTTTATGCTCAGCATGCGCCGGGGTGTGACATTAGTTTGTCAGCCATAACAGAGGACATGTGATGAAATCATTTCCAACCAAATCCGTACTCGCGTTAGCACTTGCAAGCATTAGTTCAGGTGCTGCGGCTCACGGTTATGTATCAGAAACCAATGGTGGTGTCGCTGCAAGTCGCTCGGCACTATGTAAGTATCCAACGCCAGATACTAACGAAAAAAATAATAACTGCGGTGCGATTCAATATGAACCGCAAAGCGTTGAAGGCCCTGATGGCTTTCCCGAAACAGGGCCTCGCGATGGTAAAATAGCGAGTGCCGAAACCGCTTTAGCAGCTGCCCTTGATGAGCAAACTGCCGACCGTTGGGTAAAACGTCCTATTCAAGCAGGTACACAAACTTTTGAATGGACATTTACCGCTAACCACGTGACGCGCGACTGGAAATATTACATCACCAAGCCTGATTGGAACCCAAACGCTTCACTATCACGAGACTCTTTTGATCTAACTCCTTTCTGTGTCGTCGACGGCAATATGGTTCAACCCCCGAAACAGGTAAGCCATCAATGTAATGTGCCTACTCGCGAGGGATACCATGTCATCCTGGCAGTATGGGATGTTGGCGACACTGCAGCCTCATTTTATAACGTGATCGATGTGAAATTTGATGGTGGCAGTCCCGTTATTCCAGATTGGAAGCAAGGCGGTCAAATTATTCCTACAATGGATTTAAATATTGGGGATTCGGTTTATACACGCGTATTTGATCAAGCAGGTGAAAACGTGGCGTATAGAACTGAACTAGAAATTACCGATGCAGCAATGGGCCAAGCGAAAAACTGGTCTTACACACTCGCGACTAAGCTAAACCAAGAACAAGCAAAACTGCAAGCCGGGCAGTATGCAGAGGATAAATTCACTCCTGTTTATGGTACTAATCCGGTGTATCTGCAAGCAAATAGCGGCCTTAAGCGAGTAGAGATCGGCTATAACATTGAAACTCCTGTCCCAGAATACTCACTCACAGTAGATGGCTTAGCAGACGAGTATATCATTGAGTCAACACCGACAACGTTGGATCTGACACTAACTGCTGAAGGCGATTTAAATGCAGAACTCACCGTTTACAATCACCATCGCGAACCACTTGCAAGTTGGGCAAACGAAATGAAAGACGGCTCGGTAGAGGCGATATCGCTCGCTTTAAGTAAATCAGAGCCGGGTCACCATATGCTCGTGACACGTATTAAGGACAAAGATGGCAACTTGGTGGATCAGCAAACACTCGACTTTCACTTAAAAGAAGAGTCAGTTACTCCACCACCATCTGGTGAGTACGATTTTGTCTTCCCTGAAGGACTATCTAGCTACACTGCGGGCACAAAAGTGCTTGCCAGCGACGGGGGCATTTATCAATGTAAACCTTTCCCATACTCTGGTTACTGTATGCAGTGGAAAGAAAGCGCAAACCATTACGAGCCTGGAATAGGTTCACACTGGGAGATGGCTTGGGATAAAGTCAACTAAATCACCCTTCGAACGTTAAGTAAAAAGAGCCTCACTATGAGGCTCTTTTATAATCAAACGCAAAAATGACAATTTTCCCGGTCTAAACCATGAACACCAGATAAACTAGTGAGATGCGCTCGCCCCTCAATCAGCCCCATTTCATACCCTTCTAGTAAAACGGATTGTCGCATTGATAAGCGCTGAACATGAAAATTATCTGGTGGGGCAATCACCCTAACATGTGTTCCTGGTGGAGGGTTACGAATAAACTCTAATGATTGATTATAGTTATCTGCACGTCTTAACATCGCATCCGCCATTTTGGGGTGCTCCGCAAACAGTTTCTTCATCAGCCATGTGGTCTTAACTGGCTTTTTGGCATAATTCAGTGGGTGAGAGAGTACTACGGTTATGTCGCGAGCCCCTCGACGATAAGCCTCACGCACTGGGATAGAATCAGCGACCCCACCATCGGTATAACAACCACCAGAAAAACAAGGGGTATGCTTGTAGGCAATCGGTAATGCTGTTGTCGCTTCAATCGCATGGTGAAAATTATCACGTGTCACGCGATAGTAATCTGCCTGCCCTGTATCTACATTTGTTGTCGCTGCGAGAAAAGGAACGCCATTAAACAGTTTATTTTCATCGACGGGATACAAGCGATTAGATTCTTCAAACAACCACTTCACATCGATGAGATCCCCACCTTTAACGAAGCGAGTCGGGTCAAAAAAGCGTTTACTTGTGGCCAGCTTAGTAATGACGTTAATACTGCGATGCGGGTAGTCGGTCAAATACCCAATCAAATTTGATGCACCAGCAGATACACCGATTGCAAAATCAAACGGTTTATAACTCTGCTCTAAAAACGCATCTAACACTCCGCTTGCGAAGACGCCTCGCATCGCGCCACCTTCTACTACAATTGCTTTTGTTGCCATATTTCCCCCATTCTCCTTGCCAAAAGAGTAATGAAATTCGTGCAATCACAACAATTGAATATTCTTATTATTGAAATAGGTGAAGTCTATTTATTTCTCTCTTAGAAAATGAAAACTAAAGTTCAAAAAATCCGTACCCGTTAGAAATGTAATTGCGGGCTTAACCAAGGTGGCAAGGTCTAAGAGAAATCTAGGAGAAAACCGTTTTATAGGCTTCGCCCGCGCCATCAATGAACATTTGAGTACCAATAACCGCTAGAATTAAGCCCATCATTTTAGTCACAACATTTAGAGCACTTGGTCCAACCGCTTTGACCAATTTGTCTCCAAACAAAAACAGTACATAGGTGATCACACAAAGGACAGCGAAAGAAACGATAGTAATAATGGTTTGATCGAAACCACCCGCTGTCGCAAAGTTCATCGCGGTAGCAATCGTTCCAGGCCCAGCTAATATTGGCATCGCCAGTGGAGACACTGCAATACTCAATGCCGCCCGTTGCTGAGCTGGTGAATACGCCTTCTCTTTGGTTTTTTGATGCGTCGAATCACCTTGAAGCATGTTAAAACCTATCAAAAACACCAAAATACCGCCTGTTATTCGCAATGCATAAAGCGTGATACCAAACAAATCAAAAATTAACTTACCGGCAATAGAAAATATCGCGATGATAATAAATGCAATAAAAACCGAGCGGAGCGCAATGGAACGGATGGTTTCTTTATCTTCATCAGCAGTTAAACTCAAAAAGATGGGAATATTGGCGATAGGGTTCATGATGGCAAAGAAGCCCATAAACACCGTAACTGTATGAACAATGAGTTCTTTCATATTTTCCACTGCATTTAAATTATTGATTCTAAAAACAGTATATACGCTCTCAAACAGAACGAGTGGTGTATTCTCGATTCGTCTTCACACTTATGCACCAAGCATTGTTTTTCTTTTGAGATAGTTTACCGACTCATCAAATGTCGCTAAGGTGAGTCTTCAGCCTTTAACGTAACAGGGGATGTTAAGTCACCATGAACAGCACGATTCAAACAATTCTCAATCACCGCTCAATTCGAAAATTCACCTCACAACCGATTGAGAGTGAACAATTAGATGCCATTCTTCAAGCCGGCCTTGCGGCATCCTCATCAAGCATGTTGCAAGTCGTTTCAATTATCCGCGTCACCGACAAAGAAAAACGCACGCTATTAGCTCAATATGCCGGAAATCAAGGGTACGTTGAAAGCGCGGCTGAGTTTTTGGTGTTTTGTATTGATTACCAGCGCCATGCCAGTATCAACCCAGATGTTCAAGCTGACTTTACCGAGTTAACGCTAATAGGCGCTGTAGACTCGGGCATCATGGCACAAAATTGCTTGCTTGCGGCGGAGTCGATGGGACTAGGAGGTGTGTATATTGGTGGTTTACGAAACAATGCCCAAAAAGTAGACGAATTATTAGGTTTACCTAAAAATACCGCCATTTTATTTGGTATGTGTCTTGGTCATCCAGATCAAGCCCCTGAAGTAAAACCTCGCCTACCTAAGCATGTCGTGGTGCATGAAAATCAGTATCAAGACCTAAGCTTGGATGATATTCAGACGTATGACCAAACTATGCAAAACTACTATGCAAACCGTTCGAGCAATCAAAAACAGAGTACTTGGTCACAAGAAGTCACCAGTAAACTGGCTGGCGAATCACGTCCGCACATCCTTCCGTATTTGAATGGGAAGGGGTTAGCGAAGAAGTGACCATGTCGAAAGACAACAAAACAAAAAAGAGACATGAGTCACATTTTTAATAATCCTATTTAATACAACGAGATAATTAGTCGGTAGACTTTCTTGGTTGTATTTTAGAAAGAAAACACTACATATAGAGCTAATAAACAAAATTTGAGCTAATTGAACAAGTTTTTTATCCGCAATATGAAATCTTGTAAGTGAAAACATAAAAATACGATATTTATTTGGACACTTGCTGCATTACTGTCTATTGCTCTAACCATTGAAATTCATTAGAGTTCATGCCTCCAGATGCAATCAATCCCTTATTGAGCACTTTATAAATAGAAGAAGGTGGTGCTTATAAGGTTATGTTGTGAAGTCTTTTCTGGAAAAGAATGTTGCTACCAGCAACTCGCTCTTTACGTCAGATGAATGAAAAAACATGAATTTCAAACATAAAAAGCTAGCTAGTTTAGTGCTTTCCTCAGTACTTCTTTCTGGATGTACTGTACCCGGTAGTCACCTTTCAACAGATGGAAAAAACTTCGTCGAAGACAGCAATGTTAGTCGCACTTCTGATTTCAATGTTTTTCCACTTACACTTGATAAAGTATCTCAACTTAAAATTTTGGGGATAGAAGCCAAATCCAACCCTGAACTAGATCGCCAACTTAGCTCTTATGAGTATGAGGTTGGCCCTGGAGATATACTAAACATTACTATTTGGGATCACCCAGAACTAACTATTCCTGCTGGTTCTTATCGCAGCTCTGCTGAAGCGGGGGAACTGGGTACATGCTGATGGCACTATCTTCTATCCATATATAGGTATTGTTGAAGTTGCGGGTAAAAACGTTCGTCAAATTCGTGCTGATATTTCTCGCCGATTAGCAAAGTACATAGAAAGTCCTCAAGTGGATGTCAGCGTAGCAGCTTTTCGTTCGAAAAAATCCTACATTACTGGTGAAGTAAGTAATCCTGGACAACAACCAATCACCAACATCCCACTCACCTTGTTAGATGCAATTAACCGTGCAGGTGGATTAGCCGAAAACGCCGACTGGAAAAATGTAACACTGACAAGAAACGGCATAGTTGAAAACATATCTCTTTATGCGCTGATGCAAGAAGGCGACCTCACTGAAAATAGGCTACTTCAACCAGGTGATATCATCCATGTGCCAAGAAATGATTCACAAAAGGTTTTCGTTATGGGTGAAGTTAACGATCCTAAACTACTGAAAATAGATCGCGCTGGCATGAGCCTTACGGAAGCTCTGAGCAACGTTGGCGGTATTAATCAGATATCAGCGGATGCGACAGGTGTATTCGTAATTAGGAGGTCACAAGACGCAGGTTCACTGGGCGACATATATCAACTTGATGTCTCCGATGCGGCAGCGCTCGTTATTGGTACTGAATTTGCTCTGAAACCGTATGACATCGTTTATGTCACTGCGGCGCCTATCAGTCGTTGGAATCGCGTTATTGCACAACTAGTACCTACCATCTCAGGCTTCAATGAACTTACAGAAGGCGTCCTTCGAGTCAGGACTTGGCCATAGAAAAAGCATTCTGAAGGGCTTGTTTGAACATAAACAAGTCATTCAAACGTTGTCTATAAGGAGCAAAACATGTTTTCGAACATTCTTGTCGTGTGTGTAGGTAATATTTGTCGCTCTCCCACAGGAGAGCGGTTACTACAGCAACTACTCCCAGATAAACAGATTTCTTCGGCGGGTATTGCCGTAGAAAAAAGTCGCCTAACCGGAAAGCCAGCAGATGAAACCGCCAGACTTGTCGCGTCAGAACGTGGTATCTACCTGCTAGACCACAAAGCGCAGCAGCTAACCGCTAAGTTGTGCGCAAAACAAGACCTAATATTGGTGATGGAACAAGGTCATATCGATGCTTTGACGGAGCTGGTACCAGAGGCTAGAGGTAAAACAATGTTATTTGGTCACTGGATAGGTTCCGTGGATATTCCAGATCCATACAGACAGAGTAGAGAAGCCTTTGAGCATGCATTATCTCTGATTGAAAATGCTGCTCATGCATGGGCAAAAAAAATATAAATTCAGATCACTTGGCGAAATAAAAAATAATGGCTAACCAAACAATACAACCATCTGCTCTTGCTGATGATGAGATCGACCTAGGCAAGCTCTTCGGCATATTGATAGACGCGAAATGGTTTATCATCAGTATTACACTCTTTTTTGCAACATTAGGTATCGCGGTCGCGTTGCTATCAACTCCGATTTACAAAGCCGACGCGTTAATACAAATCGAAAAGAAAAGTTCAGGTGGTATTTCGGCGATGGTCGGTGACATGGGAGAACTCTTTTCTGCCGAATCATCTGCAACTACAGAGATTGAAATAATTAAATCGAGAATGATTCTTGGCGATACCGTTGATAAGTTTAACTTAACAACCATTGCCACTCCTGATTACTTACCTTTTGTTGGTAAAGGTCTAGCACGAATCAACGGTACTCAAAACTACATTTCTTTGACCACGTTTGAAGTACCTCGAACGGCTAAAGGATTATCTCATCAACTGATTGCTACAGACATCGAGAAAGGTCAATTCAGCTTGATGCTTGAAGACCAAATGGTACTTTCTGGTTCAGTTGGTCAACTAATTGAGATGAATGGCTATCGTGTAAAAGTGAACCAGCTCAATGCTCAAAATGAAGATACTTTTACAATAAGTAAAATAAGCAAGTTAGATGCTATCAACAAGTTAGCCTCACAACTTTCTATTTCAGAGAGAGGTAGCCAAACAGGTATTGTATCTCTAAGTATTGAAGGTGAATACCCAGACCACAATCAGCTTGTTTTAAATGATGTTGTTCAAAACTATTTTTTGCAGAATGTTAGAAGAAACTCAGCTGAAGCTGAGCAGAGCCTCAACTTCCTTAAAGGTCATTTACCCGAGATTAAGGACAAGCTAACTATTTCAGAAGATACATTGAACAGTTTTAGACAAGAAAACGAATCTATCGATTTAAATCTCGAAGCACAATCTACTCTAAAAGTGATGGTGGCACTTGAAGCCCAACTTAATGAGCTAACATTTAAAGAAAGTGAAATCAGTCAAAAATTCACCCAAGACCACCCAGCTTATAAATCGCTGTTAGACAAACGTCAGACATTACTACAAGAGAAAGAGCGTCTTAACAAACAAGTTCAAAAACTGCCAAAAACACAGCGCGAAGTCTTGCGTATGACTCGTGATGTCGAAGTAAACCAGCAAATCTACATCCAACTTTTGAATAAAGTTCAAGAGCTAAATATCATAAAAGCTGGCACCGTAGGTAATGTGCGTATTATTGACAACGCACAATCTTACGCAATTCCTATTAAACCGAAAAAACCTTTGATTGTAGTTTTGGCTACTCTTCTAGGAGGCATGGTAGCTGTCGCATTTGTTCTGGTAAAAACCGCGTTTCATCGTGGAGTGACTTCTCCTGATGAAATTGAGCAAACTGGAATATCTGTATATGCAAGTGTTCCAAAATCAGCACAACAATTGGAAGTTGCGAACAAGCTAAAACGTAAAAACAACAAAGACTTACTTCTTTTAGCAAATGCCAATCCAGCAGATCTATCAATTGAAGCACTACGTGGACTTCGAACCAGCTTACACTTCGCAATGTTGGAAGCCAAAAACAATGTCTTAATGATTTCAGGCCCAGCGCCTTCCATAGGTAAGACGTTCGTATCAACTAACTTTGCTGCAGTTGCGGCTAAAACGGGTCAAAAAGTCCTTTTGGTGGATGCTGACATGCGAAAAGGTTATTTACAGCAATGTTTTGGCCTCACAGCAGAGCAAGGGTTATCTGACTTACTAAGTGGAAAAATTGATCGAGCAACCGCAATCAAGCCAAGTCAAGTTGAAAACTTGGATGTGGTTACTCGCGGCCAAGTACCACCAAATCCGTCAGAACTTCTTATGCACCCTCGCTTCAAGAGCTTTGTTGACGAGATGTCTGCACAATACGATCTAGTCATCATCGATACGCCGCCTGTACTCGCAGTTACCGACCCAAGCATTGTTGGCGCGCTTGCAGGAACAACTCTGATGGTCGCTCGTTTTGATCAAACGACTTTGAAGGAGATTGAAGTCGCGCAAGGTCGCTTCGAGCAATCAGGCGTTGAAGTTAAAGGTGTGATTCTCAATGCAGTTGAGAAAAAAGCATCTAACTCATACGGCTATGGATACGGCTACTATAACTACGCGTACAAAAGCGAATCATAACTTGAATTTAGATCGCTAATTAAACCAAATATGACAAAGCCCTGCTAGAAACAGCAGGGCTTTTTCTATTGCACTCTTAATTGCTTGTACGTAATCAAACTAAGCAAGACAAAGAATATTGGGTCACTCCAACCAAAACCGACAAATACTCCGATAATGCCGGCATAGGTAGTAATCACTGCCCCTAAGCCATTAGTAATCAATAATGCTTTAAACAGCTGTTTCGCAGTATGCCCTGATTCCACATTACGTAACATCAAACTCACCGCTGCGATTCCACCTAAAAAGATCGAAGTATGCTGCGATAAAAACAGCGCGTACTGGTCGTTAATTTGTACTCCATACATCGGCCACATTATGGTTGGTACAAAAAACAACGCAAAAGCGAATACCGTATATACGACACCATGAACGGTTAGAAAAGTGCGGTTGGTCATCATCTCCTTATCCTCTAATAGGCCCTTGATTGAGCGTCGTTAACGGCACATTGATATCGAAAATTTGACCTCGTACTTCGACTACGCCCATTTTTCGTAAGCGTGCGGCATGCATTTCGAGATAAGCTTGCGCCGTGGCTTCATCTTCAAAAAGATAGATACCACCACCGAGTTTGTCTTTTTCGCTTTCCGTCCAGATTTTCCAAATCATGCCCGGCTCTTGGTTAATCGACTTAGCTAAGTCGACCAGAGCATTCGACATCTCGTCACCAAACGGACCATGAAATTCAAAATCAACTTGCAATAATTTCGCCATCTTGAGTCTCCTCTTCTTATTGACTCGTTTTCGATGACAAGATTATTACCTTTATAAAACTGACAGAAAAGTTCATAATTTCGCCATTAACTGTCTAAAAATTGACTCATGAGACTAAAAACGACCTTAGAACAATGGCAAACGCTACAAGCGATTAATCAAGAAGGCAGCATTCAATCCGCAGCTTTACTGCTCAACAAGAGCCATACCACATTGATCTACTCGGTGAGGAAGTTAGAAGACCAACTTGGTATTCAACTTATCGAAGTACGAGGGCGCAAAGCGGGTTTGACAGAGCACGGCAAAACCATACTGCGTCGTGCACAATCCATGCTTGAACAAGCGCGGGAACTAGAAGTCATCAGCGAGCAGTTAAAAAGTGGGGTGGAATCTCAAATCACGGTCGCAGTAGATCATCTTTGTGACCCTTGTTGGCTTTATGCACCACTCAGTCAATTTTTGGAGGACAACAACACAACCTCCGTTCAAGTGGTTGAAACGTCACTGAGCAAAACAACCGAAATGGTCGTAAATGATCTCGCTGACATCGCAATCATCAACTTACCGATAACCAACTACCCTGCCGAAGCATTTGGCGTAACAACCATGCTGCCTGTAATCGCAGCACACCATCCACTCGCTAAAAAGCCGCATGTTTCCATCGACGATTTTGCAACCACCAGCCAAATTGTCATCCGTGACTTAGGTGATTCAGACAAAACGAAAAGAGATGTGGGTTGGTTACGCGCACGTCAGCGTATTACCGTCGATAACTTCGACCACGCTTTTCACGCCGTAGAGCAAGGCGTTGGGTTTTGTCGGCTACCAGCGCACTTAGTCTCAGCCCGAAAGAGCGATAAAATTAAAGTATTGGAGCTCGAACACTCCCATCAATATCAAGTTGCGCTACACCTCACTTTGCCCAAAGGAGCCAAAAGTGGTCCTGCGACTCAAGCGCTTTATCGTATTTTACTCAAAAGTGTAGAAACTCGAGTCTAGCAACAGTGGTATTGAGTTGAATCGCTAGTGTTATCGCCTATTGATTCTCCCTAAACATAGAGAAACGGCCATTTTGTGACGCTACACTCTCACAAAAGGTTGCACGAAGGATAGCGACCACCTACTATCACTCTGCTCATGCCTAAAGCCCCCAACACTCGCGGAAAGAACTCGGTTCACGGCAATATCCTCACCTGCTTGGTTTAGCAGGCACAATCTGTTTTTACCTTCTTTTTAGCTTCTATTTAGGCGAGTGTGGAAGAAATAAGAAAGGTGAAATATGAACTCTACAAATAGCTTCTCGATCAATATCAATCAGCAAAAATCCATTGCTAAAAAAAGGCTCAAAGCTATCCGCCTATACGATGACGCCACGTTGGAGTTAGTTAAGCGATTTCACTCCAAACCAGAATCTTTGGCTCCCAATACAATTCAATTGGCTGACGTTCAACATGCACTCGCAAGAGAACTGGGCTTATCCAGTTGGAGTAAACTAAAAGCTCATGTCGAAGAGCTAGAAGCGCACAAACTAGCCATCAAAGAACAAAAACCGCCCCTAGATGCAAAAGTAAAAACGCTACACGTTCGTTGTGGCCACGACATTCAACAACAACTTAAAGCCAGCGGATTTGAAGGGACATTTTTAGCCCTGATCGATCCGCTTTGTATTGGCCCCATACCAGCAACACCGCAGAACTTCCTTGCCATTCGTGCCCAATATGTCGTAGAGACTCTGCTGCCTGTGATGAAGCGTGAAGACTCGGTTCAAGATATAGTCACATTGGAACAATCAAACCTCGATCTGTTGCAAAGTGATGTATTTGAACGAATCGTCTTTTGGGTCGAACATGACAGTTATGATCAATTGATGCTAATTCGTGCTCTAACACAGTTAGAGAATGTAGAGAATAAAGTGATAGAGGTCATTGAGTTGAACCAGTTCCCGGGCACTGAACGATTCATCGGCTTTGGGCAGTTGCCTGAAGAAGCTATTCGTTCTTGTTGGCGATACCGTAAACCTGTGACAGCAAAATTATTCAGTCAGGCTAAACGGTGTTGGCACGCTATTACATCACCGACACCTATTTCCATAGTTAATTTGATTCAGCAACATAACCTGGATTGCTTGCCCAATATATTCAACGTGCTTAAACGCCATTTGCAAGAGTTACCTAATTCACAAACTGGATTGAGCTTGACACAACACCTCACGCTAAAGGTCTTGAGCTCGCAAAATCGTTCAATTCCCATCAAAGATTGGTTTGAGCAATATCAACAACTAGAACCTCTTCCTTACCTAGGAGACGTGATGTTTTACGCGTTACTCCTCCCTCTAGCACAGTGTCAAACACCTTTGATCACGATTGAGTCACGTGAAAGGCACTGGTGGGAACAAAGCGTCCGTATCACTGAGGCTGGCAAGCAGTGTTTGGAGGGTTTAATACGAGCGAAACAATGCTATTGGGTTGGAGGGATTAAAAATACCAGTCAAAGTTATTGGAGCTGGGATCACCTCCAACTAACTACACTTGCCAACCATTATTGAGTTGACAAATATGAAAGCATAAAAGGTTCGTTGGCTCTGATGAACACTCAATACTAAAGTATCGCTAAAGAAGCGACCGCTAGTCTGAATACAACTTAAATAGTTATGCAGAAATGCATCCACTCAAAGAGAGTATGCACTCTATCTCTTATTAAAATTTATTGTAAATCCTCTTTGTTATCGGTTGTATATTCGATAAAAGTGTTAAAATACAAACTTTTCATCCGGCCAATTCGTTAATATTTGGTTAAAATCCCATTTTTATTAGTGATAAAGTTCACATCTATTAACCATTTAGAGGATTATTCTTTCGTATTTTCTCACTCCGCTGCTAATCTGCTCGCCGCTTTGAAGTGAACTCAAGGTGCATAACTATAAGGAGTGTTCTCATGAATACCAAGAAACCGATGTCGCTTACCAGCCGCGTAATTTTAGGTATGGTTGCGGGTATCTTGACAGGATTTGCAATTCGCACACTTTTTGCCGACAACGGATTTGTCGACGCATACATTGTTAATGGATTATTCGAAGTTGGTGGACAGATCTTCGTTGCCAGCTTAAAAATGCTTGTTGTACCGCTAGTATTTGTTTCGTTAGTTTGTGGTACTAGCTCTCTCAAAGACCTCTCTACACTGGGTCGTATGGGCGGTAAAACCCTCGCTTTCTACGTTACGACAACGGCTATCGCGATTACGCTTGCTCTAACTATGGGTACTCTATTCCAGCCAGGTGCAGGGGCAGATCTAACGGCAGCAAGTTCATTCAAATCAGCTGAAGCGCCATCTTTAGGTCAAGTGATCATTGATATGTTCCCGACTAACCCAATCAGCGCGATGGCAGAAGGTAAAACCCTGCAAGTTATCGTGTTCGCCGTCCTATTCGGTATCGCGATCAGTGCAGCAGGTAAGCCAGGCGAGCGTATCGCAGCATTCTTCTCTGATCTGAATGAAGTAATCATGAAATTGGTTGCGATTCTGATGAACCTTGCGCCTTACGGTGTGTTCTTCCTAATGGCGAAGCTGTTTACAGGCCTTGGTCTAAGCGCAATCTTTAACCTTGCTGAATACTTCGTTGTACTAGCAGGTACGCTATTGCTGCACGGCCTTGTGACTTACAGCCTGATGCTAAAAGGTTTCACAGGTCTAAACCCAATTACGTTCCTACGTAAGATGGAAGACGCAATCATGTTTGCTTTCTCTACAGCATCATCGAACGCGACGATTCCAGTGACAATGGAAACAGCAAAGCACCGCATGGGTGTTGAGAACCGTGTATCATCATTCACAGTACCACTAGGTGCAACCGTGAACATGGACGGTACGGCGATCATGCAAGGCGTAGCAACTGCGTTTATTGCTCAAGCTTTCAATATTGATTTAACTATGGGCGATTACCTAATGGTTATCATGACGGCAACTCTGGCGTCTATCGGTACCGCAGGTGTTCCTGGTGTGGGTCTAGTAATGTTGGCAATGGTATTGAACCAAGTTGGTCTGCCTCTTGAAGGTATCGCGCTCATCATGGGTGTTGACCGTCTTCTCGATATGATTCGTACCGCGGTAAATATCACTGGTGACAGTGCTGTAACCGTCATCGTTGCAAAATCAGAGGGTGCATTGGATGAGGCTCGCTTCAACGACCCAATGGCAGGCGTAGCCGAAGAAGAAGTGCACCTGAAACGCGCGGAAGCTTAAACCCTTCCAAGTTAAATTATCCTGTCTAAGCAAAAACCACCTTACTCTAAGGTGGTTTTTTATTTCCAATTAACCCGAAGTCAAAAAGGTTTAGATAAATTTCTCGTCCCCCGAGGTTGTTTCAATTACTAATCGGTAAGTAGTTAGATTCTATATTAGTTCATCTAGAGGGTTAAGATAACTCGCCTATGTTTATCACTTTGAAAATGATATAAGGAACATTTTCATCATATAGAGATACAAATTCCATTATCAAATTAAAGTTCAAAACCAAATCGCGATAGATAGTAGTCTGATAATTAAGTTGGTACTAAGATACATACATCATAATTTCATGTTTAAAAATAGTCTTTTTTATTCATTTTCTCATTTCCAATACTTGCATTAGGTTTCAACGAAAGTATGTTCGATTTTTTTAAGAAATTTAAATATACATTAAGCCCAGAGGTAAAAGGTACTTTAGTTCTTGATCAAAGACCTCTAGAAAATGTAACGGTTTACTTAGAAGCTAATTTTTTAAAAAATAATTACAAAAGGAGTTCAAGTACTAATGAGTTAGGTGAATTTCACTTTAAACCAGTCATACATGCTCAAAGGTTCAAAGAATCAGCTTTGAATCAAACATATTCATATATCGGAATATATACCTATATAAATGAAGAAAAGAAATATATTTGGGAGTCTCAGTTAAACTACGTTTCACCACCTATATTTATAGAGGACAACTTAAGTAATCTTTACTGTGAGCTTGAAGATACCGAGTTTCGATACTTTTTCAAGAATATCAATCTAGAAAATGCTGGAGATCTAATGGTTATTAGCAACTGCAATTTAAATGGATTTTTATATAAAAGACATTTTTCATAGAGTTTATGATTGTGATGATTATTAAACTCAAAGTTCTTTAAAAGAAAAAGCTATACCTGCACGCCTCAATCAAGTTTAAACATATCAATCAAAGTGCTAATTCGCAGAATATTTCTCTAAAGTAATTCACTACTTAACTTTCGTATACTCCTGATTCTACATAACCAGTTAGTTTGCACTGACTGTACACATAAGTATCATCTTCACCATTTCCAAAATAAGAAAAAGCGAAGTAGTAAACTTCATTGGTTACTTCACAATTCAAATTTCCCATATTTTCTCTAGCAAACTCATAAGTCTCATAACCATCAATTGAAGACTCCCATATCGTCACCTCTTCTCCATTTGCTAGATGAGTCTTCAGGAAAACGAGCACGTATTTCTGATCTAAGTTCAATAAGTCTTGAGACTCATGCTCTTCAAATACAGGGAAGGCAAACGATCCGTTAGCATCAGTAATAGTTTGAAACTCATGAATGGTTCCACGCACACCGACTCGGAGGACCACTAATTGAGATGACAACGGTTTTCCGTTCAAAGTTAGCATACCAATAATATCTGGCGTATACCTGTACATGAAAGGTTTCTCTTAGATAAAAACTTGAATCTGAAAGTACCCTTTCAAATCGAGCAAATCTACTACGGAAAAACGTATTGTGACGAGCTCGTGTGCTTTGAGTAAATGTTAAAAATAACAATTTCTTGTTTGCGCTAAACCAAACATAGAACATGTTTGATGGGCCATACCTACTCCACCATCGAATTCAGTTTTTCTCTAGCTTGTGCTTCGTGTTCTTTAGTGATGGCATTACCGACTGAGTTCGCGGCTAAGGTAAGTGCCGCCATATCATCGGTAAAACCGACGCCAGCTAGTACGTCTGGCACCATATCTGTTGGTAGGACGAAGTAAGCCAGCGCGCCACCTAAAATAGCCTTGTGGCGAACAGAGGTGTTGGAATCTGCCATCGCGAGCCATGATTTTATGCCCATTACGGCAATTTCTTCACCCGCTTTCTTAACCGACCCTTTCATTTTTCGCCAGAATGTTTTCTCATCTGGCGCTTGCATCGTTTGATCTTTGGCGTCTTTCGGCGCCGATTTTACAGACATTGTTGTGGTCATCGTTGCCTCCGAAATTTATGACTATGTCCAACATATTAATAAATCGAACCTGAACGCAAGATTAATAACAAGAAATGATAGTAAAGTGAAACACAGATAGAAAAATCCCCAAACCGAAGTCCGGGGATTATTGCCTTGGAAACAAAAAGTCTTGGAAAACAAAAGTTTTGAAACCAAAAGCTTTGGGAGCCAAGCTTTAGAAGCAGAATGCCTTATTGAACAATCTTCTCCAGTACACGTATCAACATTTTGATACGTGGTTCAATAGACTCAAGCAACAAGTACTCTTGATCGCTGTGGAAGCCCGCACCGATAGGTCCTAGACCATCCAAAGTTGGAACACCAAGAATCGCCGTGTTGTTTGCATCAGAGCCACCACCTACTTCTTTCCAGTTGATTTCGATCGCCAGTTCACTTGCGGCTTCTTCAACTAGCATCATCAGGCTTTCTGTTTGTGGGCTTGGCACCATAGAAGGCTTATAAGCTTCACGAACCAACTCAATTCTCACGCCACCAACGAATGGTGTTTCCAGCATGCCATTTAGCTTGCTATCGACATCATCGTATTCTTCGTTGCTCCAGAAACGCACATCCACGATCGCTTCCGCGTGCTCAGGGACGATGTTCGCACCGTTGCCGCCAGAAACAATGCCGACGTTCAATGTGGTACCAGATTCAAAGTTGGTCATTGCATTGACAGCCAGAATCCAATTCGCCATCTCAGTGATTGCGCTGCGGCCGTTTTCTGGCTCGTTACCTGCGTGAGCAGCAACGCCATTAAAGGTCATTTTGTAGCGAGCCATGCCTTTGCGCGCTTTCACTAAACCACCGTCTGCACGTGCTGCTTCTGCAACCAGCACATTCTTAGCGTTTTTCGCAACTGATTGAATCCAATCCACAGAGTCCAGAGAGCCCGTCTCTTCATCTGGGTTCATGCAGATAGCGATAGACAACTTATCCAACACCGCTTGGTCTAGATTGCGCATCGCGTATACGATGTTCAGCAAGCCAGATTTCATGTCCGAGACGCCCGGACCGTAGGCTTTCTCTGCATCTTGAGACATTGGACGAAGCTCAGCAGTACCCACAGGGAACACGGTATCCATGTGACCAATCAGCATTACGTCGATTTGCTCAGCTTCCGGCTTGTTTCGAACTTCAAGACCGATGCCCGCTCTGCCACAGTCGATGCGTTTTACGCTCCAACCTGACATCGCTTGGTACTTCTCTTCAAATTGAGAAGCGATAAACTCGATACCATCAGTCGTGTAAGTGCCACAATCCACATTAATCAGCGGACGTAGCTCTTCTAGATATTCATTTAGAGAGAATTGCATGACTCACTCCTAGACAAACAGATTCATCACCAGCATTGCGCCAAACGCGTTCAATACTGAGATTGCAATCATAACTGGGATGTAACGACCTTCAGTACCAATTGGACCCATGATACGACCCATGTACTGAACTTGAGAGCCCATTAGGTAGATAGCAGGCGCAAGAATCGCAATGTGCGTACCGTTCAGGATACCTTGGTCAAACAGCGTAATCACTACGCCAACCGCACCGCCCATCGACATCCAAGCACCGATCAATACCGCTGCTGCTTCACCCGGAAGACCAAACACTGCCATGATTGGAGAAAACACCGTGCCCATCAGATCCAACGCGCCAGTGATTTGAAGCGCTTTGATGATAACGAACGCCATCAATACGTTAGGCACCGTAGAGGTAGTCGCAATTACCCAGCCTTTCTTAGCACCCTCGACGAAGATATCCGTCACCATTGGTTTTTTCGCTTTAACGTCACCCATTATGCCGTCTCCTCTTTTAGGTTCTCTGATTTGTTTTGGTCTTGCTTGTCTTCTTTACCTTCCGTCATGTTCAGGTAGATACGGAACAGGTTCGCGCCGATGATCTTAAATGCGAACATCACCACAACTGCTAAACCAATAGAAGACGTTACTGCTAGAGAGCCGTCAGCCATCGTCAGTGTGAACAGCACAGCACCCGATGAGAAGAAGTTCACGATGGTTGCACCTGCAGTGAACTGGAACATGGTAAATACGTCCGTTTCACGCTTAGTTAGGTGACCTTCATCTTTTAGCTGACGCGTCATTGCCGCACCTGCATCGGTACTTTGTAGAGAAGCAATTAAAGCCAGACCAGAGTTACCAGGGATGCCCATTAGAGGACGTAGAAGAGGAGTAAGAAGCTTACGAGCTGCTTCAAGTGCACCGTAGTGCTCAAGTACGTTGATCATACCTAATGCGAACATAACGGTTGGAATCAAAGTAAGTGCGAAAATGAAACCGTCACGAGCACCGCTACCGCCAGTACCACGGAAAGATGTGGTCGCAGCTTGTACCTCGCCATCCGCACCTTCCGTTACGCCGTAAGCCACTTTACCGAAAGAGCCATTAAGCGTTGTAAAGTCGAATACACCGTACCATTCGTTGGATTGCATCAGACCAGAAAAGAACACAACCGCAAACGCCAGAGCAACGTAGCACCCCAGTGTAACTTTACGCTCAGTTTGAACAGGAATTTTCATAACATTACCTACACATGTGGACCTTAACACATATGTTCACCTGAATAATGTGCTAGAGAGATGATCAAAATCAATCCGTCTGCCGAACATTATCGCGACTCAGTTATGAAGTTTTATTTTATGATTCCAATCACAATTGAAAGATAATAAAGATTTGTGCTAACAATTAGGTATATTAATCTATGTTGATAGCTCACGACTTCTTCATCAACTCAACAAATGATTCTGACGAATATTGCTTTCTACAACATTCATGACGTACTTCATACTTTGGCATTGAGGCAACATCGATTAACTCGAAAGTAACATTCAGCCACGAAATTTAGGTTAGGATGGCCCGGTCATATGTAAACGGCATAAACCAGAATTAACAGGACTATACGACCCATTGTTACGCTCACAATATAAAATAGCCAAATGGACACTCGCCCTCGTGCTTTGGGTGGTGATGATATGCTTAAGCCAAAATTCTGGTTTCTCGAAAAACTGCCCGAAGGCTCACCAAATACAGAGTCAGCAAGATGAAAGCGTGAATTTATCACCATCTTGCGACCTTTCAGAAAAGCTGGTTCAAGCTTACCAACATCAGTTTGATCATATTCTTATTCCATTTTTTCTGTTTGCTTTGATTGTGGCGCTGCCGATGACAACCACAGCAATTCGCTATCTGGAATACACAGAACCGATACCGGAAAAGTATCGGGTTCACCTAAAACTTTGCGTGTTTAGAGAATAAAGCCAGCAAGGCGAGAGACCTTTCGGCCTGACTTTTGTACATATTTTATTCACTTCACATAACAAACAACGAAATTTAAAAGTTTTAGGAAATATTATGACATTCACTCGTACACTTTTGGCGTTAACGATGGCTATCGTACCTGCCGTATCTTTCGCATCAGAAAAGACCGCAGAACAAAAGCTAGAGGAAGTTACTCAGATACTAAAAGAAAACCCTCAAATTCTTGATTCATTGCACCAAAACCTTCAAGAGTACATTGCGTATCAACAGTCATTTGGCGACACCTTGAAGGAGGTTCGTCAATATCTAAGTGATGGCAAACATTCCTCTTTTGGTGCTGAAAACCCTGAGTTAACCATTATTAACGTAACAGACTATAGCTGCCCTTTTTGTAAACGTTTAGAAGGAGAGCTGGTCAAAGTTGGTAAGGAATATCCGCAGGTAAAAGTGCTTAACCTCAATGTCTCTTTTAAAGAACAATACGAGAAAAACGGCTACAACTCGGCAAGTTACGCATTAAATGTTTGGCAAAACCAGCGAGATAAGTACGAACAAGTGCATGAGTTATTGGTGAAAAAACCGGGCGCACATGACGCACGTTCCTTAAATCAAATAGCGAAAAAAACGGGGACAGAAGCACAGATTGTCGACGACAAAGAGACCAAGGCGTTGCTTGATAAAAACTATCAGTATTTCACGCAACTTGGTTTACGCGGCACGCCCGCGTTGATCATTAATGATCAAGTCATTCCTGGCTATGTGCCGTTTGACGAGCTAGAAAAAGTCATCGACCAAGAACTGGCGAACTAATACAACAAAGCCCTTCCCTGATAACTCAAGGAAGGGCTTTTTCTATCTAGGCTTAAAACGAAGTTCTAACTACTTGTCGCGACCCACAAACGCCACAACGACTTTGTCATTGCCAAGCGAGCGAGAGAACACGTACGCGCCTTCTTGTTCAATTACTTGATGCTGACCCGCACCAATCGCTGGGTGCGCTTTACGGAACTGACCAAGAGTTTGCCAGTGTTTGAGCAGCGCTTGCTTCTCATCAGATAGCTTCCATACCATGTCAGAACGAGTGCCTTGGTGGAAATCGTCCGCGTAAGGACCAATGTTACGACCAACTTCATCACCATAATAAACCTGAACAGCACCAGGACTCAAAAGCAGTGCATTCGCGGCGTTACGCTGCATACCGTAATCTTTGAAGCGAGAGAAGAACAGCTCGGTATCGTGAGAAGACATGTAGCTCACAGGGTTAAAGTCTTTCTCATTGGCGATAGTGTCCGCATAGCTTTGGTAAGTGTCTGCCATTTGGCTGAAACACGCCGCGCCTTTGTCTAACTTCTTCTGCATATCGAAGTTAATCAACGCATCAAAGCCGTCGTCGAAGTAAGGGCTGCGATATGCGGTATGTCCCCATACTTCACCCATCATCCAGAATGGCTGACCTGACTTACCGTTCTCTTTACGCCACTGCTCAAGGCTGCTTGATGCCTCTTCTTTCAAGCGTTTCCACACATCGCCTTCAACGTGCTTCACCGTGTCGACACGGTAACCATCAATACCAAAGCGTTTCACCCAATCAGTTTGCCACTCAATTAGGTAGTCCGAGACGGTGTAATTATCACGCTCCTCAACGCGAGTGCCAGGGTTATCCAATAGCCATTGAGCTGGCTTCACGGCTTTGTCTGATTCAGTGATAAAGTCTGGCAAACCCGCCAATGACATGGTGATATCACTGCTGCCCGGAACTGGGTATCCCGGTAGACCTGTTCTTACCCAGTCACCGCCCCACCATTTCGCCCAGTTTGGACTCTGGTAATCAATATTCTGGTGGTAGCTATGCCAGTTTTCGCCCGCTTTTGGTTTCCAATCCCCCCATTTCTTAGGTAGGTCAGCGTTTGGTTTTAACATCTCAATACCGTCAAATTGCAAATCGGCTAACGTTGAGTAACCAGTGTGGTTGATTACTGCGTCCATCAAGACTTTAAGGCCACGTTTATGTGCCTCTTCCACCAGCTTTTTAAGATCAGCTTCGTTACCGAAGTTCTCATCAATCTTGGTAAAGTCACGCGTCCAGTAACCGTGGTAAGCGTAGAATGGGAATGAGCCGCTATCGCCGCCACCCACAAAGCCGTGTACTTGCTCAACGATTGGCGACAACCAAATCGCATCGGTACCTAGGCTCTTTATGTAATCTAGCTTTTCGATCACACCTTTTAGGTCACCACCGTGAAAGGTACCAATCTCTTCTTTACCGTCTTTCTTGCGACCATAGCTGTTGTCATTGCTCGTATCAGCATTATTGAAACGGTCGACCATCACGAAGTAAATGTTGGCATTGCGGTAATCAAACGGCACTGCTTCTTTGGTTTTCTTCACTGGCTCTAGTAGCACCAAACCGCCTGAATCTTTGCTTGGTGTCAGCGATACTTGCTGATCTTTTACTTCGACCATCTGACCAGAATAGGCATCACGCAACTTGGTGCCATCGGGGAAACTGTCACCCAGCGCGATGGTGACTTCGCCGCCTTGGTAAACCTCACATTGCACTTGTGGGATTGGGCGTTTAAATTCTGTCTTGGCAGCTTTCTTAGGCTCTCGCTTGAAGCGTAGAGTTTTGGCTTCCGCATCAAAAGCAAAAGAGTAATCGCCAGTAAAACGGATTTTTAAAGGCAGTTCTGTTGGCTTTCCACAGTTCAGCGCGATAGGTTTGTTGAATTTGACCTTCTGACCATCAGGCGCGACACAGTCGCCTTCAATACCCGTGATTTTGAGCGTGTATCCGTCTTTGGTTAAGGGCACAACCAAAGGCTGCTCTGCACTTAACGGAAAGTCACGGCTGTTGGTCGTGGTAGCAATGGTGATGTTTGGCTCGGCGATGGCACTTGCCGATGCAAGCAATAAGGTAGTCGTAATCAGATTCAGTTTCATCGTTCAGTCCATTGGTTGCGCATAGGCGCAGTATTCGTGTTGTAGTTTTATTCACACTAATAGTAAATGGATGAAAAACTGAGCACATCATTCTGAAAGGCTACGCCCTAAAGCTTGTGACGCTTCACATTTTGCTTTTATGGGGGCGTAGTTCTACTTATGAGCAGGGTAAAAAGGAGTTTAAAGCTGAATGCTACCAAGGTTACGCATTTGTCTCATCGCCCAATTGACGCGGCTGATGGTGTAAGAAGTCTGAGGGTAAACTTTGATGCGATACGGATTTGGCAGCACCACCGCAAGCCTTGCTGCTTGGCGTGTTGAAAGTTGTTTAGCAGGAATACCAAAGTAGTTTTGCGCAGCGGCTTCCGCGCCATAAATACCTGGACCAAACTCCACCACATTCAAATACACTTCAAGAATGCGTTTTTTACTCCACATTGCTTCCATCAGCAGAGCAAAATAAAGCTCATACGCTTTGCGCACATAAGAGTGTGAAGGAAACAGAAACACGTTCTTTGCAGTTTGCTGAGTAATCGTGCTCGCACCGCGAGAGGGACCGTTCTCGCCAGACTCTGAGATCACTTTAAACAAGGAATCAAAATCCACTCCGTAATGGGTCGGGAACTTTTGATCTTCTGTCGCAATCACGGCCAGTTGAATGTGTTTAGAAATATCACTCAAAGGCACCCATTCATTTTGACTCTCTTCAGGAAATCCTTCAGGAGGAGAAATCATGCGGCTGATCTTCCATCCCCAAATTGGTGGATCGATGTATTTCACTATGCCAACGAGCATCACTGGTAAAAGCAAAAGCACCAATAAGATATTGAACAGAAGGGATTTAATCTTTCTCAAAGTCCGACCTAGCCTGATTTAACAAAACAATATGATGCAAGTATAGAGTATGCAGTCTGTTTATCGTTAGTGAAAACTTGGTCAAAAAAAGCCCGATTTACAATGTAAAACGGGCTTAGAATTTGATTAGACTAAATTATTTGTGCAGCTTGTAGAACACGGTTGAAAGTGGAGGCAAACGAAGCTCAAGTGATTGAGGCAGTGATTCACTTTCAACTTTTTCCGTTTTCACACTGGTCAGCACTTTAAAATCGCTGCCGCCGTATTTGCTGTCGTCTGTATTCAGTAGCAGTTCGTATTGACCTGCATTTGGAACGCCTAAACGGAAACGCTCGTGCGGTACGGGCGTAAAGTTGGTGATGATCAGAATACGCTCACCTTCTTTACTAATACGCTCGTGCGCTAGGATGCTCGCATCCGCTTCGTCTTGTAGACGCCACTCAAAACCAGCAGGAACACAATCTTGATCGTGCATCGCCGCTTCATTTCGGTACAAGTGGTTCAAATCTCGCATCAGCTTTTGAACGCCTTGATGACGCTCGTATTCTAGCAAGAACCATTGCAACTGATCATCGTGGTTCCACTCCGCCGTTTGGCCGATTTCCGCGCCCATGAAGTTCAGCTTTTTGCCCGGTTGACCATACATATAACCGTAGTATGCTCGTAGGTTTGCGGTTTGCTGCCATTCATCGCCCGGCATCTTGTTGTGAATAGAGCCTTTGCCGTACACCACCTCGTCGTGAGAGAGAGACAAGACGTAGTTCTCGCTGTGCGCATAAACTAGCGGAAATGTGATGGTATTGTGGTGGTATTTGCGGTGAACAGGATCTTCTTTGATGTATGAAAGACTGTCGTGCATCCACCCCATATTCCACTTGAAGCCAAAGCCTAAACCACCCATAAAGGTTGGCGCAGACACACCCGGAAACGCCGTTGACTCTTCCGCAATCGTCATCGCATTCGGGAAGTACTTGTACACTTCTTCGTTCATCCATTTTAAGGTTGCGATTGCGTCGTAGTTTTCGTTGCCACCATCAACGTTCGGGACCCACTGATCGTGGCTACGTGAATAATCGAGATAGAGCATCGACGCGACGGCGTCCACGCGAATGCCATCAATATGGAATTGTTCAAACCAGTACAGCGCATTCGAGACAAGGAAGCGACGTACATGTTCACGGCCTAAATCGTAAATGTAGGAGTTCCAATCTTGGTGCCAACCGCGACGAGGATCTGGATCATGGAACAGAGGCGTACCATCAAAGTTCGCTAAACCATGATCATCCGATGGGAAGTGCGCAGGAACCCAATCCAGCACTACACCGATACCAGCTTGGTGACACGTATCCACGAAGAATTTGAAATCATCAGGTGAGCCAAAACGGCTAGTTGGTGCAAACAAGCCAACAGGTTGATAGCCCCATGAACCATAGAATGGATGCTCAGACACAGGCATCAGCTCAACGTGGGTGTAGCCCATATCCACAAGGTATGGCACCAACTGCTCCGCGAGTTCGCGGTAGTTCAGGAAATCACCTTTCTCGTCGCGCTTCCATGATCCAGCATGCAGCTCGTAAAACGATAACGCTTCATCACGCTTTTGTGTCACTGCGCGATTTTGCCATTTCGCATCTTGCCATTGGTAACGCTTGTGATCGTAAGTAATGGATGCGAACGATGGGTATTGCTCAGAGTAGAAACCCCAAGGGTCTTGTTTGTGTGGCAGCCCTTCCCCATTTGGCCCTTTGAGCTCAAATTTGTACTGAACGCCTTCTTCTAAGCCAGGAATGAATAGGCCCCAGATACCGTAGTCTAGGCGTTGCATTGGATGACGACGGCCATCCCATTGGTTGAAGCAACCCACAAGGCTAACAGCAGATGCATGTGGTGCATAAACAAGGAAACGCACACCAGAGATGTTTTCACCGCCACGTTCTAGCGTGACAAAGTGTGCGCCCATGTAGTGATACATGTCTTTTGGCGTATGCAGATGCTCGTACTCTTGGTAGATATTGTGGTACTGGTACGGGTCATCAATAATTTGTTCAACACCATTCCAATCGACCGCTAAACGGTAGTGGGTCAGGTGTAAATCGCGTTGCTCTTTTAAGATGAAACCGCTGTCGCCATCACGCTCAAGCGCCACACGAGGTTCACCATTAACAAGCAGTTCAACCTTGTTTGCGCCCGGCATCCAAACTCTCAGCGAAGCTTCGTCGTCAATGAAAGGACCCAGCGCCGCAAATGGATCTGAGTAAGCCGCCTCAGCAAGCAGTTCGTATGCGCGTTCGTGTTGTTTCTTTATTTTCTTGGTTTTGGTGGTTTTCAAATCTTTCTCCCTAGAGCCAACATCCTTTTCAAGACCAGAGATCTGAATCAAACATCGGTTTCTCCACAGCCAACGTTGTGAACTCACAAAAAGACTCCGCTTCTCACGTTCGTTGCGTAAACGGCGTCAAAATACAAAAATGCCCGCTATTGTCGCGGGCATAATAACGGTACTTCATCCTAACGGATTGTGTTTTAGGAATGAGTGACCTAGACGGAACTTTCGTACCTCTGAGCTAACAAAATTGGTAATCAGCTCGTCCATCTACGTCACTCTAGGCATCTTACTTACTCGCCTGTGCGCGAACTTCAGTAAGGCGTTTAGAAATACGATTCACATCTTCACGGCTGAAGATTTCATCTAGGTTCATCGACAATTTACGACGCCAGTTTGGATACTCATCCACCGTACCAGGAATATTGACAGGTTGATCCATTTCTAGCCAGTCTTCAAGCTGAACGCTAAGCAGTGCAGAGTCACCCGCGGCTACGTGCAGTTGCAGCGCTTCGCTTAGGTATGAATCCATTGGCACGTACTGAGCATCATGACCAATGCCTTCTGGCAGATAGCCATGCCAGCGAACACTGTCTAGAATGCCTTGTTTGCACTTCAAGCGGTCAGCGAATAGGCCTTCCAACTGCTGCTCATCAGGGTACAGACCAATCTCACGCCCCATCTTCAAGTCATCACAGTGCCAGAAACCGCGTAGTGTTGGCATATCGTGCGTACACAGCGCAGCCATAGACTGCTCAGCGTAGTGCTTCGGAGAAATAAAACCGCCGTCGTCTTTTGATGTTTCGAAGAAGAAGACTTTGTACGAATGCACACCCGCATCACGAAGGATATCAACGATTTCATCAGGTACAGTACCCAAGTCTTCACCGATTACAGAACACTGATGACGGTGAGATTCCAACGCTAGGATTGCTAGCATGTCTTCAACTGGGTAGTACAGGTATGCGCCTTCTGTCGCTTTCTCGCCTTTTGGAATCCACCAAAGGCGAAGCAGGCCAAGTACGTGGTCGATACGCAATGCACCACAATGCTTCATGTTAGCACGTAGCAATTTGATGTAAGCGTCGTAGCCAGTCGCTTCTAAAACCTGAGGGTTAAGCGGAGGCAGACCCCAGTTTTGGCCTAGTGGACCAAGTACATCTGGTGGTGCACCGATGCTTGCATCCAATACTAGCGCGCCTTCATCAGCCCATGTTTCACTACCAGAATCAGCAACACCAACCGCAAGGTCACGGTATAAACCCACAGCCATGCCTTTTTCTTCGGCTAGCGCTTGCGCTTCTTTGATTTGATCGTCTGCGATCCATTGCAGGTACATGTACAAGTGAACACGATCTTGGTTGTCCTTAATGTACTTCTGAGTACCAGCTGCGTCGAATGTGCGGTATTTCTCAGGGAATACAGGCCAACCCCACATGTTTGCATCTTCTGCATGTAAATCAGCATGAAGTGCATCGAATGCAGCTTGATGTAGCAAGCTGTCGCCGCCTTTTTCAACAAAGTCCAAGAAGGCACGAGCGCGATCGGTGTTCTTGTCTAAATGGCGAGCTTTAAACTCACTGAATAGCAGCGGAAGAACGCTCATTTTTAGTTGCGAAACTTCGGTGTAATTCACCCAATGAGAGTCTCGCGCTTTTTGTAAACGTTGTTGGAACTCTGCGCTACCAACACGCTGTTGTGCTTCTGCACTTAGCGCGAATTCAGGTACAGAGCTTACGTCGATGTACATGATGTTCAACCAACGACGAGAAGACGGGCTGTATGGGCTTGCCCCTTCTGGATTCGCAGGGAACAGCGAGTGAATAGGGTTCAAGCCAATGAAGTCACCGCCACGAGAGGCAATATCACTCACCAGTTGTTTTAGGTCGCCAAAATCACCGATGCCCCAGTTATGCTGAGTACGCAGTGTGTAAAGCTGGATACTAGGACCCCATAGCTTTTTGTGTTGGTTTAGATCGTCTTGTTTGAAACACGCTTTCGGCGTAATGATCAATGACATCTCGTAAGGTGTTTTACGACGCTTACGACTGATGATCAGTTTGTGATAACCCCAAGCCAAGTTCTTTGGCAATGCAAACACTAGAGGGCCACCCTCAGCACGCTCATCACGAACAATTTGGGACTGAAGATAGCCTTCAAGTACCTCTCCTTGTTCTGTTTCTAAACGCCAGCTGAATTCACTCTCACGAGCACTCGTACCTAGGTTTAGTTCCACTTCGACTGGTTCGCCGTCGCGTAAAACAAGAACAGGGGCTAGTACGTCTTTTTTATGTTTCTTTTCAGCAGAAGCCAGTAGTTTTTCATCACTGCTAGTATCGTAGCCAAGCGAAGCGAGCAAGCGGCGTAGCGTCTCCTCAGACACTTTAGCCTCATCTCCCCAAGCACTGACATAGCTATCAGCCAATCTCGCCATTTCCGCGACTTTCTTTAATGCTGTTTGTTCTTTCATCGCTTTCTCCGAAGGTAATACCAACACCTTCCATGTAGGGTTTTATTGTTATCAATAACTTCTTTTGGAAAATGACCAAAGGTAGCGCTTGGCTACCTTGGTCTTAACTAGGTTCTATTAGCGTTTCACCGCTTCAAGTTTCCAGATATTGTTCACGTAGTCTCGGATTGAGCGGTCTGACGTGAACTTGCCAACAAGGGCGGTATTAAGAATGGCCTTCTTCGCCCAGCCAGCTTGATCTTTATATTGTTCGCTCATGTCTTCGTGCGCTTTCACGTAAGATGCAAAGTCCGCAAGACATAAGTACGGGTCACCGCCGTCTAGTAGGCTGTCGTATGTGGCACGCAGTAAGCCCGGTTGACCTGGAGTGAATTCTTCACCCAGTAGTAGGTCCATGGACGCTTTGAGTAAGTGATCCGCATTGTAGTAATCAAATGGGTTATAACCTTGAGCTTTCAGCGCTTTCACACCTTCAACATCTAGACCGAAGATATAGATGTTCTCATCGCCTACTTCCTCACGAATCTCAACGTTTGCACCATCCATTGTACCGATAGTTAGCGCACCGTTTAGCGCCATCTTCATGTTACCTGTACCTGATGCTTCTTTACCCGCTAGCGAGATTTGTTGAGAAACGTCAGCCGCAGGGATAATGATTTCAGCCATGCTCACGCGGTAGTCAGGGATGAATACCACTTTCAGCTTGTTACCGATGCGAGGATCGTTGTTCACCTTGTCTGCAATCTTGTTGATTGCGAAGATGATTTCTTTCGCTAGGTGGTAACCCGGTGCTGCTTTTGCTGCGAAGAACACAACGCGTGGCGTACACTCAAAACCTGGTTCATTAAGAATACGGTGGTACAGAGACAGTACGTGTAGCAAGTCTAGATGCTGACGTTTGTACTCGTGCAGACGCTTGATTTGAACATCGAAGATTGCATTAGTATCGAGCTCGATACCCATGTTCTCTTTCACCCAAGTTGCTAGGCGTTCTTTGTTCTCTTTCTTCACTGCCATGAATTCTTTTTGGAATGTCGCGTCAGTAGCGTACTTCGCAATACCTTCAAGTTGCTCTAGTTTCGCTGGCCATTCTGGGCCGACTTTCTCAGTGATAAGCTGAGACAGACCTGGGTTACAGAACTTCAACCAGCGACGTGGCGTAATACCGTTCGTTACGTTGTGTAGACGTGTCGGGTACATTTCGTGGAACTCTGGGAATAGGTCTTTCTTAACCAATTCAGAGTGAAGTGCTGCTACACCGTTTACTGCGTAAGAGCCGATTACACATAGGTTTGCCATGCGAACCATGCGGTGGAAACCTTCTTCGATGATAGAAAGCTTCTGTTGTTTCGCGACATCACCCGGCCACATTGCACGTACGTCTTGTAGGAAGCGGTGGTTGATCTCGTAAATGATCTCCATGTGACGTGGTAGCAGGTGCTGGATTAGCGACTCTGGCCATGTCTCTAGTGCTTCTGGAAGTAGCGTGTGGTTGGTGTACGCAAATGTCTTAGAGCTGATTTCCCAAGCCGCTTCCCAAGTTAAACCTTTTTCATCCATCAGGATGCGCATTAGTTCAGGAATCGCAATCGTTGGGTGCGTATCGTTAAGCTGGATAGTCTCTTGCTTAGGTAGATCCGCTAGCGAGTAGCCTGCTGCTTCGTGGCGACGTAGGATGTCACGTACAGACGCTGCTGAGTGGAAGTACTGCTGCATCAGACGCAGTGTTTTACCTTTCTCGTGGTTGTCGTTCGGGTAAAGCACTTTAGTGATGTTACCTGCGTCGATCAGTGCGTGCTGAGCTTCGAAGTAATCACCATTGTTAAAGCTTGCTAGTGAGAATGGTGCAATCGCCTGACATTCCCAAAGACGTAGCGGGTAAACCGTGTCTGATTCGTAACCCACAATTGGAAGATCCCAAGGCATTGCTCTTACTGTCATGCCTGGTACCCATTTGCGAACTTCTTTACCGTTCTCGTTAATCACTTCAACGTGACCGTAGAAACCGATCTCTTGCGCAAGTTCTGGACGCGCAATTTCCCAAGGGTAGCCTTCTACACCGCGCCAAGCGTCAGGTGCTTCTTGCTGGCGACCATCTTTGAATGACTGTTTAAATAGACCGTATTCGTAATGTAAACCATAGCCGACAGTTGGGAATTCTTGTGCCGCACATGAATCCATGAAACACGCAGCCAGACGACCAAGGCCACCGTTACCCAATGATGGGTCGCGCTCTTCTTCTAGCAGATCAGTTAGGTTGTAACCCAGTTCAGCCATTGCTTCTGTTACTTGTTCATACAGACCCATGCTGATTAGGTTGTTACCCGTCAAACGACCGATAAGGAATTCTAGCGAAAGGTAGTTAACGCTCTTCGCACTTTTAATGCGTGGATCTTCTTCTGTCGCAAGCAAATCTAGAGTAGTAAATTCAGCCAGAGCATGCCCCATTGCTAGGTACCATGCGCGGCTGTCTGCGTTTTCAATCGTATGAGCGTAAGTTACAGATAGGTGTTTCTTTACGCTTTCTTGGAACGACTTCTTGTCAAATTGTTTTTGTTGAGTAGGTTTCATTACGAAATTCTCACGTCTTTTGGTAATTCATCTGCCATACATCGTGCATTTACCTCTGTGAATAAACATCCTCCTAATTCTCATCCTTTGAAGGAGGAGGGCTGAGGGCGTAGAGGGGGTACCATTGCTAGGTTAGTGATCCAAATCTCAACAAAGTGAACTTTGCACCAGTTCTTAGTGATTTTGATCACAATGGAATGTGAGAAAGGTTAAAACCCGTTCATGACGCTTTTTATAGTCCACTCATCTGATGATGTGAAAATTGTAATATCGGTCACATTAACTCGGTCAGCGTAGAAGAACTTTTCGTAATCTATGTGCAACGCGATCTTAACGCTAACGAAACAAACGACATTTAAGTGACGACAATCACAAATAAAGGGCGTAGTTGATGGTAAATCCATCAACCCTTGAGAATTAGGAAGTGGATCAAAGTAACGAACATTTCTGATGTCGTAACATCCCTCTCAGCTCACAGGATTGTACGCTTTTTATACAAACTAGAATTAGGCGATGTGAGTTATTTCTAGTTTTCGCTAGCTTTTATATCTAAGTGACCGTATGGAATGGTTTTTCAGACGGACACAAGCCCCAATAGTAGCGACATTATCCGGTATTCAAACAGTGTTTTTGATGCTGATGACATCATTCAGTAAGACGGCTTTCAAGGGGGCTTTACTAGAATGATCACGTTGCTGTCATTTGGGTATACATAAATAAGGACATAACTACTAATGTGGATTCCATCTAAGCTTACTCGACCAGGACGCCTGCACAATGCCATCGTGCGCCCACGAGTGTTGGACTTACTACAGCAAGCGCCTTACTACAAATTGGTTTTATTCCGATCCCCAGCAGGTTACGGAAAAACAACAATGGCAGCGCAGTGGCTATCCGATAAGCCAAACGTCGGTTGGTACAGCATTGATGACAGCGATAACGACGGCTTTCGCTTTGTAAACTATCTGCTTCAAGCATTAAACAAAGCCACCAACTTCAGTTGCGCTAACGCACAAAAACTGGCGGAAAAACGTCAGATCTCGTCTTTACGCTCCCTATTTAGCGAAGTATTCGCTGAAATGGCTGACTTTCATCAAGAGTGCTACGTGGTGCTTGATGACTACCATTTAATCACGAATGATGAAATCCATGAATCCATGCGTTTCTTCTTAAAGCACATGCCAGACAACCTCACCGTTGTGGTAACCAGTCGTGCAGCGCCGCCTCTGGGCACTGCAAACTTACGTGTTCGTGATTTAATGATCGAAATCGGCAACGAGATGTTGGCGTTTGATACCGAAGAAACCACTCGCTTCTTTAACCAGCGTATCGCCGATGGTATTGATGAAGACATGGCGAACAGCCTAAGAACCTATGTTGAAGGTTGGCCATCGGCGATGCAGTTGATCGCATTACAAGCCCAACATCAAAACCGCACATTGGCACAAACTGTAGAGTCGGTATCGCAGTTCAATCACGCGCACTTGTGGGATTACTTGGTCGAAGAAGTGTTTGACTTACTCGATCACGAAACTCGTCACTTTTTAATGCAAGTATCCGTGCTTGACCACTTCAATGATGAGTTAGTGTTTGCCCTTACCCAACGCGAAGACGCACTGGGAATGATTGAATCGCTTAACCGTTACGGCTTATTTATTTACCCGCTCGAAGGGGAACAGAACTGGTTCCGGTTCCATAACTTATTTGGCGAGTTTTTATCTCATGAGCGCCAAGCTCGTATTCCTCAGCAAGAAAAAGATCTCCACCGCAATGCTGCTATCGCTTGGTTACAACAAAAAGCACCACACCAAGCGATTCATCATGCACAAAAATCGAATGATAAGGACTTAGTGGTAGAGATCCTAAACGAATTCGGCTGGAAGATGTTTAACCAAGGCGAACTCAGCACACTGGAAAGCTCAATTAACAAGTTGGACGATGATCTGTTGTTCAGCCACCCAAAACTTACGATGCTCCGAGCATGGTTGGCTCAAAGTCAGCATCGTTATAACCAAGTGGGCCACCTGCTTGAAGAAGCGGAAGAGGAACACAAAAAGCGTAACATTGCGTTAGATATTCATTATCAAGGTCAAGCAAACGCGTTGCTTGCTCAAGTGGCTATCAACAGTAACCAGCCAGAAAAAGCTCTCGAATTAGCGGAGTTAGCGCTTAGCCAACTTGATAACACAATTTACCGTAGCCGAATTGTGGCGACTTCGGTTGTTGGTGAAGTTAACCACGTGCTAGGTAAACTAGACCGTGCTTTGCCAATGATGCAACAAACTGAAAAGCTAGCTCGTCAGTATCAGGTATACCACCAAGCGTTATGGGCAATATTGCAGCAAAGCGAGATTTTAATTGCACAAGGTTACGTGCAAGCGGCCTTTGAACTACAAGATTCCGCATTCCGTCTGATTGAAGATCAGCAGCTTCAGCATGTTCCTCTTCATGAATTTTTGCTGCGTATTCGCGCGCAAGTACTTTGGTGCTGGAACCGACTTGATGAAGCGGAAGAATGCGCGTACAAAGGTCTGCAAATTCTCGAAAACCATTCACCAAGCAAGCACTTACATAGCTATTCGATGTTGGCGCGTATTGCGATTGGACGCGGTGAATTAGACAAAGCCGGTAAATTCATTGAGCATATACAGCACTTGATGAAACAGTCGACTTACCACGTAGATTGGACTGCAAACGCTTCACTATCGTTGATTCTATTTTGGCAAGCGCGCGGGAATACCGATGCAATGCAAGAATGGCTCAACACTGCGGTTCGTCCTGAATCGGCATGCAACCACTTTTCTCAATTGCAATGGCGTAACATTGCCCGCGCCCACATTAACTTAGGCCAATATACCGACGCTCGTGCTGCGTTAGATTTCCTCCAAGGTGAAGCTCGTCGCACTAACCTAATCACAGATACTAATCGCAACTTAGTGGTTGAAGCGGTCCTTTCTGCTCGCCAAAAAGATGAGGAGCAAGCCAAGGCACTGTTAAAAGAAGCATTAGTAATGACGAACCAAACTGGCATGGTCGGAAACTTCCTGATTGATGGTGCAACCATTGGCGGTCTGCTGGAGAAGTTGAGCCTCCGCCATGAACTGGGCGATCTTGAGCGTCACCGTGCTCAACAGTTAATGAAGGACATTTCATCGAATCAACGTAGCCGGTCAATTCACTTTGATGAAGACTTTATTGAAAAGTTGGTGAATCACCCTAATGTGCCAGAGCTAGTACGTACCAGCCCATTAACACAACGCGAATGGCAGGTTCTGGGACTGATTTATTCAGGCTTTAGTAACGAGCAAATCGCACAAGAGTTGGATGTGGCAGGTACGACAATTAAAACCCACATTCGCAACCTGTACCAAAAGCTTAATATTGCTAATCGTAAAGAAGCCATTGTGACAGCTGAAAATTTGCTACAGTTAATGGGATACTGAACTGCTAGATAAACGGGTTAAAACGTAAAGTAAAACACAAGGGTTGGCGTAACACGTCAGCCCTTTTTTATGACTGACAGTAAGAGAAGTGCAATTTGCAAAGCACGTAAGTAACGTTGTTCATATAAAAAAATAGCCAACCGCAATAATCGCGATTGGCTTATATTTAGTGTGAACAAATTGTATTCACTAACAACGTCAGTTGGCTAGGTGACCCTCGGCTTAAGAAGGGTCGAGCAGTATTATGCATTAATCATGCCAAAATGCAAAGACTTATTTTTGGGCACAAGATCTCATATAAGCTGGATTTATTTACGCGAAAATTATCAAAATGCAATTTAACAACGCAAATTGCAATTGCATAATGCAACCAAGATTGATAATTGATAGTAGAGTTAATCATCTCAAAAATGTAAACCAAGCATTAAAAGCTCGTTACGGCGGCATTGTCTCTTGGCGGGTAATAAAAATAGGCAACAGATTGGATATAAAACCAAGTAGTTACAGCACTATTTCATACTTTTTTCATCGCAATGTTTGTATACTCTCTGCCATCGAAACGACTTAGCATTAGAGCAATGAACTACTTAATTACTTTCTTCAAGGGAATCGCCATGGGTGCAGCAGATGTTGTACCTGGTGTATCTGGCGGCACCATCGCGTTTATCACTGGTATTTACGATACGCTGCTTGAAAGCATTCGACGCATTAACCCCTCACTTTTCTCTATCTGGCGAAAAGAAGGGGTTAAAGCCGCGTTTAATCACATCAACGGATTCTTCCTTATCGCTCTGTTTGCCGGCATTTTCACCAGTATTGCAACGCTAGCAAAGTTGATTACTTGGCTTCTTGACACACACCCGATCCCACTTTGGTCATTTTTCTTTGGTCTGATTTTGGTCTCTGTGTATCACATTATTCGTCAGGTTGAGCAACGCGATCTTGTCCGCTTTGTCATTCTGCTCGTTGGTGTCGGGTTTGCTTATAGTATTACTGTGCTCAAACCTTTACACATGGAACCAACGGCCATTAACACCTTATTCGCTGGAGCTATCGCGATTTGTGCGATGATCTTGCCAGGTATCTCTGGCAGTTTTATTTTGCTGCTGATTGGCATGTATGCTCCTGTATTAGCCGCAGTGAAAGGTTTTCAAGTCGATACATTAGCGCTATTTTTGTCTGGCTGCGTGATCGGTTTACTGTCCTTCTCTCACTTATTGTCGTGGTTACTACGCAAGTTCCGTGATTTCACCCTGATGTTTTTGACTGGATTAATGATTGGTACGTTGCCAAAGATTTGGCCATGGAAAGAAACCATCACTTGGCGCACCAATTCGAAGGGCGAACAAGTGCCATTGCTACAGCACAACCTATCACCATTTGAATTTGAACACGTGACATCACAACCTTCTCAGTTAGTACTTGCTGTCGTGATGATGCTTGCAGCCATTGCTCTGGTTTTAGGTCTAGAGAAATTCGCAGACTCAGATCAATAACTTTGGTATCAAACATATACTGAACCAAATAAAAACGGAGCCAATTGGCTCCGTTTTTATCTATTGGCTAAGGGCAAAACATCTCAATTGAAAACTCTGCTGTATTTGATGCAATAAAGTCCGTCGCGTTACTAGGAAGCTGGTCACCGAGGTATAACGCACAATTTACCGAGGTCACGAGTTGGCGAGCGGCGCATCTGTGCTACGATGCTCGTAATGTTAAGTGATAAATGCTGAACCTTCATGAAAGTGTTACAAATCGCCGCTGTTTCAGCCGCATTAGTTGCGGGATTTTATGCCCCGACTCTAATAAAAAGCTTTTCTTCTTCCACTCAAAGCAAGTCAATAGATGAATACTGCTTTCTCTCTACAACCTCTTGCGTCCAAGAAAATGTTACGATGACACTAAACTCAGAAACTGCTCAACCCTTGGTTCCTACCACTCTAAATGTTGAGTGGCATACAAGCGATGCTAAGCAACTCATCCTAAGTCTTTCAGGAAGAGAAATGGAGATGGGTGAGCCTAAGTTTTTGCTGAAGCAAATCGCTCCTGGCCAATATCAAGGTGACATCATTCTCCCGGTTTGCACGGAGGATGCGATGACTTGGGTTGGTGAACTCAGTGATGGAGAGAATACCGTTTACCCTGCTATAAAAATGCAAAGATAAGGAATCGTTATGAGCCGCAATTGGTCCCTATTTCTCGTAGCTGCTTTCGCACTCGGGTTTGGCGTAAAGAGCTATTTAGATAATCAGAACACGAAGCCAGAGCTAGTGGACAGTTCCACCTCTCAACAAACGGTATTGTTTGGGGAAAATAACCAAGCCGTCAATATCTTCGATGTGAATGACCCTCGCATCCGAGTTGTCTATTTTGGCTTTACTCGCTGCCCAGACGTTTGCCCAACTTCTCTTGCAATGCTGGCAGGGGCACTGAATCAAATTGACGACGCGCAAAAAGCACAACTACGCCCGATGTTCATTTCTTTAGACCCAGAGCGTGATGAGGCCGATGCATCAGCAAAATATGCCCATTACTTCCATCCAATGATTGAAGGCCTATCGGCACCACTTGATGTAACGACACCTTTGGCACACAACTATGGTGTCATTTTCCGTAAGACAGAACTGGAAGGCTCGGAACTAAAGTACACGCTGGATCATAGCTCTTACTTTTACTTCTTGAAGCCGGATGGCACGTTAATCACTAAAGTACCGCATACACTCTCACCGGCACCGATTGTTGAAGCCATTTCAAAACTAACGACCGAAGGCTCTTCAAATGACGGTTAAGTCAGTGCTGAAGCAATTTTTCAATTTCCTAACTCATACCAACCCCAATGTCGAACAAGACGTCGATACGATCATTGACGCCATTGGGGGCATAGAGAACCTGCTAGAAACTGGTGCATGTGCGACTCGGCTGCGCCTTACCCTCAGAGCGACGTCCGTCATCGATAAGAACGCACTCAAAAATCATGGCGCGCATGGCGTCGTGATATTGGATGATCGTCATGTCCAAATCATATACGGCTTAAAAGCCAACACGTATTCGCAGATTATGGAAGAGCGCATCACAAAACAAAGTTAATATTTTTGCAGTATAGCTACCCTCTTTAAAAAACGGCGGCTATACTCTTTTGGCTTAATTAACTCACTTATTTATTAACCAACGAAGAGGACACAAGATGATTGTATTGAATAACACTAACTGGGCATCGCAAGGGTAACCCTAACAGCACCAACTCTGTGGCATAGCCACAACTCCCCTTCTCTGCCCGGTCTTCACCGGGGTCAACTCTATCCGAATTAGACCCTAATGCGATTTGTATTAAGGCGCTTTGTTGCGTCTGGGATAATTCAATAATGAATCAAACACATACTTTTTGTGACACATTAGTTTCAACTTCAAACCCTCTAAAACAATTGGGTTGGAAACCATTTTTTCAGCAACAACTGACATTAGACGATTACGACAACACTATCTTTGCTCGTGTAATTGCGCATCACCGAAGTGGTTATTTATTGGCAACAGAAACTGGGCAAGTTCATCTTAATGCCCACCATTCTTTACCCAACATGACCGTCGGAGACTGGGTAATCTTAAATGAAGATCAGCAATTTGTTCGCTTACTGGATCGCTTGAGCCTCTTTAGCCGCAAAGCCGCTGGCAGTAAAGTGGCAGAGCAACTCATCGCAGCCAATGTGGATACAGTGTTTATCGTCTGTTCCCTTAACGACGACTTCAATTTAAGTCGTATTGAACGTTATCTTGCCTTGGCTCATGAAGCCGAAGTCGAACCCGTCATCGTGCTTTCCAAAGCCGATTTGTGTGACAATACTGATGAACTAAAAAGCCAAGTACAGAAGCTCGATCCTCTATTAGCTATAGAGACAGTCAACGGCTTAGAAATAGAGAGTGCTTCTAAACTCATGACCTGGTGCAAAGAAGGACAAACCCTCGCTTTTATCGGTTCTTCAGGCGTTGGCAAATCAACTCTTGTTAATGCATTACTCGGGCAACAAGAACAGGCAACTGGGCATATTCGTGAAGACGATAGCAAAGGTCGACATACAACTACATCGCGCTCTATCCATCTATTACCTGATGGCGGCATCTTGATTGATACTCCGGGAATGCGCGAGCTTCAACTAGCAGATTGTGAATCGGGGGTCAGTGAGGCGTTTTCTGACATTGAGGCTCTCGCTCAGCGTTGTCGCTTTGGTGATTGCCAGCATCAAACTGAGCCGGGTTGCGCAATTCAAACTGCGATTGAAAATGGCAAACTGGAAGTTCGTCGTTTCAATAACTATCAAAAACTATTGCGAGAACAAGCCTTTAACGGTGCGACTTTGGCAGAGCAACGAGCACAAAGTCGACAATTCGGTAAACTTGCTCGCAATGCCATGAATGATAAGCGCAGGCGCCAACAAAGTTATTAATTTGTTGCGTTTGAGTTGTCAATAAAATCAAAGGAGACGAAAGTCTCCTTTTTAACAACTTTATTAAAAACCATTACTCATAACTAATGATAATTTTCAACATAAAAATCTTATTTAAATAACATTGAGCAAACATTTAATCCAAAAACAAACTAAAACTAGACACAAAATATTACCAAGCTAAGATATGTGATATTCAGCAAGAAAATGGCTGAATTTATAAAAACAGGATAATTGATAATCATGTGTCTTAGTGACCAGAAGCAATGCTCACCCCTTGCAATATAAGGGCATTATCGCCGTGTAATGATGGACTATTGCCCTGCCACTCTGGCATAAAATTGCAGGAATGATGTATGCAACACAACAGCCTCGTTGCCCGATATGCTCGTGGTAACCTCGTCGTCCAGATCCTTGTAGGTATCGTCTTTGGTATTTTGCTCGCGACAATTTCTCCAAGCCATGCCGAAAGCGCGGGATTAATTGGTAGCCTTTTTGTCGGTGCGCTTAAAGCGATCGCGCCAATTCTTGTGTTTATTTTGGTTGCCGCTTCAATTGCAAACCAAAAGAAAAACCAACACACTTACATGCGCCCAATCGTTGTACTGTACCTGATGGGTACATTCTTCGCGGCGCTATCAGCAGTGGTTCTAAGCTTCCTTTTCCCGACCAATTTAACGCTTGTCACCGGCGCTGAAGGTGCAACGCCTCCTCAAGGTATTGCTGAAATTCTACGCACATTGTTGTTTAAACTGGTCGACAACCCAGTAAATGCACTAGTAGAAGCAAACTACATCGGCATTCTTGCTTGGGGTGTGGGTCTGGGTCTTGCACTACACCACGCATCGGCAACAACGAAGGCCGTATTTGAAGATCTAAGCCACAGCGTGTCTCACATTGTGCGCTTTATCATTCGTCTTGCACCATTTGGTATCTTTGGCTTGGTTGCTTCAACGTTTGCGACAACGGGCTTTAGCGCACTAGCAAGCTACGCACACCTTCTGGCGGTTCTTCTTGGCGCAATGATGATCATCGCACTCGTTGTAAACCCGGCGATCGTGTTCGTTAAAACCAAACAAAACCCTTACCCACTTGTATTCCGTTGTCTACGTGAAAGTGGTGTAACTGCGTTCTTCACTCGTTCAAGTGCGGCGAATATTCCAGTAAACATGGCACTATGTGAGAAGCTAAAACTGGACGAGGATACATACTCAGTATCTATCCCTCTAGGTGCGACCATCAACATGGCTGGTGCTGCAATCACTATCACAACACTAACGCTTGCAGCTGTGCACACTATGGGTATCGAAGTTGATCTACTGACTGCGCTACTTCTAAGTATTGTAGCTGCGGTTTCTGCATGCGGCGCATCAGGTGTTGCAGGTGGCTCTCTACTACTTATCCCTCTAGCGTGTGGCCTGTTTGGTATCTCAAACGACGTAGCCATGCAGGTTGTAGCGGTTGGCTTCATCATTGGTGTGATTCAAGACTCGGCTGAAACAGCACTAAACAGCTCAACAGATGTTGTCTTTACGGCAGCAGTTTGTAAATCAGAGCAGCAAAAAGCTCAGTAAGACTGACAGAACAAAGAGAAAGGGGAGCCGATGATGGCTCCCCTTTTTTGTTTAATTGCGCTCAATTACGCGGTGACCAAAGCCACCTCTTCAATTGAGAAATGCTTACTTGGCTCAACAAACTCTTGCTGCGCAGCAATAGTTTGCAGCTCCCATTCGCCTGCATGGTACGTTGCACTTAACACCCCGTAGCATGCGTCATGACAATGTTGGAAAGCTTGCTTGGGAGACCAGCCTTTTAAGAGTCCCGCGGTAAAGATAGCTGAAATAAGATCGCCCACGCCAACAGGTTGTTTAGCAAACTCAAATTGAGGACGCTTCGCAAGGTAAATGCCTTCTTGCGTAGCCAATAGCATGTTGAAGCTGCCATTTTCTAGGCAGTAAAGGTGCTTAACTAGCACCACTTTTGGACCTTTTTCTAGCGCACGTTGGCATGCGGTGATCGCATCGTCTAGTGAGTGGATTTCCATCTCAGAAAATTGACTTAGCTCGAATTGGTTCGGAACGATCACGTCCGCCATTGGCATCAAACGCGTTAGAAGATTTTCAGCAATGCCCGGAGCCACAATGCAGCCTTTGTCTGGCGCGCCCATCACAGGGTCGCAAACGTAAAGTGCGTTCGGGTTTGCTTGTTTCACTTTCGTCACGGTATCTTCAACAGCAAGGCACTGCTCTGCGCTACCTTGGTAGCCCGTCAATACCGCTTG
This sequence comes from Vibrio sp. 1069, assembly GCF_033340555.1. Lineage (NCBI taxonomy): Bacteria > Pseudomonadati > Pseudomonadota > Gammaproteobacteria > Vibrionales > Vibrionaceae > Vibrio > Vibrio sp. 1069. The sequence goes on from NZ_JAWOWP010000003.1 coordinate 202,173, forward strand.
GCACTTTTCCAGCGCGCCGATGTTACCAAGTCCACGAACTAACTCGCTGATGTCTTCAGCCGCAAACGCTCGCCCAGTCCAGCCTTCTTGATACTGCGTGTGGTTAGAAAATTGAACGGTATGAATCGGCCATACTTCGAAACCCATGCGTTGCATTGGGAAAACGGCACTGCTGTTACCAGCATGACCAAAAGAAACATGAGATTGTATAGAGAGGATACCTTGCATAGTACCTTACCTCTTATTGTAGTTATCGATAGTTCAAAGACAGCGGCAAGCGCCAGTTTTGCGAAACCAGTAGTGTATCCGACAAACCAAGATTCTCTAACTCAATTCTCCTCAATATCTTCAGAGTAAGTTGGCGCGCTGGTTTTCAACACCATCTTCTTAATTTCCATTTTGTCTTTATTCAGTGCGATTTCTAGGGTATCTCCTTCCCTTATCCCGAGCTGAGCCAGGATTACGCTTGGAATGACTACGGCGGTGTCGTCACCGATTTTAACAGGTTGACTTATCATCTTTCGTCCTCCAAATGTCGAAAATGAGTTTTCACGTCATTGGATGTCTAGCCTCAAATACATTAAGCTGACTTGGATTTGGCGTAAATGCCTAAAAGCAAAGAGCCTTCCACACCGCGTTTGGGAAGGCTCTTTCAGTATTATTTTCAATTTGCTAAAGGCTCATGCTTCGCAGCAATCAGACCGTAAGCACTCCAGCCTAGGAAGGTTACGATAGAGCCCCACATCATCGCTTCGTAGCCGGAGCCATAAAGCGCATAGAAGCTGTACAGAGAGCCAATCAGAGCGATAACGTTGGTGGTTTTCATCTCACGCTCTGGCACGTGCGCCACTTGCTGCATAATAAAGATTGCGCCCATACATAAGATGTAAGGAATAACGTTTGTTACTACCGCTAGGTTAACCAGTGCTTCGAACTGCTCGTTCAGCGTTGGAGAAATCGTCATTAGAGACAATACTGATTGGATGATAGTAATCGCGATCATACCTTTGATCGGTGTGCCGCGTTTGTCCACTTGAGAGAACAATTTAGGGAAGAAGCCCGCGTCAGAAGACGATTTGAACACTGACGCGATAGTGAATTGCCAACCCAATAGAGAGCCTGCACAAGCCAATACCGCCATACCCGCAACCACTTTACCAGCGGCTGAACCTAACATCACTGTCCATACGGTTGAGAATGGTGCTGTAGATGCAGCAAGCTCAGAGTTTGCAACGATACCAGAACAGATGTTTGTCGATACAATGTAAACCACAGCCGCGATTAGCGTACCGCCTAGCACTGCGATTGGTACGTTCTTCTCTGGGTTTTCTACCGCTTCAGAGTTCGCACAAGCTGATTCAAGACCAAGGAATGCCCATAGCGTCATCGCAATAGAAGCACTCACTGCCTCACCAAATGGCAAGCTGTGTGGGTTCCAAGCTTCAATGTACATGGTTGGGTTAAACCAGAACCAACCAACAATACCCAATGAACACACTGGTAGGATTACGCCCCACACGGTGAATGTACCAATTTGACCTGTGATTTTCGCACCACCGAAGTTAGCGAAAGTACAAATCCAAAGAATGGCGATGGTGTACAAACAGGTTTCGACCGGAGATAGGGTCACTTCAAAGAATGCGGAGCCGTAACCCACACAAGTAATCGCGATCGCAATGTTCGCAATAAGGAGCGACAAACCGTAAGTCCAGCCCGCCATAAATGCACCCGATTTACCGAATGCATAAGACGCGTAACCGTTCATACCACCGTCACGTTTACTAAAGCGACCACATTTTGCAAACACATAGGCCAACGCCAAAGAGCCCGCCGCCGTGATCAGCCAAGACAACACAGAAATGGTGCCCACTTGCGCCAGTTTACTTGGCAGCATGATGATGCCGGAGCCGGCCATGTTGATGAATGTCAGAATGGTTAACTGCACCACCGACATTTTTTTAGTTTCAGTACTCATAAATTATTCTCCACGAATAAGCGGTTCGCACCGACGCCGGAGCGTGGTGCGAACGGGTAGATTAATCTTTTAGGACATAACAATGTGCGGTAGTGCGACCGTTAACATCTTCAAGGTACACACCTTGAATTTCTGGCGCGAAGCCTGGGAAGCGGTTGATGCCTTCTTCTAGAGATAGGAAGTAATCCACCACGTGTGGGGTCCAGATTTCACCAGTGATCACACAGATGATGCCTGGAGGGTAAGGAAGTGCACCCTCAGCGGCTACGCGACCCACGGCCTCTTTAAGTGGTAGGTAATCGCATTCACCACGGAAGTATTTGCGTGTTGCCACGTCTGGTTTGTGAACCATTTGTGGGAAGTACTCGCTGCGGAACATCGCTTTTTGTAGCTGTTTCACGTTCAGCTCTTTGTACATGTCATGCATTTCCTGACATAGCTGACGGATGGTGTAGCCACGGTAGCGTTCTTTATTCGCTTCGTAGACGCTTGGAAGTACGATACTTAGAGGCGCATCATCACGGATGAATTTTTCGAATCGGTTAATTTGAGCCACAAGGTGACGGATCTTACCCATATCTTCCGCAGGAGTGAGTAGGAACAAGATAGAGTTCAAGTCACACTTCTCAGGGATGATGCCGTTTTCACGAAGGAAGTTCGCCAATAGCGTTGCAGGAATACCGAAATCTGCGTAGCTGCCGTCTTCTGCAATACCCGCAGTAGTTAGCAACAATTTACATGGGTCAACGAAGTATTGACCTTCACCGTAACCTTCAAATTTGTGCCAGCTTGCGTTTGGCTCAAACATGAAGAATTTCTTGTTCGTGGCGATCACGTCAGTGTCGTAGCTGCCCCAAGGTTGACCTTCGACTTCGTCTGGAATGAACGGACGAATCAATTCACAACTCTTAAGGATTTCTTTACGCGCTTCGATACCAGTCTTAACCGCATCACGCCATAAACGCAGACCTGCTTCGCCATCGTGGATCTTCGCGTTCACATCAAGCGCAGAGAACAGTGCGTAGAATGGTGAAGTCGATGCGTGCATCATAAACGCGTTGTTAAAGCGTTTGTGGTTACAGTAACGAGCTTGACCTTTGATATGGCGGTCTTTTTTGTGGATTTGCGATGTTTGAGAGAAGCCAGCTTGTTGTTTGTGAACAGACTGAGTCACGATCACACCTGCGTCTTCTGGTTTCAAATCCAGCAGCAGTGGTGAACAGTCTTTCATCATAGGGATGAACTGCTCATAACCAACCCACGCAGAGTCAAACAGGATGTAGTCACAAAGATGACCGATCTTATCCATCACGTAACGAGCGTTGTAGATAGTACCGTCGTAAGTACCAAGCTGGATAATAGCAAGACGGAAAGGACGTTCATCGCGTGCACGTTCTGGATCCACTTTCGCGATTTGAGCACGAATGTATTCTTCATCGAAACAGTGCTCATCCATACCACCGATGAAGCCCCAAGGGTTACGCGCCGTTTCTAAGTAAACTGGCATACCACCCGCTTGGATTAACGCACCGTGGTGGTTCGATTTGTGGTTGTTACGGTCGAACAGTACCAAATCACCTTCAGTTACTAGCGCGTTACACACCACTTTGTTTGAAGCAGAAGTACCGTTGAGTACGAAGTAAGTTTTGTCCGCGTTAAATACTTTTGCAGCGTGCGCTTGCGCTTGGTGTGCAGAACCTTCGTGGATCAGCAAGTCACCTAAATCCACGTCCGCGTTACACAAGTCACTACGGAACAGGTTTTCGCCAAAGAAATCGTAGAATTGTTTACCAGCTGGGTGTTTTTTGAAGAACTGACCACCTTGGTGTCCCGGACAGTCAAACGCTGAGTTACCCATCTCAACATAGTGCGTTAATTGCTTGAAGAAAGGAGGAAGCAGACGACATTCGTACTTGGTTACTGCTTCGTTGATTTGACGACAGTAGTACTCAATAGATTGTCTTTCTAAATCGATAACGCCAGTTAGCCAAACGTAATCTTCTGCCGAAACTGGGTTTTCATCCGTTACTAAGAAAACTGGAATACCGTAACCCGTTTCGGAAATCATTTTATGCAGACCTGCTTTAATGTCTGCTGAAGTAATAATAGCCGCACCAACGTCGGTTAATTCAACTTGCTCTAAAGGTTGTAAATGACGATTAAATTGTTCATCTAAAGATTCAGCTAATAAACTGAAGTCTTCTGGCATGTAATTACTAACACCTATAATTAAACGTTTCATTTGGAATATCTCTTTTTTGTTCTTTAAAATTGACAGGTACAGATATTACAAACTAAAATGATATTTAAAATTAAAAAAACAAATTTCGTGATTAAATTTTCATATTTAAAAGTCTTATTTTCTCGAATTAGAATTTCGCGACCTTCATCACTTTCCAATTGATAGTCCAATGATATTTAAACCAGAATTAAAAGGAAAAATAATTAAAAATTGTGTGACCACAACCATTATTGTTATAAATAAAATATCAATAAAATAATTTTTTGAGATTTACATCACTATATAATTATTAGGAATGTATTATTAGGGATGATAAATATTTTAATTTTAACTAAATTTAAACATATAATAAAAAAGCCATCAACACATGTATTGATGGCTTTTTACTTAAGGTGCAAAGGAAACACAATTCAATTAAATAAATGACTATCTAGTTTGACTCCATCATTCGACCATTGCTGATAACGTTTTACAGACATGCCTGACGAGTACATAGTGTGTTTACAATCCATGCACTCGACAAAATACAAGCCACTCATGCCAGCCATAACGTGCAGTCTACGGCTATCGCAACGCTTACAGGACAAGCGTTTTACTTTGGTATTGACGTCAATACGACGAGCAAAGTTTAACGTTTCATGAGAACATAAAGCATCAACAGCACTATCTTTAAATGGATGTTCACTCAACAAGTAATTAATGGCGTAATCATACACCGGGGGGATTGAAGATTTTCCACTTTCAATATTACTTATTTTAGCGACGGAAACACCTAATAAAGAAGCGAACTCAGCCTTACTGTACTCTAAGATAAACCTTGAAGAGATAAATTTATCTGCACTAATGATTCTCAACATACACAAATCTCTAATATAAATAAAAACAGAGATAAAAAATCATCTCTATTTATTATGAAACATGTAATGAAAAAGTTACTTCCTAGTGTAATTCTGCATATTAACTATGCTATTTTATTTTTACGTTATCTTGCGCCTAATTAATCATAAAATCAATAATCGACACCTAAATATAAAAGAACAATTTAAGATTTATAATACATTTTTTAATTTACATTATTAGATAAAGTAATGAGTACTATTCACCTATAAATCGGGACATCAAGTATTGCTCTTCAATCATTATTACTATCAATTGAAAAGGCTTGATCTAAGCCCAATAGCGGAAGTAAATAAAGAGGGAAAAACCTCTTTTTTAAGGTAAACAGATCCCATCTTAGTTAAGTACTAAAAATATGTTGAAAAATCGCATAAATAGTATGCACATCAGTAAAATGACTGCTTAAGTAAGTTTACATTCTGTTGTCGTGACTGATAGAGATACTGGCAAAAGAGCAAAAGAAAAGCCTCAATCTTGAGGCTTCTGGATAAGATAGGTTATGGCTGAAGGAAGTTTTGAGTGAAATCGAGCGCCTCTTTAGAGAGTTTTTTTTCGTTGGGCGATGTGCTTGCCTGGTCTTCTGCTGTTACCGTTGTCATGTTAGGCTGAAAATCTAGTGTTGATGCCTCCTCCCAAGCTTCGGAGGCGTCTTTATTCTCATCATTCAACACCGCATTGAGCTCCTCTTCCGCAGGAAAATACGCTTCGCGTTTGTACACTTTGTTAAGGGCTCGAATAATAGAGTGCTTTCTCACCATTCCTGAGGCCAGCTTTCTTTGCAACGGCTTCGCTATGGACTGCAATCCAACGACAACATCAACACCAATATTGGTTGCCACTTCATCACGTAACATACGCGCAGGTTGGTAGCCCATATTGGCAGCAAGAAACAGCCAAACGTAAGCAATTGCATTACCCGTTTTACCTTTATCCTTCCACGCTTCGCCAGCATGATACATCGCTTTAGCACTGCCACCTTCCGCGGCCCGTTCCAGCCAGTAGCAACCTTTAACCATGCTTTTTTCTGTACCAATGCCATTTAGGTAACATAAGCCGACTTGGATCTTGCCATCTGCACTGTCTTTTTCCGCCGCTTTCATAAACCAGTAAAGCGCATCTGCACTGCGTCCCGCACTATTGTCTGGTGAAAGCTGCCATTCCCCCATATAAATCATGGCATCAATGCAGCCTTCTTCGGCGGCAGTTTCAATCAGTTGGTTACCTTTTGGGATATTTTTTTCAGTTCCTCGACCAAAGACCAAGGCCTTGCCCGTCGAAAATTTCGCTTCGGTATCCCCTTCCATTCCCGCAATTGCGGTACGCCAGAAGTTTGCCTGCTCTTTTAAAATCACATCTTCGCGCATGCGTTCACTTAAGCGAACAATGCCGTACATCCCCGTCACATTGTCCAGTTTAGCGGCTTTATCATACCAATACAGCGCTTGGCGAATGTTGTCCTTTTCGGCTTCTTTCGCTAGAAATAAAATGGTGGGGATATGCCCGGTTTCTGCTTTGAACTCTCGCTCTTTACGCTCTTGCTCTCGCGCTTTATGCATCGCCTTTCGATAAGCGGCTTCGCGAGCTTTCCTCTCTGCCTCGAGTCTCTGTTTCCGCATCGACAACGAGATCATCCACACAAATATCAGGACGAGTGAAAGGCCAGTTGCCGCAATGGCAATGCCCATACTACTCATAAATAGCCTCTTTTGGTTTCAGGGCCCAATTCAACTCCCTTTCAGGGAAATCTTATGATTACGCGCCGACATAACGCCGACTACCTTCATTATATAACGACCACTTAGCGAAAATCTGAAGCTTGCGAAGACTTAATGGCGGTATTTTATTCAACATCACTGCAACTTATTTTTAAAAGAAAAATATAGCCCTCATTTTTATAGAACTTAATCACGGTTTTGGGGCTGAGACATTCTCATCCCCTATCATCCCCCCTTACTCATCCCATAAAAATTTACATTTTAATGATGTGCAGAATCTCTCACTATGCGCCTGTTTTATTATTTAATTTGTGAACAAAATCGACTGTGACAGAAAATTTGCACCTGTAAAAAACTTAACAGCCTGCTCTCACATTTTGCTGATGATTCAGTGTATTAGCATCTAATTGAACATTTCCTTTTTTGGCATCTGCCTTTCTAGCGTGTGCAAAACCTTCTTGATGATTGAGTCAGCGAAGGCAGCGCGCAGCTCAATATCAATTCAATAACAATGGATTTGTAAACGTGGACAATAAGACATTTAAATTATCAACAATTGCCAAAACCGTACTGCCTTTGATTTCCGTCGCGGTAATCAGCGGTTGTGGTAGTGATAGCACGAACGAAGATACGACGACCCCTGGCTCAGGCTTGTACCCTGCGGGAGAGAACGAAGTCGTCATTTATTACAAACGTGACGTAGCATCAGCTTCAACAGCCAGCGACTACGAAGGTTGGGGCTTGCACCTATGGAACGGTGAGGGCTGTACCAGCACAGATTTAGACGCAATGGGCATTCCGGGAACAGGAACGGATTGGTCTGCGCCACACCCATTCGATGGCATCAACGACACCTACGGTGCTTACTACGTACTGAAAATAAACCCTGACGCCTCTGACCCACACGAATGCATGAACTTCATTCTGCACAAAGGTGATGAGAAAGCGTTCGGCAGCGCAAACTCAAAAGTAGAGTTGACGAAAATCGGCGAATCGAAAGGTTTGTTTGGCTTCCACGGCAGCAGTGAACTTTACTACGAGCCAATAGAAGAGCGCCCTGTTGATATTGATGGTCAAAAAGCCCATTGGTTAGACGCCAACACCATCGCATGGGAAGCGGCGACCAGTGCGGATTCCATGAAGCTGTTCTACAGCCTTAGCAATGACATCAAAATGGATGAAGACAAGCAAATCTCTGGCGGTACAGCCGTTGAGCTGACAAAAGCTGGTGAGTTGTCTGATGGTCTGAAATCACGCTTCCGTCACCTTGCTAGCCTTCAAGCTGCGGGTATCGATGTCGATGACGCGACCTTGCGTACGATCCTGAAGTCACAAATTGTTATGGTGGCTTACAACGCAAATGGTGACGTCATTTCTGCAACTGAAATGCAAAAGCCGGGCGTTTTGGATGCGGTGTTTGCCGATTCCAAGGCAGGTAACGCGATCGGTCAAGAACTCGGTGCGATTGTGGAAGGCGGTGCCGCAACCTTCAAACTATGGGCACCAACTGCCCAAGATGTTGATCTGATAATCTACGATGAAAACTTAGCAGAAGAAGCGACCGTTGCCATGACGGAAGACCCAGCAACAGGTATCTGGGTTTCTGAGGCACAAAGCAACGTTGTCAACAAATACTATCGCTACCAAGTTAAAGTATACCACCCAACAACTGGCGTCGTTGAAACGCGTTTGGTAACAGACCCATATTCAATGAGCTTGTCTAAGAACTCACGATACTCGCAAGTGGTTGATTTAGATGATCCAAGCTTAATGCCTCAAGATTGGAAAAACTACGCACGCCCAACGGTTAAAAAAGACGAAGACCACGTCCTTTACGAGTCACACATTCGTGATTTCAGCTTTAACGACAGCAAAGGCACACCAAGTCTTGATGGCAAATATCTGGCGCTTACAGAACCTGAGCGTGAGTCTGTATCTCACTTACAAGCTTTAAAAGATGCTGGCCTAACAACGCTACATATCCTGCCTGCGTTTGATATTGCAACCGTGGATGAAGACGCTGACAAGCGAGTCGATATCACCGACACCGTGGGTAAACTTTGTGGCATCAAGCCAGAAGCCTCCATTTGTGAGACCGAAGATGACGGCAAAGTAATTGAAGAGGTATTAAATAGCTACGACCCAACAACGGGCAAAGCACAAGCGTTGATGAACGATCTTCGCATGCTAGACAGCTTCAACTGGGGTTATGACCCTTACCACTACACCGTGCCAGAAGGCAGTTATGCGACCGATCCTAACGGGTCTAAGCGTATTCTTGAGTTCCGCGAAATGGTTCAAGCGACGCATAAAATGGATCTGAAACTGGTCATGGACGTCGTGTACAACCACACAAATGCATCTGGTGTGAACGAAAAATCAGTACTGGATAAGATTGTCCCTGGGTACTACCACCGCCTAAACGTCAACACTGGCGGCGTCGAAAACTCAACCTGTTGTGATAACACCGCAACCGAGAACTTGATGATGGGTAAACTAATGGTTGACTCATTGATGGTATGGGCGGATGACTATAAAGTCGATGGTTTCCGTTTTGACCTTATGGGCCACCAGCCGAAAGATGTGATGGTTTACGCACTTGAAAAAGTCCGTGAAATTGACCCGAATACCTTGTTCTACGGCGAAGGTTGGGACTTTGGTGAAGTCGCGCAAAACGCTCGCTTCGATCAGGCGACACAAGTCAACATGGCGGGGACAGAAATCGGTACTTTCTCTGATCGTCTGCGTGACGCAGTTCGTGGCGGAAGCCCGTTTGATGGCGGTGTAGATTCTGAAGGTAAGCACCCACTTCGCTTTAACCAAGGCTTTGGTAACGCCGCTTACCCTAACGAAGAAACCAAAACTGACGCAGAGTCGGTGAATGGTCGTTTACACAACCAAGATCTGGTTCGTCTAGGTATGGCTGGTAACTTGGCTGACTACATCCTTCTTGATTACAAAGGCGAAACCAAGCTGGGTAAGAACGTTGATTACAATGGTGCGCCTGCAGGCTACACAAAAGTGCCATCAGAGAACATCTCTTACGTGTCTAAGCACGACAACCAAACATTGTGGGATAACAACGCCTACAAGATTGCGACAGGCACTTCATCTGCCGAGCGTGCACGTATGCAGTCTGTGTCCCTATCAACGGTGATGCTTGGTCAAGGCATTCCATTCATCCACATGGGTTCTGAGCTATTGCGCTCTAAATCTATGCAGCGCGACTCGTACGATTCTGGTGACTGGTTCAACCGTGTATTCTTCGACGGAAGCGACAATAACTGGAACGTTGGTCTACCACGTGAAGACAAAGACGGTGCAAACTGGGAGCTGATCAAAACCATCGTTGGTGACAGCACGGCGAAACCAGATTCAACCGACATCGAGCTGACTAAGCAACAATTCCTAGAGCTACTTAAAATCCGTAGCACAAGCGAACTGTTCCGCCTAGATACCGCGCAAGAAGTGATGAACCGTGTGGACTTCCGCAACGTAGGGAAAGACCAAGTGGAAGGCTTGATTGTGATGTCTATCGACGATGGTACATCAGCGGGTGCCGATTTGGATTCGAACTACGATGCTGTCGTGGCCGTTGTGAACTCAACATCAACTGAGAAATCTTTCAAAGTTGCTGGCGCAACTGGTTTCGAACTGCATGAAGTTCAACAAAACTCTGCGGATGACATCGTCAAAGGTGCAAGCTTCACCAATGAAACGTTCACAGTACCAGCACTGACAACAGCGGTATTCGTGCAGCCACAAAACGGCGCGCAAGGTGCTGGCCTACCAGTAAACACGGATAACAAAGACGTATCGAGTATTCCTCCTTACGGCGAAACCGTTGTTTACGTGAAAGGCACGATGAACGAGTGGTCTGATAGCAGTGATTGGGCGATGACCTTTATTGGCAACGGTATGTACTCTGTAACTGGCGTTCTTGAAGCTGGTGAACACGAGTTCAAATTCGCGGACTCTGGTTGGGCAAATCCAAACATCGGTTGTGATGCTGCGAATATAGCTTCTGGTTCACTAGAATTAGGTTCAGAAGGTAACTGTAAGCTGTCTGTTGCTGAAACAGGTAAGTACAACTTCACTCTGAACGCGCTACATGTTCAAGATGAAAGCGTAGAAAAACCGGTCGTGTCAGTGACCAAGTCAGCAGATGCACCAACATTCGGTGAAACAGCACTTTACTTACGTGGCACTATCACTACATGGGATGCTCCAGCACAAGACTCAACAGCGAAGTTCAGCTATGTTGCAAATGACGTTTATTCGCTAGACATTACCCTAGCGGCGGGCAACTACGAGATGAAAGTTGCGAGCGCAGACTGGGCAGCAGACACCAACTTCGGTGGTGAAGGCAGTGTTGAGCTTGGTAAAGCGCTGACGATGGAAGCCGGTGGCGGTAGCGCAAACCTAAAAATTGCGATTGCAGAAGCAGGAAACTACAACTTCCACTTCAATGCGGCTGACAAGTCGGCGCCAATCGTGACGGTAACGAAAAACTAGTTTCATTTAAAAACATCCGTAATGAAAAAGGGGAAGCATCACGCTTCCCCTTTGTTTTGTTGGCGTCACTAAATGGTGGATACCAAAATCAAAAAGGTGTTAGTTTCCCCAAATCTGTTCAACAAACTCAGGATGATCAATGAATGGATTACGATTGCCCTGAAAATCAAACACTTGTTGATTGCGGTTTCGTTCTTTTTCACTAACGGGATCATTTTTGTGCCAACGTTTCAGCATGTTTAACATCCAAGGTTCAAAAACCGTTGAACTTGAACCATCAAGGACAGCATCCGCATTGCTTGAATTGCCTTCCCAGTTACCTACAACATTTTCATAGCGGGTTGCCATGTAGAAATAAGCACGGGCGAAGTCGCCCTTAAACTCATCAATCGGCTCAAACACCGTACCGGAGTAGCCCAGACTAGTGCTTGCTTGTCCAAGTTTAGAGCCATTACTAGACACGTAGGTCGCGGTGCCCACTTCACCAAATGGCCAATTACTGCGCTTCGCGTTTACATAACCATCAGTTGCAAACAAGTGATGACCGTCTGAGTTCATCGGCTCAACCTTACCGCCAAACCAGCTTTTCGGAAAAGAGTGCTCACGGTTGTAGCAATCCCCTTCCGTTTTGTATTGGCCACATTGGTCTGTGACTTTGGTAAAGCTTACTGTATCGCTAGCAGATGGCTTTTCAGAGTACATATCGAGAATAGAGCCATCATTTTCATAATAACGATCAATATCGGCATCTTTTACCAAGGTCCAGACCGCAGAATAGCCTCGGCTGGAGTGATTACTGATAATGTTAAACAACGCTGTTTTTAGAGCGTATCCCGTCTTACCAGATGCCGCTTGATAGTAACCATCAACCACTGGTGGGGTCGTCGTTGTGTCACCTAAGTTAAAATCGGTGGTTTCACTTTTCGAGAATTCAGCGCCAGAAGCAAGAGTCTTATCTCCCTCAGTCAGCGTGTACGACCCCGCGCCACTGCCACAACAAATGCCGTCACCATACTCGTCTTGAATCGTGAATTGGTAGTTACCGTCAGCTAAGCACATGCTCTTTTCAATGGTGGTTGCTGACTCGTACCCCTGACCAGAAAACAGCACTTCGGCTTGGTTGTTTTTTAACGTCCAGCTAGTTTCTGAACCATAGTCATCTGTTGTGAGAGTCAAGACCACTTGGTGATCACTACAACTTTCTACAGGAGGTTGTGTACTCGTCTCAGTCGGTTGAAAATTATCGACGTAGACAACTTCTGAGCCATCAAAACTGGCTTCATCGTAAAAACGCAAACCGACGTTGATGGTCTTGTTCGAGCTCGCTGTGTAGTTGTGCGCGAGCTCTTGCCACTGGTTTATCTGTTGTGGGTTCGAGTAATTGTGATAACCATCAACCACCAGACGTGCTTTTACATTTCCTTCGGTATGATAAACCGAGACAGAAAACGGATAGGTTTTCCCTTGCTCCACATTAATGGTTTGCAAAAAGTCGGTGTTGCTTTGGGTACCTGTATTCACGACGACCTGGGCAACCAGACCACCCGATTTGATTTGCTCGCTGCTTGGCGACACTGTAATGCCCGCGTCAATCTCTGACCACTGCGTAGGTACATTGCCATTCCACTGCTCAAAGTCACCGTTGATAATTTGGCTATATGCAAACGGAGAGCTAACAGCAGCAAGGAGACAGAGGGAGTTCGTTATGGATTTCATTATACTTTTCCATTAGTTATATAAATCCCAAACACGATAAACATATTAGTGGGGCATAAGTAATCCTTCAGTCACATTTTTACGTTGCACAAGTGTTAATTTACTTTTTAATGTGCAGCTTATCTCACAAATATCCATCTGCTGAAAACAAATGCCAATACAAAAAGCGAAGCAACTTGTTGGCTACATCGTCGTAAAACCATTAAGGGAAAAGTAAAACAGACAGAAACAAGCCAAGTGTGAGCCTATGGAGGTCAGCAACAACACTTGGCTTGTTTATAAGAAAGCTTGTGGTCAGCTCAACTGGTGAGCATCAATTCTGGATAATTCCTTAAGGTTTTACCGCAAAGAATCGTCCTTGTAGTGGCGACATCAGAATCTGATATTGACCATTACTCGGAGTAATTTTTTCATTCGTGAGCAAATCCACCAACTCACCAGTACCAACACTCTCCTGAGTAAGAGTGACGCTTCTAGCGCTCTCTAAGGTATTTAGCGCAAACAAGACTTTGTCCGAACCAGATTGTTTCAAGTCCACATAACTGCCGTTACTCGCAACTAAATTCGTGCGTGACCCTTGATAAAGTGCAGGATGCGCATCGCGCATTGTCATCAGCGATGTCACATAAGATTTGAGATCGGCTTGGTTTGCATCAAGCGTCGCCGTCACGCCTTCAATTTTCGCACTACTGCGCGCAACGTGATCATCGCACAAACCTTGAATGGCGCAGGTGCTGTTGTCTTCTTTTGCGGCAAAACCATCCACTTGATCCCCGATTTCATCACCGTAGTACAACGTGATTGGCCCGGTGTACGCCGCTTGGAAAGCAAACGCGGCTTTATGGCGTAACCAATATTCTGCATCATTCACATCCGCCAAGTTTCCGCGCTGTAACAAGTCACCAAAGCGCACTAAATCATGGTTGCCGATCATCAAATTCGGCTGCGCATGTGTTGGATATTGGTTGTGTGTGCTGTAGCCGTTGTCTAACCAATCCGCACCGCGACCACCCACGCCGCTCTCATTCACGGCCAAAGTTTCAACGATGCGATATCGCATAGGGAAGTCAAACGCAGAGCACAATGCTGGATCGCTGTTCGATCCATACGCCTCATTCGCGATTTCAGACTCCCCTTTCCAAATCTCTGCCACCATATAGCCCAACGGATTCACTTGTTCGCCTTTGCTATTGGTGTACGTCACACTTTGTGAGGCTTCATCGACGGCTTTACGAAGTTGTGTCCAAGCGTCTGTCGGAACTTGATAGGCTTGATCTAAACGCCAGCCGTCAATCTTCAGTTCTTTGATCCAATACGTTGCCACTTCTTTGTAGAAATCGAGACTGGCCGGGTAATCAACGGGATTGCTCGATCCCGATGGCAACAAACCGGAAGGAGATGGTTTGATCAAACCATCTTTGTGATGACCAAATACACCATCAAAAAACACGTATAAGCCGCGTTTGTGTGCTTCCTCGACCAAGGTTCTCGCCGTTTCTAAATCACCAAAACGTGGATCAATGGTGAAGTAATCCGTTGCAAAGTAGCCCGTGGCATCCAGACGATCGGCCCAGTGCTCTTGGCCCGCTATCGCTTCCGATTCAAAAACTGGCGTCAACCAAATCGCGTTCATCCCTAAATCTTGGATGTAATCGAGTGAATCAATCACTCCTTGCAAATCGCCATTATGATGGCTGGTGCCATAACCTGTACCGTGACCAATGCTCGCATCACCATCCACAAAACTCTCTACCATGATTTGATAAGTACGAAGTTGGTTACTTTGCGCCATGACATTGGCTTGGCAAGCATAACTGGTATCCGGTAGCGGAGTGCTGCTATTAGTGTCGCCACCACCAGAAGAATTACACGCAGATAAAGCACCAATCACACTTAACGCAAGCAACGATCGAGGCAGGCGATGGTTACGTAGGATATTACGCATTTTATTCTCCCTAACTTACTCAAATAAACTACGGAAATTTGAGTAATAAAATTAACCCCGACATGTGTTTCATGCAGGGGTTAATAAATAAAAATAGATTTTAAATAACTGAATGGAATATTATTGGCACTTATTTACCATGACATGAACAGGTTTGCCTTTTCCTTCAAACTGAAGACTCCATACATATTTACCATCTTCTTTAATATCAACCGAAGTGTCCGTACCGTAACCACCAAATGTTAATGGTGTTAATTCACCAACGTTCATTCTATTACCTTTTGCGGTAAATTGTGGGAACCACAACTCGGTCGCGTACTGCATTTTGTAGGAGCCTACTTTTTCTTGAACCACGGCTTGGTAGAAATTATTCCCTTTGTAGGTGTATTGACGCTGAGGCACGTGTTTCCAATCGGAATCCGCAAAAGTACCCACCACAAATAGTGGTTTAGAAATAGGTCCTTTCGCTGTGCTATCTGGGTTGTCACACGCTTTCATGAAAGCAACCACTTCGTCTTGAGACATATTAACAACAGGCTCTGCGGCCGCTTCTGGTTCTGCAGTCGATTGACAACCCACTAAGGCAACAAGTAGAGCAGCAGCAAGAGAGGTCTTCATCATGTTCATTTCACGTAATTCCTTTTTAGTATATCCAAAGCAAAATAAACTCAACGGTTAAAAGAAATATTAATCGTTATTAAAATGGAAATATCAAACGCCAAATAAATATCGTCAGATTGTGAATTTAAATCACTTCGAGAAGTTTGTTTATTTCCTAAGTACAAAAAATAAATTAGGAACTGCCATTAATTATTGATCCAACCTATATAAAAAACAAAGTAATAAAAATAATTATGTGAATAAGGTAACTCTATGTAGGGGTATTTTTATTAGTTTATTTTCTATGAAAAAGGTCAGCATTTCGCTGACCTTTTTTATCTGATTATTTTCTATTTACGGCTTTCACAAACACTTGTTGTGCACCTTCAATACCTAGCTCTTTTGCTTCATCAAGCAAAGTGAGCGCTTTCGGAATATCATTCGCTGCGACTGCCGCTTCAATTGAGCTGTAGTAGTAGCTAGTAAGGTCCGTACCTTGGGGAATGTTGTCGTTTTTCGCAACAATCTTAGTATTCACAATATCATTCGCGGATACCGAAAAGCGGAACTGACCGAGTGGGCTATGTTTCGCTAGAGGGTCTGCAATATCTGGCGGCTGAGTGTGACGCGCCATGGCGAAGGCTTTTGCAGGGTGTAAAACTTGTGTACTTCCTTTTAGATCGGCGGAAGTCGTGTAAACCAACACATGCAGATCGTTACCTGTCATGTCTGGAATCACATTGAGATCAAGTACGAATTTATCGTTGTCCAACAGTTTTGCTGGTTCGTACTTAAACTTTGAAAAATCTGCTTGGTAAATGGTTTCTCCTGCCGAGTTCATCACTGCGACATTAGGAGCATAAAATTGAAGTTCTTTACTTACGAATGTCTCTAATTTGATATCGAGACTGCCACGGTTACCTGGAAGAGCAAACGCTGCAATAGCGCCAGCACTGTTACCATCCAACAACATTTGGCTTTTATCAGTCAAAGCGAACTCAGTAACCACAGGCACGTTAAGCGGTACCCATTGAATATCACCCGATTGCGTGATCACTTGTTGCTGACCTTTTGGACTCATCTCTACTTGTTCTACAGACGCACAACCAGTAGCCAACATGCCCAGCAGTACGGGAGCAAGCCATTTTTTCATTACTGTCTACCTCGACTCTTTATTGTTTTTTAAATAAATACAGCCAGATAAGTTCTGGCTGTATCATTCTAGGACAATTTAGGACTTAGTGGTTAGATGATTACCACCAAGCTTCAGCTTGTACACCGAATTGGAACGTATCGTCTGAACGACCGTTGTCAAATGTGTTTGAGTTGTCTTCTTTGTCAGCCGTTAGGTAAGAAGCGTAAACACGGATTTCAGGACGAGCCCAGAAGCTAGAGCCAGCAGACCATGCTTGAGCAACAGTTAGCTTACCGTATTTGTTTTCTTCGCCGTCGTTATCGTCGATAGCGTAACCAGCTTCGAAAATAGTTTTGTGGTTGTCATCCCATTTGTACATTGGACGAACAACAACAGACATTGTTTCCCACTTGTCTTGGCCAGCCCACATGTCTTCACCAACACCGTACACTAGCTGGTGACCCATTTCCCAGCTGTCGCCCATGCCGATTACACCCCAGTTGATTAGGCGGTAACCAGATGCACCGTTGTCAGCTTCTGCGCCGTACCAGCTACCGTCGCCGTAGAATGCCATTGTTTTTGAGTAACCTTCAGTACCGTACTGAAGCACTGTTTTGTTGAAACCAGCGTCTAGACCTTGAGTCAATTCTGCTGTGAACATTACGCCGTTTTTCGCATCTTTAGTGCCGTTTGGCGCAGCGTCAGTTTCGTTAAGAATTGCGTAGTTCAAGCCCATTTCTAGAGAGCCGTTGTCCCATAGAGGAAGACCTGCGTAACGTACGTCTAGAGTGTTTACGTTTGTTGCGCCGCCATCGTTGCCTGGGTCTGCGATATCGCCGCGGTCGTTACGAACCCAAGCGAAAGAAACTTTACCAGGACCAGCTTCGATACCTTCAACACCAGCGCCCGCGCCAGAGATGTTCCAGTAGTAGAAGTCAGAGATATGAATGTCGTGACGTTGGTAGTAGCGTTTACCTGCCCAAAGCGTTGCTTCAGGAGCAAAGTTTAGTAGGCCTTTAGCTTGAACGTTGAACTGACGTAGTGCGAATTGTGCATCGTCTACACATTTCACTTCGCCGTTATCCAAACCACAGTTAGCAGAAGTGCTTTCCCAGTCGTTTGAACCGTTAGAAGTCATTGCAACCATAGAGTCTACGTAGAACGTTTTGCCGTTGTTGTTGTAAACTTCTTTACCTAGTTGAATCTCGCCGTAGATATCGCTTTCATTACCTAGACGACCGATCTTGTTCTTTTCGAATGTTAATTGTTGACCACCGTCAGCGTTCACGCCAACGCCAGCACGCATGTAACCGTGGAAATCCACTGCGAATGCAGAACCAGCAGCTAAAGTTGCAGCTACAGCAGCAGCAATTGCACTTACTTTTTTCATTCTTAACTCCATTAAGGGTATTTATAATTCTGTCTTCCCTGCTCACTCTTTTAGGTGAATATAGGCAGTAAAAACACACCTAAAGAAAGAGAGGTAAGATGGGAACGAATCCCCGTTTGTTTCAACAGTTGTGAGATTACCCGAGGCGTACAAGGATGACTTCCTCCGCCCTAAACTAATTTAAGGGGGATGAGAAGGGAGTAGAAAATTTACCGAATGGTGTTTTTTCGAGTCAGATCACCAATCTAGGGAGGAATTAGTAAGTTTGTTCGGTTTTGAGCCGCTACAAAGTGATAGCCATTTCATATTTTTGACTCTAAGCCGTCACATAAAGTAATTAAATTACACGAATATTTTTATATTTAGGGTGGTTGACCTTAGTAAGACAAAGTTTTTAACTTATAGTTTCCTAAAGGTAGCAATAAATATTAAATAAAGTATCTCCGATGACACGACTTCTCTCTCGCCCCTACCCCCTGGGCGCAACATTGAATAAAGAAGGCTGTAACTTCTCTATTCATGCTCCGGGCGTAAAAGACATTCAACTGGCATTGTTTGCAAACGATGGCAGCTACGAGCTTCACGGTTTACCGAATGAATACGCTGGCATACGTCATACTTTTATTCCAGATATTAAGCCGGGGCAAAAATACGGTTACCTTGTCTCCCACAAGGACGAGCCACTGTTAATTTCTGATCCGTACGCAAAATCAATAGATAAAGCCCTCCACTATCACCCTCCCTACTCTCCAGCCAAAAGTTTCGATATGCCGAAGTGCGTCGTTATCGAAGATGATTTTGACTGGCAAAACACGGATCACCCGCGTATACCCAGAGAAGAGATGGTATTGTTTGAGACGCACGTCAAAGGGCTTACCCAACGCCACCCAGAGGTTGAGGACAAGCTGAAGGGGCGCTATTTAGGTCTTGCATCACCTGAAATGCTGGCCTTTTACAAACAGCAAAACATCAACACGCTGCAATTGCTACCTGTCGCAGCATGCATGCATGAGCCTCATCTACTAGAGATGGAAAAGGTCAATTATTGGGGATACAACCCTTATCTCTTTATGGTGCCCGATCCGCGCTACGCAGAACAAGACGCCGTTACGGAATTAAAAACAACAATTCGCGAATTGCATAAAAACGGCATTGAGGTGATTCTCGACGTGGTTTACAACCACACTGCTGAAGGTGGTGAAGGGCCTACAATCTTCAACCTGAAGGCCCTCGATTCCCGTTTTTACATCAAACATGGCAACCACTTCGCCAATTACACCGGCTGCGGAAATACAGTGGATCTCACCTACCAACCAGCCTTAAACCTTGTGATGGATACATTGCGCTACTGGGTTAGCGAATTTAAAGTCGATGGCTTCCGTTTTGACTTGGCTGCAACGTTAGGTCGACAGGGCGATGATTACAACCCAGAAGCAGCTTTCTTTAAAGCCGTTGCGCAAGACCCAATTTTGCGTGAAACCAAATTGATTGCCGAGCCTTGGGATATTGGTCCAAATGGCTACCAAGTGGGTAACTTTCCATTTGGTTGGAACGAATGTAATGACAAACTGCGTGATATTTCCCGCAGTTTTTGGCGCGGTGATCAAGGCTATTTAAAAGAGTTTGCCACTCGATTAATGGGCTCTCGTGACATTTATAGTGCAGCGAACTGGCCATACAAACTCACCGTAAATTACATCACGTATCACGATGGCTTCACACTGCAAGATTTAGTGTCTTACAAGCACAAACATAACGAAGCCAATGGCGAAGAAAATCGCGACGGTCACGGTGACAATCGTTCAGAAAACTACGGTGTTGAAGGCGAGACGGAAAATCTGATGATTATCGCCACGCGTGAAAAGCAAAAACGCAACCTTATTGCTAGCTTGCTGTTTGCCTTCGGTATCCCACACATTCTCACTGCTGATGTTCTGTCTCACACCCAAGGCGGTAACAATAATGCCTATTGCCAAGATAACGAAACCAGTTGGCTGAACTGGGAAGAGACAGAACGTAAGCAACATTTCAAAGCATGGATGTCACAAATGGTCGCCAACCGAAATCAATACATGGTGCCATTTATCCGAGCTTTCAGTGGCGAGAATCGCAATAACAACCGTATTTTCTGGCGCCGTACAGACGGTCGCTTAATGGAGCACGATGATTGGAACCGTTTAAGCTCTGTCGCACTTCACCTTGGTATCGGTAAAGAAGGGCAAGAGCTGGTCTACCTCATCAACCAAACTAACGCCACAGCTCGCTTTAAGCTCCCCAATGAGCGAAAGCAAGAATGGGTGACGATCTGTGATACAAACGTACGTAATCTCAACCCAGGACATGCTGAAGGCGAAGTCTTGCTGTCACCCACCTCGATGGTGATTTTGCACTATCAACCAAACCAAAGCACACCAAAAGGTGAGCAAACGCATAGCTAAGTTATAAACGCTCCAAAAAAGGAAAGCCGATGCATCTCAGTGCTTCGGCTTTTTTGTTGGTTAGATGTGCCTAACTCATTATTCGCAAGGCGGCGCTAGGTGAATCAAAGCTAACCCACCCAGTGACGTCTCGCGGTATTTCTTGTTCATGTCCTTGCCCGTTTGGTACATGGTTTCAATCACCTTATCCAACGAGATCAAACATTTACTATTACGCTTTAGTGCCATGCGAGATGCATTGATCGCTTTCATTGCGCCCATTGCATTACGCTCAATACACGGTACTTGCACTAAGCCACCTATTGGGTCACAGGTCATGCCTAGTGAGTGCTCCATGGCAATCTCAGCCGCAATACAAATTTGCTCATTGCTGCCACCACGTAGCGCGGTCAAGCCAGCTGCCGCCATAGAGGAAGATACACCGACTTCGCCCTGACAACCCACTTCGGCACCCGAGATAGACGCATTGGTTTTGTACAAGATGCCAATCGCACCGGATACAGCAAGGAAGTCTTTAAGCTGTTTAGTATCGAGCTCTTTGATGAAGCGATGGTAGTACATCAATACCGCCGGAATCACACCCGCCGCACCATTAGTTGGCGACGTTACGACTTGTCCACCAGCCGCGTTTTCTTCACTCACAGCAAAAGCAAACAGGTTAATCCAATCCATGATTTCCATCGGATCGTTTTCGATTGCTGCATTTGCTTCAAGCTTCTTCAGCAAGTTTGGCGCACGGCGGGTCACGTTCAAGCCGCCATCCAAGATACCTTCTGTCTCGAAACCGCGCTCCATGCAACGCGTCATCACACGCCAGATCTGCTCTGCGCGTTGATTGATGGCTTCCATATCCTGAAACGCTTGTTCGTTTTTCAGAATCATGCCGCCAAGGCTCATGCCATTCTTCTCTGCCTGTGCCAACATTTCGTCCGCACTGGAGAATGGGAACTCAACTTCTACGGGCGCAGTCGCGCTGCCATTTTGCAGTTCATCCGCCGTTGCGATGAAACCGCCACCGATAGAGTAGTAAGTTTCAAACCCAACCTGATTGCCGTGCGCATCTAACGCAGTAATCGTCATTCCATTCTCATGCAGAGGAAGGTTCTCTTCATGGAACAACATGTCCGTTTTGTAGTTGAATTCGATTTCATGACGGCCATCGACAGACATCATGCCCTCTTCAATCGCCTTGCGCATCGCTTTGTTCGCAGAAGCGATTTTGATGGTATCTGGTTTGTTACCCAACAGACCCAAAATGGTTGCACGGTCAGTATGGTGACCAATCCCCGTTAACGAGAGTGAGCCGTATAAATCGACTTGAATACGAACCACTTTTGCCAAGTTCGATTCAATCAAACGAGTGAAGTGGTAACCCGCGATCATTGGACCATTGGTGTGAGAGCTAGAAGGACCCACACCAATCTTGTAAATATCAAAGATGGACAGCATAAACTTACCTATTACGACAATGCAGCATAAAGCCAATCAGGGAGAACCATACAAGCAGCGATGGTCGCCACAGCGAACACCAACAGCCCATAATGGCTTGCGGTTGGCTTTGCAAAAAGATGTTTTTGATTATTGATAAAGATTTGTTGCTCGGCAGTCACAGCGCCCCAACGACGGCTCACTAACACACCAAACAAAAGGAAGACGAACGTACCAATTGGCGCGAACCACGGCCAAGCCACGTCGAGATACATCGCAGTAAACACCGCAATCACACTCATGATACTGCCAACGATCACGCCTTTCTCATTGGCTTTCACCCAGAATAAACCAAGCACGAATGAACCCAAACGGATACCAACAAAGATAGAAGTCAGACTAGCGATGGTTTTGAGTACCGATTCATTCGATACCGCCAGAAGAGCTGGCACTACCACCATAGCCGCAGCGAGCAAACTCATCTTTCTTGCGACTTTTTCGTAGTGCTCATCATCGGCACTCTTGCGAACGAAACGCTTGTAGATATCGAACGTTGCGACGGTCGCCATTGAGTTGTAGGTAGAATCCAAGGTCGACATTGCGGCCGCCGCCAATGCGGAAATGATCAAACCAACGACGATTGGGTTAGTGTGGTTGAAGACGAAATCCAAAATCACTTCGTTGCTGTTTTCAAACGATTGATCTTGATAGAAAACACTCAAAAGAACACCGAGTACCGCGAAGAATAAGTACACAAAAAATGCACCGTAACCACACAACAGCATCGACTTCTGCGCCGTCTTTTCACATCTCGTCGCTAACGTGCGTTGGATGATCAATTGGTTGGTGCCGTACACACTCAAATGCAAAAAGCTCACGGCAACCACGCCAGCCCAGAGTGTGGTATCTACGCCTAAATCAAAGTCTAAGTTGATGATATTCAGGTGATCACGAGAAAGGTAATCTGCCGCATTAATCTCTGTCATTAGAATGGCAAAGATAGCGATGCTGCCCGCAACCAATACTGCAGATTGCAACATATCGGTCCAGATCACCGTGGAAATCCCACCCGCATAGGTATAGCAAGCGGTGAAAATACTAATGTAGATAATAGCTTCAGAAATACTGATAGGCAGAACTTGCACTAAGATCAGCGCCACGGCATACAAAATCACACCCGCAGAGATACATTGAACCACAATGAACACAATCGAGTTGATGGTTCTTGCATACACCCCAAAGCGGTGCTCAAGATATTCATAAATCGAAGTCAGACCCAGCTTATAGAAAACAGGCACAAAGAAAATGACGGTGAAAAAAATAACGATGGGATAGTTAAGGTGAATACTCATCGCTTCCATGCCAGAGCTATAAACCCAACCTGGCATCCCTACAAACGTCATCGCACTAATGTAAGTCGCAAGTATCGAAACACCTGCCGTAAACCAGCCAAATTGCTTTCCACCCGTAGAAAAGTCGCCACCATTGCTGTAGCGCTTATTCACTAAATAGCTGATTAATATGGTGATTAACACGTATAACGCAATCACCACAAAACTTGAGTACGTAACCATTTCAGGGTTTCCATAATTCTGGGTGCTAATTATTTGTGCTTGGATATTACTTTAAAAAAGCATATCTAAACGATAATACCGCCATAACTGTGACTAAAATCACCAATATAGACGGTTATATATTCAAAAATGCCAAAAAGACCGATTTAATGAGACTCCCATCACTAAAAACCACTAATTGGGTACGCATTCATTTTAAAATTGATATTGATCACGGATCTAATGACCTTAAAAAAACTATGATTCACCACGACACGAAATCGAAGATGATCCCAATAAGATCGTGTTCTTTAAGTTTGAATAGCAACAAATCCTAAGTGAAATAGAGGTTTATCGGTCATGAATGCCAAAAGACACATGAGCGAAGTTCCTATGATTCAAAGGGTAGCTGCCTATCTAGCGATACTGGTTGGTTACTTTTTCTATTGTTATAACTTTGTAATTATTGACTACGTACGCCCATACATCGTTGAAGCGTATGATGGTATTAGCCTGTCAGACACTGCCCAGTTCTATACATGGCAGTCGGTTGGTGCGCTTATCGGTGCATTGAGCTGTGCTTGGTTCGCAACAAAATTTGGTAAGAAATCCACTCTTATTACCATCACAGCCCTAAACGGTGGCGCAACGATCATCAATATGATGTTCACCGACTACACAACATGGGCAGCAATGCGTTTCATCATTGGTTTGTCACTGGGTGGTTACTTCACCGTGGCAGTAAGCTTGATGATCGGCCTATTTACGCCAACGGTACGTGGTAAGTTGACGGCATTCGCGTCTTCTATGTTCTCTGTAGCACTGATGGTAATGGGTGCATATGCAGCATTTATTGCAAGCATTGATGCACCATGGGAAAGCCTAATGCTTGTAGGTGGTATCCCACCATTGGCAGCAGCTGTTGTCATGATCTTTGTACTACCTAGCGACAGCAAAGTGATCGCTTACGGTGAAGAAGAGCAAGCAAAGGCAGAAGAATCAAATGCACCAGCGAAAAAAGGCTCTTGGGGCGAAATGTTAAGTAAACCTTACCGTAAGATCACTCTAACGTGTCTATTGCTGGCTGGCCTTAACTTCTACGGTTTCCAATTCTTTGGTGGCTTCGTAACCACTTACCTACGTGATGTGCGTATGTTCGACGGTGCAACCATCGGTCTCATCTTCTCTATCTCAGCGTTTGGTTCACTGTTTGGTGCGTGGTTCTGGGGTTGGGTAGCTGACAAATTCGGTCGTAAGGTGAACGCATTTGGCTTCATCCTAGCGGGCATCATGGTTTCAATCTTCTTTGTTGCACCTGGCGACATGGTGATTGGCGGCCTAAACATGCTGGCTCTACTTGGTCTGATTTACAACTTCGGTCTGTCTTCTTCTGCGGTATGGGGTGGTTACTTCTCAGAACTGTTCCCAGCACACCTACGTAGCTACGGCGCGGCGCTATTCCACGGCGGTCGTATCCTCGGTATGTGGGCACCAATGGTACTTATCTTCATCCAAGAACGTACCGACCTACAAACCGCAATGTGGGGTTCACCAATCGTATGGATCCTTGCTGGTCTTCTATGGCTATCACTGCCAGAGACACTAAAAGGCGGCGTGTTCGATAAGAGCAAAAAAGCCGAAGCAGCAAAAGCGTAACTGAATTTCAAAAACTCCGGCTGGCTCCCCGGCCGGATGAAAAAACTTAATTTCGAGTCCTGTTCCCAAAGCCGACTCGACAGCAAATAAGAGAGTTTATTATGTCTAAATATCAAGAAGCGAAACGCGTTGTACGTGAATACTTCAGCGCAATGGAAAACGCAACTCACGAGAACGTGGCAGAAGTACTAAAAGCACACACTTCAGAAGATTACCTATGGCGTGGTGTTTACCCATTCCGTGAGCAACAAGGCGCTCAAGCAGCGGCTGACGTTTTCTGGGCTCCTTTGATGAAATCAATGACTCGCATGCAGCGTCGTCAAGACATCTTCATCGGTGGTGAGAACGAAGTAACATCAGGTGAAATCTGGGTAATGAGCATGGGTCACTTCATGGGTCTATTCGACGCTGAATACCTAGGCATGCGCCCAACTGGCAAAATCATGAACATCCGTTACGCAGAATTTAACTGTGTTGAAAACGGCAAGATCACTAAGACTGGCCTATTCCTAGACCTTCTAGGCGCGATGGACCAAGCGGGTTGTTACCCACTACCACCATCAACAGGTAAGCACTTCGTATACCCTGGTCCTCGTAACCACGACGGTCTACTGTTCGAAGACGCAGCACCAGAAGAAGGCGTAGCAACACTAGCACTAGTGAACAAGATGGTTGATGACCTATCTGCACTGAACGACAGCGGCGCTATGGGTTGCCCACCAGAAGTTCTTGAGAAGAGCTGGTCTAAAGACATGATCTGGTACGGTCCATGTGGTATCGGTGCGTCTTACACAATTCCTCGTTACCAACAGCAGCACCAATTGCCGTTCCGTAACAACCTGAAAGACAAGAAGTTTAATGGCCACGTATGTCGTTTCGCAGAAGGTAACTTCTCTTGTTTCTTCGGCTGGCCAAACCTATCTAACACGCCAATCGGTGGTTTCCTAGGTATGACAGGTGGTGAAGTACGTGCAGACATGCAAGTGGTTGACGTTTACTACCGTGACGGCGACAAGCTATCTGAGAACTGGGTACTGATCGACCTACCTTACTGGCTAAAACAGCAAGGTCTAGACGTATTCGAGCGTACTCAACAGATCCTAAACCCTTCTCTATAAGAAGTCCTAGGGGCGGATTGTCAACCCGCCTTTATGTTGCCTGAATCCCCTCTCGGTTCAGGCGACATGCTCCCAACTCGTGCCTCAAGGATGGGGCACAACCTCAAGATAGAACCCTTATTCAAAACGGGCATGAACGCACGGTGGCTTTCTGCGCCCTGAATAATGAGATTGATGATGAAAAAGTCGACCCTTTCTGCAGTGATTTTAGCAGCGCTTACTTCTAGCTCAGCCTTTGCTGCACACACTTTTGTTAATGACGCTGGCGACAGCCTAACCATCGATGGCCGTTTCGATCTTCGCTACCAAGACCGTGGCGGTGATGACAACGGCGAATGGAACAGCGGCAGCTCACGTTTCGGTTTGAAAGGCCAAATGGGTCTGGATAACGGCTGGACTGGTTTCGGTCACGCGGAATGGGGCTACAACTCTGGCGCGAACGGCGAAAACATTTACGACCGCTTGCTATACGCAGGTGTTGATCACGAAAAATATGGCAAGATTGCTGCAGGTACTAAGCAGTGGTCTACCTTCTACGACGTAGCATGGTACACCGATTTAGGTCGTGTATTCGGTACTCGTGGCTCAGATGTTTATAACCTAGCTGACTGGGGTATCGCATCCGGCGCGGGTCGTGCAGAAAACTCAATTACGTACCGTAATTCAATCAATGAAAAAGTGAGCTACGGCTTTACTTACCAAACCACGCGTGAAGGTGTTGCTCTAGCAAATAATGCGACAGCCTCACTGAAAAACGGCATAGGTGCGTCTATCACTTACAAACCCGTTGATGGCGTAACACTGGGTGCGGCTTACCATCAAAATGAAGTTGCGGATCTAGACGCAAGCGTGGTTGGCGTAGAAAACGGCGACAACATGCGCATCATGCTATTGGGCGCAAACTACAGCAACGGTGGCTTCTACGCGGGTGCGACTTTCCACGTTGGCGAAAACTGGGAAGCAGTGAGCCAAGGCGGTACGGACGTAATGTTCGATACCCTAGGTGGCGAAATCTACACTTACTACCACTTCGATAACGGCCTACGCCCAACGTTGAACTACAACTACATGGAAGATCGCGGTGACGAGACACAAGGCTACGAGCGTAACTTGCTGATTCCTGGTCTTGAATACCACTTCCAGAAGAACAAATTCCTAGTTTGGACTGAATACCAGTTCGACCTAGGTAAAGATCAGTACGATGGCAGCAAATTCGAAAATCGTGATGATCAATTCGCGGCAGGTATTCGCTACTACTTCTGATAATACTCATCGCTCACCACCTATACCCAAGTAACCTTAAGGTGGTGAGTGATGAAGTTCTTATCAACACTAAGCAAAGTTATCTTGAAGCCAAGTAGTCATCACTTCACTAATAATTAAAGGCTGCTCAAGCGTAGATAGATGCCCACACTCAGGGATAACATGAAGTGTGACGTTTGGGATGCATCTCTCCATGAGCAGATGATTGTCTAGCGGACAAAGCTTATCTTCTTTACCTGTTATCACCAACGTAGGAGCTTGAATGTCCGCCAATAAAGGTCGAGCATCCGGGCGAGTTGCTAACGCTTTAGCATGTGCTTCAAATGCCTCCAAACCTACATTAACCGCCATGCCTTCGATACGCTCAGTTAACGCTTTGTCTTGCAAACGGCTTGGATGAATCAGCACAGGCATCAGAGTGTCAGCTGTAATGCGTTCAAACTCACCACTTAACGCACGGCTAACCAGTGCATCACGCTTTTGTGTCACCTCTGGCTTTTCATCTGCTGCATTGGTATCCATGAGGATCAAGCCTTTGACTCTGTTTGGCGCTTGACGGTACACCTCAAAGGCAAGAATCCCACCCATTGATAAGCCCCCCAAGACAAACTCCCGCGGTGCGTCTTGCAACACTCTCTGCGCCAGCTGTTCCATTGACGGCAATGAAGCCAGCGTCGGGCATGTAGGCTCAACCCAACTTGGCAACGCTCGGTTGATATCCTCAAACAATGTGCCATCACAAAGTAGTCCGGGTAGCCAAACTAACGAGGTGGGTTGCGTCATTTTATTCTCCTGCCAGCGGCTTTGGTTGATCAGAGCCAAGAATGCAATACGTCAAACTATTACCACGCAAGTTCGTCAGTGAGTATGACGCACCTTCTGGAACATTCAGCACATCACCGCGCGTTAAAACAACACTCGCTTGTTCGCCCTGATGCGTGAGGACCACTTCAGTATCGCCATCAAAGTTGATAAGCACTTGTTTTTCTTCTCGCCAGTGTTGAGGAATCGAGCCACCTTCAGAAAGCTCATAAGCCATGATGCTCACTTCATCTTCACTCTTTACTTGGAAGTCATAACTCGCCAAAGGATGACCCGTTAAGGCGTATTGTTTCACGTTGCTTCCGCCGAAATCGCCTTTGATTTCACGATAATCTTTTTGCAGAGCGACAAATGGCATCATCTCTTCTGCGGTGTATGTATCGAAGGTCGCGAGCTCTTCTTCGGTAAGCAGCGGCATCAATTCTGATTCTTGTGGCACCGGGTCGCCATTAATAGTGTCCACGAGTGTGCCATCGGCTTTGAGGTATAAACCATAACCTTGACTGTCTTTAATAACGTTTGGATGCCAAATAACGCCGCCACCTGAATCGTCGCCGCCAAGTACCGAGAACATAAAGCCGTAATCGCGGCCAACCACTTCAAATCCACGGAAGAGATTGGTTGGAATCGAGATGACGTCACCGTGAGACAACACCGCCTCATGCTCTCCATCGTTCCCCCAATAAAAACGGAACTGACCTTTGAACACCAAGAAAAGCTCGGCGGTACGATGAGAGTGCAACGAATTTTTGATGCCCGGCGGTTGGCCTGCGGCACCAATGTTAAAGCCCGCCGTATCGCGAATATGAACATGTTGACGACTGCTTTCTGCCACCCCAGCACCGATAATGCAGAAGTTATCTTTCAGATCACTGCCTGGCGTGCGCGCATCAATAAACGCACTCGTACCCGGAATCAGTTCCATGTAGCGGACCAGATTATTATTCATTTTAGATTGTAGAGTCATTGTAAATCCTTGTTGTCCTTGTTTGGACCTAGCCTTTGAATTGTTAGTTACAAACCGAAAGTGTGTTACAGACCTAAAGGTCGCCCACCATCAACCGCGATGGTATTGCCTGTCGAGAAGGTCAGAAGATCTGCCGCGGCGTACACGGCTTGAGCGACTTCTTCATCATTGGCTAAACGCTTAAGCGGTGTGGATTGTTCTTGTTGATTACGCCATGCGTCATCCAAGCCTTTGACAAACTCAGTGTCGACAAGCCCTGGAGCAACAGCCAGAACTCGAACCTCGGGAGACAGAGCGCGAGCTAAAGAACGGGTCATGTTCTCCGCGGCAGATTTACTTGCACAGTAAGCAATGTTGCTCCCCATCGCAGTCTGTGCCGCGATAGAAGTAATGTTCACCACACAACCATTGGCTTGCTTAAGCCAAGGCTCAAACGCTCGAACCATGGCAAAAGGCGCACGGACGTTCACTTGGAAAATTTGGTCAAACAGCTGGTCATCTAAACTTTGCAAATCAGAGTGCGCGACGAATTTCGTCATCCCCGCACAGTTGACCAACAAATCCAGCTTGTCGCTTATTTCACTGACTTGATGTTTAAGCTGTTCAATCGCACTAGAATCTGCCACGTTCAATTTGAATGCTAGATGCTCGTTACGTGGCAGCGAGGAAAGCACATCCTCGGCCGCTTTCTGATTACTGTTGTAAGTCAGAATTACGCGATATCCCGATTCAGCTAGCTTGCGACAAATGGCGGCACCCAGTCCGCCACTGCCGCCTGTGACTAAGGCAAGTTTCGACATATTACGCCTCTTCCACTTTGCCTTTGTAACGGCGCACACGAATATCCGCTTGCTCTTTGTGGCCAGCAAAACCTTCGAGTGCACACAAGCGAGAGCAATACTCACCGACTTTGAGGGACGCCGCTTCCGTTACACGCTGGTAAGTACAGGTCTTGATAAATTTACCTACCCAAAGGCCACCAGTGTATCGCGCCGCTTTCTTCGTTGGCAGTGTATGGTTGGTACCAATACATTTATCGCCGTAAGAAACGTTGGTTTCACGACCTAGGAACAAGGCACCGTAGTTGGTCATGTTATCTAGGAAGTATTTAGGATCTTCCGTCATCACTTGAACGTGTTCAGAAGCGATATCGTCTGCCACTTCCACCATTTCTTCGTAGCTATCACACACAATCACTTGTCCGTAATCTGCCCACGCTTTACCCGCGACTTCAGCCGTTGGAAGAATGGTTAACTGACGTTCAATCTCTTTGATGGTTTCTTGCGCAAATGTTTCGCTATTGGTCAACAATACAGCGGGAGAGTTGTAACCATGCTCAGCCTGACCAAGCAAGTCTGCCGCTGCCAATTCCGGGTCACAGCCTTTCTCATCGGCAATGACTAGGGTTTCCGTTGGGCCTGCAAACAAATCGATACCAACGCGACCAAACAGCTGACGTTTTGCCTCTGCTACAAATGCGTTACCCGGCCCTACAATCATATCGACCGGTGCAATAGTCTCCGTCCCCAGAGCCATTGCACCTACCGCCTGAACACCACCAAAGCAATAGATTTCATCCGCACCCGCCATTGCCATCGCAGCGACAATCGCCACATTCGGCTGGCCATTAAACGGTGGCGCACAAGCAATAACACGTTTTACGCCCGCGACTTTCGCCGTCAGTACACTCATGTGAGCGGATGCAACCAATGGGTATTTACCGCCAGGGATGTAACAACCCACGCTGTTGACTGGAATATTTTTATGCCCCAGTACCACACCAGGCATGGTTTCTACTTCGACGTCTTTCATTGAGTCACGTTGAATTTGAGCAAAGTTTCGAACTTGTTGCTGAGCGAACTCGATATCATGACGAGTCGATTCATCAAGCGCATCCACACAGGCTTGGATTTGCTCTTCTGACAGGCGGAATTGCTCCGGCGACCAGTTATCAAACTTTTCAGACAACTCACGTACAGCGCTATCACCTTTCGATTCAATATCAGCAAGAATGTTTTCGACAATCTGACGCACTTTTGCGTCATTTGATGCTGATGCTTCTTCAGTGATTCCGTTTTTTAAAATGCGTGCCA
The DNA here is from genome assembly GCF_033340555.1 of Vibrio sp. 1069. Classification (NCBI taxonomy): domain Bacteria; kingdom Pseudomonadati; phylum Pseudomonadota; class Gammaproteobacteria; order Vibrionales; family Vibrionaceae; genus Vibrio; species Vibrio sp. 1069. The sequence goes on from NZ_JAWOWP010000003.1 coordinate 233,641, forward strand.
TTGGGTTTCTCCTTGAACATTGAGGCTGACGAACGGTTATTTTTATGCCTTTGGATACGAATGCAAAATCAGATTAAACACTTAATTAACATTTGACAAGTTAAGTAAACAAACCACAAAAACAATCCTTAAGCCTTTGTATTTATTAGTTTAAACAAATAAAAGCAAGTAATAAGGACCTTGATTGAGTTTAATTTTTAATCAAAAATGAGTTTTAGATCACATCATTTTTACTCATCATTTACATTTCGCCGTGTTAGCTTTTGCATACCTTTGCAAAGGAGATAATCATGAGCAATTTTAAGCAACGTCTGACTAAAGAAACGCTATTAGGTACATTTGTTAAAACCCCTCATCCTCACATTATCGAGGTATTGGCACTGGCAGAGTTGCCTTTTGTGGTACTGGATGCAGAGCACGCACCTTTCGATCGTTCCTCGCTTGATCTGTGCATCATGGCGGCCAGAGCGAATGACCTCGCGTGCGTGGTACGAGTACAAGACAGCGCCCCTTCAACCATTTTGAACGCGCTTGACTGTGGCGCGGCGGGTGTACAAATTCCCCATGTTTGTACTGCTGAGCAAGCGACGCAACTGGCGAAAATCTGCCATTACGGCGAAGGTGGCCGAGGGTATGCTGGTTCCAGTCGAGCAGCGCAATACGCCACTAAGCCCATGGTTGAACACTTAAAAGACAGCCGTGCGAATACGATTGTCATTGCACAAATTGAAGACCCTCAAGGGGTCGAAAATGTTGAAGCGATTGCCAATGTTGAAGGTATTGATGCGCTCTTCATTGGCCAAGTTGATCTCACTGTCGCTTATGGTGCTGATAGCGTTCATGATGAGAAAGTCGCACAAACAAGTATGCGAGTAATCGAAGCGGCCAGAGCCGCCAATAAACCTGTTGGCATGTTTGTCGCGACGGCTCAACAAGCTCGGGAATGGCGTGAACTCGGCGTTAGCTTCTTTTGTGTTGGCTCTGAACACAAAATGATCATTGATGGCTTCAAGCAAGAGAGAAATGTGATGAATTCTTGAGTTTTCTCTGATATTTACGCCTTATCAATGTAATGCTCTAGACACAGAAATCCCCTAGCCCATACACTCAGCACGTATGAGAAGGTTCAATGGCCTTAAATAAGGAGTATCACCATTAAAGCGAAAGTAACTTCGATCGACGTCGCGAAGATGCTCGGCGTCTCTCAATCGACGGTATCTAGAGCATTCAGCCCGACTGCGAGTATTAGCGAGAAGAAACGCAAAATGGTGATGGATGCCGCAGCTAAGCTCGGATACACACCGAATGCCATCGCCCGAGGTCTGATTTCGAATCGTTCAGGCTTAGTGGCGATTGCGTTAGATAGCGAATCAAACCCAATGTACGACATGCAATCTCGTGCTTTGGCTGTCGAAATTCAAAAGCGAGGCGGACAAGTTGTGCTTTGCCCTATCGACAAGGACGACCTCGATCTCGCCATTTCACGCGCCATTGAATACCAAGTGGACGGACTCGTTATCGCCACCAGCCGTTTAACCTCACGCGCGTTTGCCCAATGCGAAAAGTTTGGCGTTCATTTAAGCTTGATTAACCGCTACGCCGAGGGTATTAATGCCAATAGCTCTGGTATTGATAACCGATTGGCGGGCCAACAAGCAGCCGAGTATTTAACGCAGAAAGGCGCAAAACAGTGTGCTTATATCAGTGGCGATGCTGGCTCCATGACCAGTGAAGAGCGTTGGCTGGGTTTCTCTTCAAAATTGCAAGAACTCGGCTCCCCGTCACCAACCTTTATCCAAGCCAAGTACAGCTTTGAAGCAGGCTTAGAAGCGGCGAAAGCGATCTTGTCGCACACTAGCAAACCCGATGCAATTTTTTGTGCAAACGACATCCTCGCCATGGGTGTGATGGATGGCTTGCGACAAGCCGGAGCAAAGATCCCCCAAGACTTCTCTGTGATGGGTGTAGATAACATTCCGATGTCTGCATGGCCGAGCTATGATTTGACCACCATTGCTCAACCAGTCGACAAAATTGTTAAACGAGCGGTTGAAGATTTGATGAATCGAATCAACGGCAACCTGGATGCAACTGGCGAATACCTTTTCGAGCAAGGCACCTTGATCGAACGTAGTAGCACCATTTAATAAATCCATTTTTATTCATTCTTCATAAACAAAATGCCTTGCTTTCGAGTAAGGCATTTTCTGTGATCACGATTAAATTTTCACCAATCGTTATTTAATTCCTCATCAATTCATCAATCTTGTTATTGACTTGTTACTTTAATGTTTTATTTTGGATTCGTATGCAAAATGGATATGAATTGCTCAACTAATTTATAAAAACATAAAAAGTTGTGTGACTTGCCGACGAATGCCAATGGCAGGTCATACCAGAAACAAGGAAGAACGGTGAAGAAAGTAATCCTTACTTCACTTACCGCACTGGGGCTTGCATTTAGCAGTATGAATACGTTTGCAACCAGTGTTATTCGTCTTGCTCATGACAGTCAAGAAACCTCTCCCGTACACAAAGCAATGCTCTATTTCGAACAAGAAGTGGAAGCTCGCTCAAACGGTGAGATAGAAGTTGAAATCTATCCGGCGAGACAACTAGGCGATGTGCGTGAGACGACTGAACTCGTACAGCAAGGCAACTTACAAATGACGTTTGGTGCGTCAGTTTTACTCTCTCCCTACGTCCCAGAGTTTAACGTGCTCGACGTGTTCTACCTTTTTGATAGCGAAGAGCAAGCACACAAAGCGCTCGACAGTGAGAAGATCGGACAACCATTGTTGAATGCTATGGAATCAAAAGGCTTTCATGGACTTGGCTTTATGGAGGTCGGCTTTCGTAGCGTGACCAACAACAAACAGCCAATTGATAGTATTGAGGACCTGAAAGGGCTAAAGATTCGCTCGGCATCTAACCCCACTCAAATAAGCGCGTGGAAATCTATTGGTACTGCGCCAACACCTCTGTCTTGGGGAGAAATTTTCACCTCGTTACAACAAGGCCTGATTAACGCTCAAGAAAGTGCTATCTACTCTATTTATGCCGAACGTTTTTACGAGGCACAAAAGTACCTCTCTTTAACTAACCATATATACACCAACTACGTGTTGTTCATGAACAAATCGTTTTGGGATTCACTGCCGGCCGCACAACAAGCGCTGATCAGTGAAGTAAGCAAAGAAACCATCGCAAAACAGCGTGAGCTCGCCGCGCAGCAAAACCGAGAAGTAATCAAAGAGCTCGAAGCAAAAGGCATGACGGTTAACATCGTCCCAGACGAGGTACGCAGCATCATGAAAGAGAAAATGAATGCGGCCGTGTACCAGGACTTGCGCAGTAAAACGGGTAAAGACTTGTTTGACAACGTGATGGCCGAGATAGAACGCCTATAACTCCCACTCTTTTGCACGATCTGGCAACAGGTCGTGCTTTCTCGTTTTGGAGGTGAACATGAAGTGGTTTCGCTTACTAGACAAATACCTAGAACCAACCCTTATCGTTATCGCGATCTCAACGATGACAACTTTACTGTGCTTGCAAATCGCCCTACGCCTGTTCGATGCAACGATCGCGTGGGCTGAAGAGCTGGCTCGTTATTTATTCGTATGGGCGATGTACCTGAGCATCAGCTACTGTATCCGAGATGATCGACACATCCGCATTCGTGTGTTCATCGATAAACTTCCGGGCAATTGGACGCAATTCAGTTTGATTGTCTCTGATCTTATCTACCTTGCCTTTAGTGCAACTGTCGCCTGGTTTGGATTTAAGGTTATAAACCGCAGCCTGCAACTCGGTCAGATTGCTCCCGCAATGGAAATACCTATTGCTTGCCTGTATGCGTCCGTTTTGGTTTGCGCAATCTTAAGCTGCGTACGCTTGGTAACCAGCATTTATCAACGTGTGAACGCGTGCTCCACCAGCAATGAACGAGTTCGCTTTTCTCGCCAACGCTATCGCCATATCAAAGCAAAGTATCGTACTTCTAACCGACTATTGGAGTTTAACGCATGACGTCTGCACTTTTGTTTGGCAGCTTTGGTCTGCTTCTGCTCATTGGCGTTCCGGTCGGTATTGCTCTGGCGGCAGCCAGTATGGTCGCGATATTAAGCCTGCCATTCCTTAACATCGAGTTTTTAGTACAAGGCTTGGTGACAGGGCTCGACTCCTTCCCTCTCCTCGCCGTCGTTCTTTTTACCTTAGCAGGTAACCTTATGAGCCAAGGAGGGATCTCAAAACGATTATTGCATGTGGCGGAGGTCTTCTTTGGCCACTTTACTGGCGGGCTTGGTATCGTGGCCATTGTGGCGTGTATGTTCTTCGCATCCATCTCTGGAACAGGGTCTGCCACTGTTGCCGCTATCGGCCTGACGATGATTCCTTCGATGGTGAAGAAAGGCTACGACCGCAGCTTTGCAGGTGCTTTAATCGCGTCCTCCGGCGGAATTGGCGTCATTATTCCACCCTCTGTGGTGATGATCGTCTACGCGATCACTGCTGAAGTCTCCGTCACTAAGATGTTCATGGCGGGCATCATTCCTGGCTTGGTCGTCGGTATGGTTTTGATCGGCTATTGTCTAATTGTCTCAAAATTGCGGGGCTACACAGGTAACGAGCGCAAAGCGACCTGGGCAGAGCGTCTTGATGCGCTAAAAGAAGCCAGTTGGGCAATGCTACTCCCCGTGATCATTCTCGGCGGTATCTATTCCGGTATCTTCACACCTACCGAATCAGCCGCCATTGGTGTGCTCTATGGCTTATTCTTTGGCATGTTTGTTTATAAAGAGCTCAAACCAGCGCAAGTTGTGAAAATCATTCTAGAGTCGTCACTGTTAGTTGGCGCAGTACTCGTCATTGTGGGTGCGTCCGTGACGTTTGGCCGCATATTGACCCTAGAACGTCTACCGACCGAGATTGCTCAGTTCATTCTATCGATTACTGAAAACAAACTTCTGATACTGCTTTGCATCAATGTCCTGTTGTTGCTTGTCGGTACCTTTATGGAAACGCTGGCAGCCATTGTTATTCTCACGCCAATTCTGTTACCCATTACGTCAGCACTCGGCATGGATCCCGTTCATTTTGGGATCGTGATGATCGTGAACTTGGCCATTGGCTTTGTTACGCCTCCTCTGGGTGCCAACCTGTTTATGGCAAGTCAGGTAGGCAAAGTACCGATAGAGTCGCTCTCTAAAGCCATCATGGGTTGGATTGGTGCAATGATAGTGGCCTTGATGTTGATTACCTTCATCCCTGCCATCTCGCTATCATTACCTGCGCTTTTATCCTGATCGTTGCACTCATAGAGCGCTTATGACTGTTATAGCCACTAGATAAACACCTTTCTAGTGGCTTATTCGTTATCTACTTCCGATTTAATAAAAAAGCCTTTAAGCATTCGTATGCAAAGGGAAAATCTGAAAGATATTAGGATAATTGACACCAAAATAGCTGAATATTAGCGATAAAGTCTATTTGGGTGCCTTGATCTGCATGATTATCAGTTTTGGCTTAATCATTTGTTTCCATTCAAACAGATCAAAATAAATTAAGCGATTAAAAAACAATAAGATACTAGAAAATTCATACAAAAAACTTTGACCTCCTTTCTTATTAACACGTCTCGATAAGAGATAGCTTCCATCTCGCCTGTACTTTTTTAGTTTATTTTCCGCTCAATTGTTAAAAATCTGATCATCAGCACGCTATTTAAACAACCGAAAAACAATCCGTTGACAAAATGGCAACATGATATATTTTGAATACGTAATCAAAACATAATTATTCAATTACGGAGGTGATTTATGGCCATGGTTGGCTTCGATGAAAAGTGGCGTGATTTTCCCGACTACATTCTTGGTATCACAAAAGAGATTTGGGAAGACCGAGGTTTAAACACCTTAGAACACTACTACTCTCCCGACATTGTTGTGCGTACTCCACTCTCTATCGTTCAAGGAAACGAAGGGGTGATCAGTGCAACAATGGCGACACTGGCCGAGTTTCCCGATCGCACGCTATATGGCGAAGACGTCATTTGGTCAGGCACCCCGGAACAAGGCATGCTTTCTTCTCATCGAATCATCTCTACTGCAACACACAGTGGCAACGGCTTCTACGGGCAAGCCTCGAACCGCAAAATTCGTTTCCGTATTATCGCAGATTGCCACGCTATCAATAACCAAATCAATGACGAATGGTTGGTTCGCGATCAAGCCGATATCGCGAAACAACTGGGTATGACGTCAGAAGAGTTTGCACGCCAACAAATCGAATTTGAAGGTGGCGTGGAATCAAGCCCATTTCCGTTCACACCTGAAGTCGACATTCCTGGACCTTATTTGGGCGTAGGCAACAACAACGAATATGGTCAGCGATACGAAGCAATTCTCAGAAGCCTTATGAATGCCGAGTTCTCTATAGTACCGAAAGAGTACGACCGCGCTTGCATCGGCGAATACAGTGGCGGTCAAACTGCCCTATCACACTCGAAAGTCGATCATTTTTGGATGGCACTTCGTGCGTCTTTCCCAAATGCTCAATTTACCGTTCACCATCGTATTGGCCGAGATGACGACATGATGTCACCACGCGCGGCAATTCGATGGTCTTTGCACGGTAAGCATGAGGGATACGGGATGTTTGGTAAGCCTTCAGGAAAAGAGGTTTACATCATGGGGATCAGCCACGCTGAGTTTGGCCCTTGGGGTCTTCGTCGCGAATTCACTTTGTTTGACGAGACCGCAATCTGGAAGCAAATCCTGCTACAACAAGGCTAACGGCTGACTAAACACTATTTATTAAAATCACAGACAGTAAGGAAGCAACATGTCACTCAACATCATCGAACAGTTCTACCAGAACTACTTCAAAGCCGCAGACATCGAGCAAAAACAGGCCGCTCTGCAAACTTTGAACCCTGACGTAAAATGGTGCGTGGCGCACCCTGTGAACGATCTTAATGGCCCAGATGCAACCCACGAATCTTTCCTCTCACCACTTGTGAATGCTTTGCCTGACGCCGAGCGCCGACCAATAATTGTGATGCACGGCGAATACGAAGGCCGCACTTGGTACAACTCTACCGGCTACTTTATCGGTACATTTGAACAACCACTGTTTGGCATCCCAGCAACAGGGAAAACACTCTACTTGCGTTACACCGAAATGGTGTGTGTGGAGAACGACCAAATCACCGAATCTTACATGATCCCAGACTTCATCGACGCGATGAATCAAGCAGGCTGCAACCCTCTTCGTAAAAGCTTAGGTCACGATGGCTTGGTTCCTTCTCCTGCGACTTCTGACGGTATTCAACAATCTGTTGTGTCTTTGGGAGAAAGTGAAAAGAGCGCCCAGCTGGTTGAAGATATGCTGTCTTGCTTGGGTCGTTTTGATGGTCAAGATCTTTTCTCGATGGATTTAGAAAACTACTGGCACAATGACTTCATGTGGTACGGCCCTGCAGGTATTGGTACTACGCGCGGTATCAAAGGTTTCCGTAACCACCACCAAGCACCATTCGTGTTCGCCTTCCCTGATCGAAGTGTCGATATTGAGGTCAATTTTTTGGCCAAAAATGACTACGTATCCACAGGTGGTTGGCCACATATGCATGGTACTCACACTGGTCACAGTGGCTGGCTCGGTCTCGCCCCGACAGGAAAACACATCGAACTTCGCGTTATGGACATTTGGCGACGCGAAGGCGATTTACTGAAGGAAAACTGGGTGGCGATCGACATCGTTCATATCCTGCTGCAGCTTGGCTATGACGTGTTTGCACAAATGAAAGAACAGTTAGAAGGACCTAATTATGCATGAGTTTGGCGCACTTAACTGGAGCATCCTTGGGGGATACATCGCCCTAACGCTAGTATTGGGTGCGGTGATTGGTAAGCGAGTAACTTCAGCTAGCCAATTCGCTTTGGGTGATAAGAGCATCCCTTGGTGGGCGATCGGTATTTCTGTCGTTTGTACTTACGTGAGTGCCATGTCGTTCCTTGGCGGGCCAGCTTGGTCTTACAAAGAAGGCCTGTCGGTTATCGCGATTCACCTCAATTATCCGCTGGTGATCTTCTTCATCGTGGCTGTGTTTATGCCGTTTTTCTACAACAGCGGTTTAACCTCCATCTACGAGTATCAAGAACGACGCTTCGGTAAGGCTTCACGACTGACTTTGTCGTTTATCTTCCTTATCAAACAAGCATTGAGCTCGGCAGCCGTACTCTACGCGACAGCAATGATTTTAGAGTTCATTACTGGTATCGACGTGATGTACTGCATCATGATCGTCACTGCAATTGCCCTTATCTACACCGTAATGGGCGGTATCGCGGCTGTCATTTGGACCGATGTGATTCAAGCAGTAATCTTATTTATTGGCGCATTCATCATCATTGAAGCCGTTTGGAATGGCATGCCTTCTCCAATGACGGAGGTCATGGCAGAGCTCAAAGCGAAAGGAATGACCGATGCCCTACAGACAAGTTTTGACCTAAGCCAAGTAACGACGGTATGGGCTGGCGTTATCGCAATGACGATGTTCCACACCACCGTGTATGGCGGTAACCAGATGATGGTACAACGTTGTATGGCCGCGAAAAACATGGGCGATGCGAAAAAGGCAATGTTGATGATGGGCTACGTGGCCTTCTTTATTTACTTTGTCTTTATCTTGCTTGGCGTCCTATTCAGCGCTTATTACGACGGTAAAGAGTTTGAAAATGGCAACACCATCATTCTTCATTACGCGAGTGAATATGGAATGCCAGGCTTGATGGGCATCATTGCCGCTGCGATTCTGGCGGCAAGTATGTCGAGTCTCGATTCCGCCTTTAACTCAATGGCGACCGTTTCTGTGGCTGACTTTTACAAACGCTTCTACAAGCAAAACGAGTCGGAAGAGCATTACTTAAAGGTATCGCGTTTCTTCACGGTGGCGTGGGCGATTTTGGTCATCATTCCAGCGATCATGTTTGCCACCAGCACCGGCTCGGTACTGGAAGTGCTGAGTAAGGCAGGCTCTTACTTTGTCGGTGCGAGCTTCTGTATGTTTGTCCTTGGGTTCTACTCAAAACACATTACTGAAAAAGGCTTGTTGATTGGCGTTGCTGCTAGCTTCTTGGTGATTTGGTATGTAGCCGTTGCGACCGATATTGCGTGGCCTTGGTATTGCGTGATTGGCGTCCTTGTGAATGCCGTTGTTGCTTACATTGCTAGCCTTCTCCTGACGGGTAAACAAGATGAAATGCATCTTTACACAGTGAAAGGCCAGCAAGCGGAATATGCTCGTCTAAATAAACCAATCAAGGAAGATGGTTGGTATGTCGTTCCCGGCAAAATCGATGCTCCATGTTATGGCTTACTAGTGATGTTTGTGTTCTCTCTCGTGATGCTTTGGGGGATCAACGCGTTTACCGACAACGCTCCTATGCTGATTAACTTTATGCGTGGCTGCTCTATTCTTGTCGCAACCGCTTGCATCGGATACATGGGGTATTCACTCCTCTCCCCGAAACGTAAAGTTGCAGTCAAACAAGCAAATTAATGTTCTTTACGTAGATACTGTACGTCCAACAAACGGACAGTATCTACGCTCTAGCTCTAGTGCTAGCTCAAAGCAAATCGAATGGGTTAACCCACATTTTGCTTTTTAATACTCCAAAGCCATTATTCTACTTAGGATACCCGTTAGAACATTTATGAATACGTACCTATTTATGCTAGTCTTATGACCTCAATTACTGGCAACTAAGTTTTATTCATGAAATCAATTAAACACGTAGTCACATCAAAAGATGTGGCAAAGATGGCAGGCGTCTCTCAATCTACTGTATCGCGCGTGTTTGTTCCGGGTAGCTCAGTATCCGAAAAGACCAAGCAAAAAGTCTTTGAAGCGGCTAAAGCCCTTAACTACCGCCCTAACGCCTTTGCACGTAGCCTGACCACAAACGAATCGAAATTGATAGGTTTGGTGTTTCCTGATGCGGATTACCCTATCCATATGAAAACACTGCAATTAATTTCCAGTGAGTTACAGAAAAAAGGTTATTCTGCCGTATTGATTCCATGGCAAGTGGATGAAGAAGAGGGCCACTCAATCCCAAATATCTTCCAGTATCGCGTCGATGGTGTCATTGCTGCTTCCGCAACCTTCAATAAGTCCCTTTATGAAGAATGTGAAGAGTTTAATATCCCAATTGTTCAATACGCACGAGTTGTTGAAGGTACTAGGAGTAGCTACGTTATCAGTGACAACTACGAAGCAGGCCAACAAGCTGCGCAACTTCTGCACAAAAGTGGCGTGAAGAACGCGGTTTATTTGACGGGAGAAGTGCCAACCTTTACGAATGACGAACGTCAAAGCGGCTTCTGCTCTGAATTTGAAGACCTAACCGGCAAGACGCCACGCATCATTGAAGCCAGCTATGACTACGCGAGCTCACTTGATAAAGTCCGTGCCATACTGGCAGACAAAAATCGGCCTGAAGCGGTGTTCTGTGCAACCGATAACCTTGCGATGGCGGTCATGGATATCGCCCGTATAGAATGCGGGTTGAGGATTCCTCAGGACTTACAAGTCATTGGTTTTGATAATATTCCTCAGACAGAATGGTTAAGCTATCAATTAACCACGTTCCGCCAGGATTTCCGTCGCCTCGCTCGCGAGTGCGTGAAGATCATTGTTGATCAAATTAATACGAAAAACGGCAGCCTAGTAAAAATGATGGTGCCAGTGAAGTTAATCGAGCGCCAGACAACAAAAGCTTAAATAGCTATAGCCAGCCATTCGGTTGGCTTTTTTATTTGCCTCTGACTCCCAAACGGCTCATTTAGTGTTGTAAGCATTAATGAACCCATGTATATTTATGAGCTATTACACTATATGAACCAAACAAAAAGAGGCTCATAATCCTTATGACCACGTATCTTTACACTCGTTATTCGCCAAAAAATCGAGCTTACCAAGAGCACCTTAATACTCTAAAAGCTTTTGCGCCCGAAGCTCAGCATTTTGAGGATAAGGTTCGTGGTTGCATGCCTCCAACCGAGAGAGAGGCATTCTTACGACTGCTCGATTCCGTCAGAGCTGGGGATACGATTGTGCTCTGGTGGCTGACCGCATTTGGTCGCGACTTTAGTCAAGCATTGAACACGATAAAAATGCTACTCGATAAAGGGGTAACATTGAAAACTGTATGTGAATCAATAACTTTTGAGCCAGGTTCTGTTCAGACTCAAACACTACTCACAGTGTTATCTGGATATGGGAAAGTGCAGACTGAACATCGCCTGTTTGCCGCAGAGCAAGGGCGACAGGCCATTAAAGAGCAGCCAGAATTATGGAAACAGAAGTTTCGCGGCCGCCCCGCAAACAAAACCAAACACCAACAGATCGCAACGTTACTGCTAGAAGGCTACACATTGCAAAACGTAGCAGAGCAATGCGAAGTCAGTCTATCGACTGTGAAGCGGGTCAAAGCAAAGCTAAATGAAGTGGATGACGAAGGCGGCTTAAGCTCACGACGCCAAAAAGGTTGTTTGAATGGAGACCAGTCATGAGTCGCCCAATCAACTTTCATACTATACTACTCGCCTGTCTTATTATTAGCGTTGGCCAGTTGAGCATGGGGCTAGTTATGCCCTCTTTGCCATGGATAGCAAAAGACTTTTCCATCTCCCTCGACCAAGCTCAACTGCTTGTGAGTATTTATTTGCTCGGCTTCGGCCCCTCTCAATTTATCTACGGGCCAGTGTCAGATGCTTTAGGACGAAAAAGAGTATTACTTACCGGTTTACTCATCGCGATGTCTGGTCTGCTGATAATTATTTTCTTCAGTGACACATTTACAGGGATGGTGATGGGGCGCTTTTTACAAGGGTTAGGTACAGGATGCTGCGCGGTACTCGCGAGGGCGTCGACTCGAGATAGATTTAGCGGGGATGAACTCCCAGTGGCAATGTCTTACATCGCCATGGCGGCTTCAATCACGCCACTTATTGCACCTGTGATTGGCGGCTTTATCAACTTCCACTTCGGTTGGAGTATGGTGTTTATTTCTCTGTTGGGCTATGTCTCGCTGGCTTGGGTAATCATCGCCTTTAAGTTCACAGAAACCATCACAAAACGTTCTGTCATTCCGTCACCCCGAAAAATGTTACTCCAATACAAGAGCTTACTTACGTCTCGTTACTTTATGAGTTTCGCCAGTATCAGTTGGTTAAACTTCAGCTTAATGATTACGACAGTCTCTGTGATGCCATTTATCATGCAAGATCAAATTGGCATGACCTCCGCTCAATACGCGATGTGGGCGCTCATTCCCGCTTTGGGTATGTTATGTGGTACCACGATTTGTAACCGAGTAAGGCCAATTATTGGCAATAAAAAAATGCTGCTCTGCACCCCATTTCTTCACCTCGCTGCCGCAATATGGTTATTTTTCTGTCCTGTTGAGCCTCTATTTCTGATGCTAGGACAGCTATTAATGATCTTGGGTAATGGTATTGCCCTACCTTGTGCACAAGCGATGGTAATGCAACCTTATAAAAAGCAAGCAGGTGCCGCAGCGGCAATGTCTGGTGGTGGACAAATGGTCGTCTCCTCATTGGTCAGCTTAACTCTGGTGCAGCTTGGATTGAGTCAAGCATGGCATCTAGCGATCGTTATCGTAATATTTGCATCGCTTACCTTCACCAACATTCAACGTGGCTTCAGTGCAGAGCAACCTTCAGAACGATAACAAAAAACATACTATTGTCCTTATAGTTACGACAAATCGTATAAACTTAAATTTAGGAAAAGTTGGCGGATACTAACATGATGTTGCATTTAAGAATGGGCGCCTTAACACTCGCCACATTGATATCCGCTGGCACTGATGCGAGCGCCAACGAGAACTGGCAGTTCGAGAGTGACAAGAATGGAATCACAATTTACTCCCGAGAACATAGTGACGGTTTAGTTGAGATCCGTGCCCGGATGTTCACACCCACCAGCTATGGTGCATTTTTAACGCTACTGGAAGACAGTGACAATATCCCGAACTGGATTGACAATGCCAGTCATAGCCGGGTTTTAAATCAGATATCGGCCACCGAGAACATCGTTTACACCCAGTTTAAAGCACCATGGCCTGCCAAAAATCGGGATATGGTCACCTACTCAAAGTACTGGGTCGATGAGCTGGGATTCACGATAGAAATCAAAAGCGCACCTGACTCATATCTTGCTGAACAAAATGGTTATGTTCGAATTCGCTCGGTTGATGCGACTTGGGAGTTACAAAAACTCACAAACGATACAACACTCGTGGAATACAAGGCGTTTGCTGACCCCGGAGGTCTATTGCCAAACTGGCTGATCAACAAACTCTCAAAAGAAAGTGCATGGGCGACATTTAGTAATTTAAGAAAAGAGTTACCTGAATATCAGCAATACTCTCATCCTCAAATAGATGAGTAAGCGTCGCTCTTCCCACTCGCTTTTTAATACGGTACATAATAACAAAAGGCGGCTTCAAGCCGCCTTTTTCTACGCAATGTGTTACTGCTGTGCAACCGTTACAGGTTTAGTTGCACCGCGGTAATCAAACGCAAAACCAATACCTTGGTCTGTCACGTCCATCGTCATACCACCAACAAGCTCGCCTTGTAAGCTTTTGACAACATCATCCGGAACCGGCTCCCCTGTGATTGACGACGCACTCTCTAACACTTCCAAAATACGCTCTGAATCAAAATCAAAGCTGAACAAGCCATTTGGAGAAAGTGATTGCGCCATCACTTCTTTGCTTGCTTCCGCAGCACTATCACCACTGTAAAGGGTGAAATGGTTTTCGTTTAGACGAGCAAACACGTCCACCTTCATGCCAGTATGCATTTCTAATAGGTCACTGACATTAACAGGTTGGTTATCCGGTTGAATTTGCAATTGAGCAAGTTCAGGAACGAACATTTGCGCAGTTTGAATAAGCATCATTGGATCATTGGCAGAAAGAGACAACATACCATCTAGCTGGCTAAATACTTCACCATGCTGAGCATTAGTATCTACTTTGATATCAAACATTTGCAGGCTTAACCCTTTAAGGCCATTAACCATGCCTGACCCCATGCTTACAGCGGCTGCTGGATTCTGGCCGCCCATCTCTTGCTGCATTTGTGTCAATAAAGAGCATTGATATTGAGGCTGGGTCAAGTCAGCCCAAATCTGACCAATCGATGGCGCTAGAGTATTAATGTCTAAACCAAGCGCCATACTAAAGAAACTCTTATCACTTTTAGACTCAGCCAATACACCACGAATCGACTTGAGCGCATCTAGAATCACTTTATTGTTGGACTCAACAACAAAAGAACCTTTAATGAACGCCTGATCGCCTTTCATCTTGTATTCTGCAAACGCGACGGACTGAGGCCAGTTTTCTGCAACTTGAGTAAGCTCAGTATGGCAGGCTGGTGAACGCATTTCCTCAATCGTTGGTTCAGGATCTATTGCATCCAACGTGCTGATTTGACGAGCAAACATATTGCCATCTTTCGTCGTCAAACCTTTAATCACTTCGCGATGATCAAAGTAACCAAAAGAGTTGTTGTTTTCACCGTATTTGGCTTGCAACGCCTCAAGGCGTCCACTGTCAGCAATATTTTGACTTGGTGCTTCAAGCCCTAATGCCATTTTAATCGGGTTTTGAACGCCCAGTTGCGGAACATCAACCGTTAACGTAAGCACGTTATCAACCACGGCTACAACCAAGCCAATACCGTCCTGCGGGTCAATTGAATCAGTCATCTCGTAACGACGATACTCGACGTCACCAAGCTTAACCAACTCATGCTTAGCGCCGCTCATCTGCTCTTCATGATCCAGTGTTTTCCATAACGCGGCAGGGTCTTCAATATCCACTTTGTACACCGGTACCATACCAATTGTGTACAACACAGGATTAATGTTTTCCCCGGTGCCCAAATAAGCTTTTAATGTTTCTGGCGACGCAGCACTCTCTAGGTATCCATCGAATAAGTTAACTGCAAACTGCTGTTGTGGAGACAGTGGTTCATCGGCAAAAAGTTCTGCAATCGAGCCTTGATTCGCCGTACCGAATGCGTTCATGTATTTATAATGGTTAAAAGGTTCTGTCTGATACGTCACCATAAGTGAATCTGCAGGAACTTGCGTTAACAGTGAGCCTGCATCACTCGCGGTAGTATTGTTTTGGTACAGGTAGCCAGCGCCCCCTGCTGCTGCGACCACTGCTGTAGCCAATAGTAGTTTTTTCACGACCAACTCCGTTGTCATAGTTATGTGTTCCTAAACGAAATGTAACGCTTAGGTTTAAAGCCAATGAATAGTGCTTTATATCAACCGCTATCATAAACAAGTTATCGATGTAATGAATGTCGGTTTGATAAATTATCCAACATTTATAAGGCAAACCGTGAAGTAAGTTGAATTGCGTGCGGATGCTATTGGCAATATTCA
The DNA here is from genome assembly GCF_033340555.1 of Vibrio sp. 1069. Taxonomy (NCBI): domain Bacteria; kingdom Pseudomonadati; phylum Pseudomonadota; class Gammaproteobacteria; order Vibrionales; family Vibrionaceae; genus Vibrio; species Vibrio sp. 1069. The sequence goes on from NZ_JAWOWP010000003.1 coordinate 249,146, forward strand.
CAATCCAATTTCTCGGATAACCGCCTTAAAAATCATAATATTCAGTTAAATGAAGCGATTTGGAGTAATTACGACCAAAATCAGCAGAATATTAAATCTTTATTGAGTCTTTTATCTAATATCTGAAAACGCCTCACGACCTGACACTTCTTTCCAATTTGCCTCTGGCGGTCCCTACTCGTTTTCCTTACATTCCTACTAACTCAGTGACGAGACGTATACCAAATACGAGCAATAGAAGACGATGAAAGACCAGTTGACGATCTCTATATCAACTATCAATGGCTCAAGACATTGGTACTTCAGTAAAAGGATGCAACGCAACATAAAAACGTTTTTCGTTTTTTTTGTTGTTGCTCTGGCCGCGACCGTAATCTTAATTCATCACTTGTACACTCGCGTTGATAATGCAGCGTTAAAACAAGCTGAATTGACAGAGCATTCACGCACCATGGGTGAAGAGCTCAGCACACTGAAAACACTTAAATCAGAGCTAGAAAATGACCTTTCAGAACGGGAAGAACGGGTACAACTTGTTTCGGAACGTTTGGGTGAATTAGAGAAAGTGCTTGGGGTTGGAGAACATACCTCGACAAATAACTTGGATGCTAGGCTCGATGCGGCGGCGATAACCTCAAACGTTCGCATGGTGTTATTAAACCAAATACCAAGTGGCTCTCCAGTCGGCAAGGTACGGCTATCTTCCGGATTCGGTAAGCGTATCCATCCGGTGACAAAAGTTGCCAAGATGCATCGTGGGCTCGATTTTGCCGTAAATATCGGCACCAAAATTTATGCCCCTGCCGATGGGGTAGTGGAAGTCACCCGCCGCAGTAATAAAGGCTCTGGTAACTTCCTCAGGCTGCAACATTCTTTCGGTTTTTCGAGTTCTTATTCGCACTTGAAAGCGTTCAAAGTAAAAAGTGGTCAGTTCGTCAAAAAAGGGCAACTGATTGCAATTTCCGGCAACAGTGGGCTCTCTTCTGGCCCTCACCTGCATTACGAGGTGCGATTTGTTGGGCGAGCACTGAATCCGAAACCATTTGTCGATTGGAGCCTTAATGATTTCGAAGACATTTTTACTAAGGAGCGAAGAATACGATGGGAATCTTTAATCAAAACAGTGGAACAACGAGTAGCTCAGCAGCTTCAACTCTCATCGCCAAAGGCTGTTCTCTTAGCGGAGAACTCAAAGTAGAAAACGATGTCCAGATTGATGGCATCGTCGATGGTCAAATTAACGTGGAAGGCACTCTCGTTGTCGCAGAAAGCGGGCGAGTAAACGGTGAAATTTACGCTAAACAGCTGATCATTAACGGCATGATGGACGGAAACTGTCACGCAGAACACATTCAAGTGCTTGCCAAGGGACGCGTAAGCGGTAGGATCTGGAGCAATAACCTCAGCATTGAACCTGGTGGCAAATTCTTTGGTGAAGCAGCCGAATTACCTGAAAAGGAAGTGGTAACGCTCAAGGGTAAGGCTCAAGACAGTGCGATCACAAAAGAAAACAACACCAACAATGAAAAGCGACTTTCGCGTAAATCAGCATAAAAGCTTTGATTAAAGTGCTTAAAAAAGACGGCTTTCACGCCGTCTTTTTTATTACTATTGCCACGATTTTCGTCAGAAACTACGTGATTATTCGGCCGGATTTAAAACCATCACCGAGCGTTTTGCTTGTGGACCAAAAGCTGATTTTGCATGCGCTTTCACTTCATCTAACGTCACACTTTTAGCCACTTTCTCAACGTCAAGTAACACATCGACGCCGTAATCATGCACCAAATAACGAGTATATGCCCATGATCTCTGTGCTGGGTTGTCATCCAATCCTTGCATCGCGACTGCCAGTTGTTTCGCGGCCGTATCCACTTCTTTTTGGGTAATATTTGACGCTAAATCATCAAACACTTTGCCCAGTTTACTCTCTAAAAGTGCCACGTCTTCGGGCTCAACTTGAGACTCCAAGAGCCAATCAGAGGTGGGTTCGCGATCTTGTGTCATGGTGTAAATGCTCGGGCTGTAATCAAGGCTAGACTCTTCTCGCACAATATCCAAAACACGTGCATTACTAATACGTTGCAAAATATCTTCGATAACCGTGTCTCTTGCCGTACGTTGGTAATCGCTCGTATTAGTCAAACGCATTACATACAACGATGAAGGTTCATGCCCATCCGCAACCACAGTTCGCTCCGGCACTTCCGGGTTAAACGCAACGTGATAATCAATCGAACGACTCGGTTTCATTTCGATAGAGGCCACATACTTACGCAAAAGTGGTGTAATTTCTTCCGGCTCTACGTTTGCAACAATAACCATCTTAAAGCCATCATTGGTTTTGAAAAGTTGCTCATGCACCGCTAGTATCTGCTCGGAAGTCACTTGTTCAACATCATCACTGGACACTATACGATGACGACTCCCCGGCAAATAAGAATTGCCGTTTGCTTTTTGAATCAGTTTTCCCATCGGTGATTCAAAAAAAGCGCCGCTCTGCTGTTTAAACTCTTGCTTCGCTGCCGCCATCTGGCGCTCGTCGACTTTAATCTCCGTCGCTAGGTTGTATAGTCCATTCAAAGCATCAGTTAGGTGCGTATTTGGCGCCGTAATTTGAGCTCCGTGACTGGTCGCATCAAGCATCGCGCCAAGCGCAATGTTGTTTTTGCGTAAGTAGCTATCTAGCTCTGAACCAGAAAATGTCCCTAACCCACTGCGTATTGCCGTTGTTGCTGCGATTTCATAAGCGGCATACAACGTCGGATCAACAGCGGCTTTACCACCTTGGCTCGCATAGTAAATATACGCTCGACCACCCGCTTTAGTATCTTTTTGGAACCACACTTCGATACCGTTTGATAGCGTATAGACTTGAAAACCACCCGCTTCCTGACGCATGCTCGTGATGCTGCCTTCCTGGGTAGGCTTTAAGAATCCATCCACTTTGTCATACATCTCTAACGGTTTTTCGCCAGTTTGAAGATAGGCACTGTTTAGAGCGGCAAATACACCATTGAACTGTTCTGACGTTTCGCTTTTCCCCAAACCAATAAAAAAGCTTGGCTGCTGAGATAACAAAGCCGTCAATTGTGTGTTAATGCTCTCTAAATTCTCGTTGTTGATGAATTCTGCCAAACTCTGGGCATAATTCTCTTTTGATTGGCTGACACTGTCTTGTCCAATTTGAAAAACACGTGCTTCTGCGTAACTGTTTGGCTTACGCTGACTCCAATCTGAATCAATATTTGCAAGTTCACCTTGCCAATTTGACATAACGCTATCTAACTCGGATTGAGTCGCACCATAATCTCTTAACGACGCCAAGGTACGAATGAAAGTCTGGTGCATTTGTTCGCGGCGATCTGGTGCAAACGAAATCCCTGCCGACATCATACGCTGATAGTTAGAGTAATAGGGCTCTGCATAAGCGTATTGAAAAGGTTCAGCGGCATCACTGAGTACACGGATCAAACGCTGTTGAATGAGTTGTGTTGCGACTTCATCACGCCACACTTCATGTTGTTGCTCAATCGTCGCGCTGCCACTTAGACCACGCTCAATCACTAAATGAAGACTTGGTGATTCCATCGTGTTACTTGGCAAGATTCTGTTTTCGTTGTTCACTCGAATATCACGGCGCTTCTCTATTACCGTATCCGAGGTACTTTCCCAGTTCGAGAACTTGCTTTTGATAATCTTGGACAGTGAATCTACGTCGATATTACCAGTCACAATCAACTCGGCATTTTGTGGCTGGTACCACTTGTCGTAAAACGCCTTTAACTTACTCGAGGAAGCGTTTTGAATCGCTTCGCGAGTACCAATTGGGTCATGTTCACCATACATAGTGCCTTCAATCGAGGCTTGGTAAGCATGCATAGAAAAGGACTTATCATCTGGATTAGCACGTCGCCATTCCCCAAGAATCACCCCTTTTTCTTTCTCTACTTGCTCAGGAGCAAACTCAAGTCCGTTACCGATATCTCTCATCCACTTCAGGGCATCTTCTAGCTTCGTATTATTCGCAAGGTCAAGTTGGTAAGACGTTTGCTGATAACTGGTAAAAGCGTTGATATCAGCGCCAAAGCTACCACCAGATTGCTCAAAAAGTTTGACAACGTCGTTACCGGTAAAATGCTCACTACCATTAAACGCCATATGCTCAACAAAGTGAGCGTAACCCTTTTGAGAAGATGTTTCTTGGAATGAGCCGATATTCATCACCAAACGGACCGAGACTTCTTGGTCTTCTGTTGGATAGAGATGGTATTTCATACCGTTCGATAACTGGTCCACGTGCCAGTTGGCGTCAGGTTGAATCGGCGTCGACTGTTGTATCAGAGCACACCCTGACACTAATAACGCGGGGACTAACAATATACTGCGCATAACGATTGCCCATAACAATGATTAAGCTAATCAATATATATCCGGTGCTATAACCTTCACATTTTTAATGGATTATCAGACACGCAAATGTGATAAAGATCACCATTTATTGAAATCAATTCTCATTTACAAAAATCGACAAATCCTTACTTTACAAATACATAAATAATATCGTTCCAAATCCTTTTGCTTATTTGGTGTAAAACTCAAATTCGCGACATGGAGTCAGTATTTATTTTGAGCAATAAAATATAATTATTGAACAGATTCGAATCTGACTTTCTGCTGCATATTCAACAGCGCAGAGAGCACTGATGAGAATAAAAACACAACAACTATTATTCAAAGATCTATTATTCGCTTTATGTTCAAAAATCTATCATTAAAAAACAAACTGGCAATCTCTGCCAGTGCCGCCATCATTCTAGGGGGAGTGCTGGTAGAGGGGCTGTCTTTTCGAGATTCATTAAATAGGCTCGATGTCGAAGTCGCACAGCGACTAGAAAGCACTAGCGCATCTTACAATCAATACGTAAAGGACTGGCTACTCTCTAAAGAGCGCGCACTAACTTCACTCTCTTCTGATTCAGAGAAACGTTCTCTGGTTACGCATTTGAAACAAGTCCGAGACTCTGGCGCGTTCGATAACGTTTTCCTCGCTTACCCGGACGGGTCACAAGACAACGCTAATGGGGTGGTTTTGCCACCAGGTAATAACGATCCTCGTAAGTGGGGCTGGTACACCAATGCAATCGCCAACCCATCGAAAGTCTTTATGGATAACCCGACCGTCGCAGCTGCCACGGGGGCTAACGTCGTGTCGCTCGGTAAAGCCCTGCAATTGCATGGTCAAACCGTCGTTCTGGGTGCTGACGTAGAGATCGGTGATATCCTGAACAGTCTCAACCAAGTGATCCTACCGGGTGAAGGTTATATGTTTATTGCCAATGAACAGGGCAATATTTTCACTCATAACAACGGTAAACTGCTGAATCAACCGGTTAGCAAGCTGGGCCTCAACAACAACGACATTACGTCTGCCGCACGTTCAGGTACAGAGCGTCGCGTCTCTATTAACGGCACCGAATATGTGATTTACGCGCGCCACATAGAGGGTACCAAGCTCACAACAGTGACGGTGTTAGATCAAAACTCGTTGGTTGCCCCACTTTACGATGCTGTTTGGGATCAGATCATCGCAACCACCATCGTCGTCGTTATCTGCGTAGCTTTGTTTAATCTGCTATGTAACATCTTGTTCCGTCCGCTCTACAACGTTTCGAATGCGCTTGCACAAATCGCAAACGGTAGCGGCGACCTAACTCAACGTATCAAAGTAGAAAACCGTGACGAAGTTGGTGAGCTGGCTGAAAACTTCAACCAGTTCGTTGAAAGTTTGCAGCAACTTATTGGTCACATTCGTCACCAAGCGGAAGAACTGAGCCAACAATCGGAGCTGAGCACGACTCGCGCGAATCAGTCGGTTTCTGATCTGAACCATCAGCAACAAGAAATCACTATGGTGGCGACCGCTGTGACCGAAATGGCATCGGCAACGCAAGAGATTGCCGCACATGCAGAGCAGACGGCTAAAGCCGCTCAAGACTCTTCAGCAAGCACACAAAATGGTCATGAGTTGGTGATCAACTCCAAATCGTCCATCAATAATTTGTCTTCTGAAGTCAACCAAGCGAGCGTTGTCATCGGTGAGCTCAACCAGCACGCGCAAGACATCTCAACCGTGCTATCAACGATTCGAGACATCGCAGAGCAAACCAACTTACTGGCTCTGAATGCGGCGATTGAAGCGGCGCGTGCAGGAGAGCAAGGTCGCGGTTTTGCCGTTGTTGCAGACGAGGTTCGCGTGCTATCACAACGCACACACACCTCAACCGAAGAGATTCGCTCGACGATCGAGACCTTGCAGCAAACCACACAACGCGCAGTGACCATCATGGATACAAGCTCTCAGCTCGCGCAAGGTTCGGTGGAAGATGCAGATCGCGCAGCACTGGCTCTGGATGAAATCAACGCGGCCGTTGCGCTGATCAGCGATATGGCAACGCAAATCGCGACCGCCGCCGAAGAGCAAACGCACGTAACCAATGAAATCACGCAAAATGTCACGTCCATTAAAGATGTGACCGATCACTTGGTAGTTGGTGCCGAAGAATCGATGAATCAATCTGCTGAGCTGAAATCGCAAGCTGAGGATCTCAACTCGAAAGTGGCGACGTTTAAACTGGCTTAAACGCCACATTAAGGACGCTCTTAAAAACAACAAACCCCGCTAGCAACTTTGTTACTAGCGGGGTTTGTTTTTATGGATCGACGTTTTTATTGCAGATAGCTTTCCAAAGACGTAAACCTACACCGCCACACACATCGGCGTGCCTGAGATTGGGTCATTAAATACTCTCGCTTGTAAATCAAACACCGATGACAACATGCCTTCTGTCATTACCTCTTGCGGTGTTCCCTGCGTGACTAACTGACCTTTTTCCAACACCACCAAATGATCGCAGTAACGGCACGCTTGGTTTAGATCGTGCAGCACTACGACCACTGTTTTGCCTTTGTCGTTCATCTGCCTCATGAGTTTCATCAGCTCAACTTGGTGAGAGAGATCCAAGTAAGTGGTTGGCTCATCAAGCATCACTACGTCGGTATCTTGCGCCATTACCATCGCAATCCACGCTCTTTGCCTTTGACCGCCAGACAACGATTCAACTGGCTTGTCAGCAAACTCAATCACGCCAGTATCTTGCATTGCTTGCTCGACCAAGGCTTTGTCTTGTTGACTTAACCTGCCCCAATGAGAGAGATAAGGCGAGCGGCCATATTCGACCAGTTTTCTGACGGTAATACCTTCAGGACTGACAAGAATCTGCGGCAGCAAAGACAACGAACGCGCCAAGCGTTTATCACCGTAGCTGCTTAGTGGTTTGTCGTTATACAACACTTGGCCAGAAGCAGGTTTATTGATGCGTACCAAGGTTTTTAATAGTGTCGATTTACCGCAACCATTTGGACCAACTAGTGCGGTAATTTTACCTTGAGGAATCGACAAAGAGAGATCTGGAATGATGGTCTGTTTGCCGTACGCGACGGATAAGTTCTGCGTTCGTAACATGCTTACCAACCTCTGTAACGATACAAAAGAAAAATGAAATATGGTGCGCCAATAACAGATGTTAGCACTCCCGCTGGTAGCTCAATTGGCGGCTGTAAGCCTCTCGCTAAACCATCGGCGCAAATCACCAACAAAGCGCCAAGGGTTGCAGCGGCTGGAATCAACAACTTGTGGTTGTGGCCAAACAGCAAACGCGCAAGATGCGGCGCAAGCAGGCCAACAAAGCTGATCGTGCCTGCCACAGACACACTGATGCTCGCCAATAGCACGGCAGCAATCAGCGCAAGAATTTGGATCTGTCTTGGTTTCGTGCCAAGTGTAGTGGCGCTTTCTTCTCCCAGTCCCATAACATCTAGCCGCCAAGCCAGCCAAAACGCCAATGGCAGTAGCAGCAATAAAGCACTCCAAATAAACGGCACTTGTTGCCAGTTTCGTCCCCACAAACTGCCGGTTAGCCATACCATCGCCGTGTTGATTTCAATAGGGTGCACAATCAGAAGAAAATCGATACCGCTGGCTAAAAATGCGCTGACAGCAACACCAATCAGCGCCAAACGTGCTGGTGTTGGTTTCGACCAGTAAGCCAGCACAGCAATAAAGCCAGCAGCAAGCAAGCCTCCCGCCATGGCGACCATCGGCAACATTGCCACTGGCGCATTCGGATACAGCACCAAACAAGCGGTAGCCGCCAGTCCTGCTCCGGCGCTTATCCCCATTAAATCTGGTGAGGCAAGTGGATTACGGATGACGCCTTGAACTAAAACGCCTGACAGCCCCAACCCAGCGCCCACGCCAATGGCGAGCAACATTCTCGGTAATCGATATTGGTGAATCACAAAGTCCGAGTCAGAGAAAGAAAACAGTAATGCAAAAACCTGTTGAGCCGACATGTTCGCCGCGCCAACAAACAGCGTGAGAGAAGACGTAATCAGCAACAATCCAACTAATGCAAACAGTTTGGTTTGATTCATCATGATGATTTCCTCATTGCAATCGCGATAAAGCAAGGTGTGCCCAACAGCGCGGTAATCACGCCCACTGGCGTTTCAGCCGGAAAAGCAATCGCGCGTGATAAAGCATCTGACCACGTCACTAATGTCGCGCCACACAAGGCGGAAACCGGAATGAGAATGTGATAGTTGTGACCAACAATCGGGCGCACCAAGTGCGGCACTAACAACCCGACAAAGCCAATTGGTCCAGCAATCGCTACGCTAGTTCCTGCCAACAGCACAACCGATAAACCACTGATAAATCGCGTAAGACGAATGTTACCACCTAGCCCAACAGCAACTTCGTCCCCCAACGCGAGTAAATTTAAGTTTCGCGCTAAGCCCATGGCGAGCACCAAACCTAAAGTCGCAAAAGGCCACAGTTGCTGCCACTGCTCAGAATCTACCGCAGAGAGTGAACCCGTTAACCAATGCAACACGCTGTAAGCCATGTCATCCGCCAAAATTACCGACGCACGAGTTAACCCTATCAGCAGTGCACTGATGGCAATGCCCGCTAGCACTAAACGCAATGGGTGAGAACGCGCGGAGAAAAAACCGCCCAACAACATGACCGCACCACCACTTAGTAGCGCGCCGAGTACTGCGTTGATGATTGGGTTCAATTGACTAAAGAATGGTACGCCGATAGACGCCAAGGCCATAAAACAAGCCGCACCAGCATTAATGCCGAGAATGGATGGCGACGCCAAAGGGTTACGAGTTAATCCTTGCATCAGCACTCCGGATACCGCAAGCGAAGCGCCAATTAATAACCCAGCATAGGCACGAGGCGCACGCAGCGTCGCGAGGATTTGATGCAGCATATTGCCCTCAGCAAACGCAAACCAATAGCTTGTCAGATCATTAACGCTCAAAGAAAAGTTGGACCAGCCAATCATTGAGGCTGCATAGCCTGAGAGCGTACACAACGCCATAGCACAGACAAACAAGCTCGCTTTCCAATGCGATTTGCTAACCGAAGACGCGCTTTCCGAGCTTATCGCCGAACTCATGAGCGCTCCAATAACGCTTCAAGATTGCGGGCAATTTCTTCCGCAGCCAACATGCCGCGATTTAACGACCACAGCTCAGGAGAGACCTCAACAAGTTGCTGTTTTTTCGCAGCGGTTAGCAGCTTAAATAATGGGTTTTTGCGCCACTCATCCACAATATTTGGTTGAGAGTAAAGTCCAACTAACAACCAATCAGGGTTGGTTTTTAGTAAAAGTTCGAAACTGGTTGGGATATACGCTTTTTGCTCAGATGGAGCCAGCGGGCTTTGGATGCCCAGCATACTCAAAACGCCCCCAGCGTAAGAAACCGGGCTATGCAACCACATCCCTTTGTCAGAAACCACACCAAACTGAATGGTTTCCTGTGTTGCAAAATGCTGTTTGAACTCCGCCATTGTCTGTTTGTGCTGCTCAATTCGTTGTGTCATTTTCGCTTGTTTGCCAATTGCCACGCCGATTTTGTGTGCGGATTCGAGATTTTCTTGATATGTCTCACCACGGCTTTTTAACAGCAAAGTTGGCGCAATTCGCTGCAAATCTTGATAAATTGCGCGATGACGTTCTGCATCAGCAATGATCAAATCCGGCTTGAGCACCGCAATCGCCTCTAAACTCGGTTGCGAGCGCATGCCGACCGATTGCCAAGGACCAACCTTGGCACGAACAGCAGGAATGACTCGTGTGGCATCGTTGTCATCGGCGACGCCTACAGGTGAGACATCGACTGCCGCTAATGCATCGACAAACGAAAATTCTAAAACCACAATACGTTGAGGTATCGCTTCTAGCTCAAAAGTGCCTTGCTCATCTTGCACGCTGCGCGCCTGAGAAAATGCGCTAAATGACATCAAAGCTGAGCTCAACAGCATCAGCAAAACTGTTGAAAAGTGTTTGATCGTAAATTGTTTTTTATTTTTCATCTTGCTTTTTTCCAGTGCTAAGAGTTTTCCATTACCTAAGATCGGCAAAGTCGCCAAGGTAAATTGGCGACTTTTCTTTTCAAACTCGGTGAACGAAACGCTTAAAACTGATAGTTCAGATCCAGTGTGTAAGAGCGTCCCGGAGCTGGGTACCGACCAACTGGGCTTGTATCAATCCCGCGGAAGTAATACTCCTCGTCAAACAAGTTGTTCACCGCAACATTCATGCGTAACTTGCCTTTGTCGTCTTTGTATAAATCCGTCCCCAAGTTGAAGTTCCACACCATGTAAGATGGTACTTTACCCGTTGCGCCAGTTGCATCTTCGGCACTGGTGTTGGCGTTATCGGTATACGAATCACTAAAGTAGAAGCCCGATAGCGTGGTGTCCATGCCGTAAAATGCGTAGGTTGCATCCCAACCAAGCTGATGCTTAGAGGTGTAAGGCAGTTGATTACCTTTATTCGCGCCTTCTTCTTCAAGCGTAGCGTCTAGATAGTTGTAGCTTGCGCCTAAACTCAGTGCAGGTAGTGCTTCAGGCACGTAACGAGCAGAAAGCTCTATGCCTTGGTGAAGTGTTTTTCCGATGTTATCGAAGGTCTGCGTTGAGCTTTGCCATTGCAATTGATCTTCAAAGTCGATGCGATAAAGTGCAGCGTTAAAGCTGGTCGCATCTTGGGTGTAACGCGCGCCGACTTCGTAGTTCCAAGCCAGTTCGCTACCTTCTTCACCCAAACCTCGGATGTAGGCAATTTGTGGCGCACGAAGTGATTTTTGCGCGTTCGCATACGTCACCCACTGGTCAGTTAAGTTGTATGCCACCGTCAAACCTGGCAACCATTCCGTCACGGTGTTGTCTGCCGTTTGTTTTTTACCACGATCGGTAAACGTCATTCGAACCGACTCAACACGCAACCCAGGCGTTACCTTCAATGTATCATTGAACAAACCAATTTCGTTGCTAACGTATCCAGCAAACGCGTCCGTATCTAGATGCCAATCACGCGGAACGCTGGTTGCACCACCGGCGATTGGAGTCTGAGTGAGTTTGTAGTAAATGTCTTCATTAACATAACGGGTACCCACGATCCAGTTTTGAGTAACGGATTTACCTTCGCCAAAGTACATCGCCATTTTTGGCTCTATACCATACACGGTAAATTCACGTGGAGAGGTACGAACGTCCGTCGCTGGCAGAGCCGGATCCGCCCAATGGCCACCCGCGCTGTTAAAGCCCCACTTGAAAAGACGCTCTGACTTATGGCCAAACGTTAGCACTTCTAGCTCGGCACTGTCGGCAAATGGCAAATCGTGGATGTACTTAACACTCCAGCGCGTCGACTTACCTTCATAATCATCGTAAGGACGTTTCGATTGGTGACGATCTTGCTCGTAATCTTGTGGCGAAAGTGCGCCCGGCATTTGCGTTTCAGCATCGTAACGTTGCAGGAATGCTTGAATCTCTTGAGTGTCACTCAGTAGCCACTGTGCTTTGGCTTGGAAGTTCTTCACGTCCGTATCGGAATGTTCACGGAAGCTTTCACCTTTTAGGAAGTTACCTTCCAACTGTAGTGCAAATGTGTCGCTTAACCAGCCGCCCGTGCGTAGGTAAAAATCATTCAGCGGCGCATCACCGCCATCAAACACGGTAAGGCGGTTACTGATTTCAGTTTGCCACGTGTGTGGAATCGGTTTGGTCACTAAGTTGATCACACCACCGACGTTGTTTGGGCCGTACTGTACTGCGGCACCACCGCGTACAATGTCAATACGATCAAGCATCGACAGTGTTGCTGGGAAGATAGACTGACCAGTGTGACCATATGGCGCAAGTGTTAGCGGTACACCATCCATCAAGAACTGAGCATGACCACTACGGCTTGCTTTCAAACCACGTACGGAAATGTTAGGCAATACGCCCGTTCCGCTTTCATCCTGAACTTTAATACCCGGCACGCGCTGTAGCGCGTTATCAATCGAGCCTGCGGCGGTTTTCTCGATTTGATCGCGGGTAATGACGGTACGAGCACCTGGGTACTCTTTGACGTCTTCAATTTCAGATTTACCAATCACGCTACCAGTGACAACGACGGTTTCCATCGTGGTAGTTTGTTCTTTTTTAGCAGGAGCAGCAACCGCGCTCATGGATGTGGCAGAAGCGATTGCAATCGCAAGCACACTGTAAGTGGTAGACAAACCAGCACGTACACGCACTTTACCATCCAAATTCTGGTAAGACATTAAGATCTCCTTTGCGAGAAATTGAGCCTCGGGCAGAATACATCCCGTATGCTCTAGGGGCTAAACATCCTCAATATGAGGCAAAAATCGGCTAACAGGCGCTAACTACGCACAAAAAGCCTAGAACTGATATCCGTAGCTGAGCATGAACTCGGCTGGTGCGCCGTAGCCAATCTGGTTTAAGCCAGACGTGCCGTTTGTTGCGCCAAGAATGTATTTCTCATCCAAAATGTTGTAAGCGTTCGCTTGGATTTTGTGACGACCAGTGGTGTACGCCGCCATCAAATCCACCGTTGTGTAATCGCCAAGTGCGACGGCTTCGTCGTTACCTGCGTAACGGTCGCCCACGTACTTCACACCACCGCCTAAACGCCAGTTGTCATCCAATTGGTAAGTGCTCCAAAGAGAGAACAAGTGGTCTGATACATCGTTAGGCTTTTTGCCTGTGGCTTTGTCTTCCGCATCTAAGTAGCTGTAACCAACAGAGATGTCCCACTGTTTGGTGATTTGGCCGCGAGCCTCTAATTCAATGCCTTGGTGACGCACTTCAATTTTATCGATCACATCGCCGTCCACGTTAGTTTGTGGTTGCTCTTGATCAATCTGGAACAGTGCCGCATTCAACATTAATGCGTTATCCAAAAGGTACGCTTTCGCACCCACCTCTTTTAAGTCGGTGTGGAAGAATTCCGCCAATTTTGGATTGATGTAGATACCAGCGTACGGTAACTGCCAAGAGCGCGCTAAACTGGCGTATACGGATGTGTCGGAATTGATGCGGTATACCAAACCAGCACGGTAGCTGACTTTGTCATCATCCAACTTTTCCTTATCTGAGCCCGCTTTTTGTTGTTCGAGCTCCATCGAGTCGTAACGCACGTTACCGATCAAAGAAAGGTCGCCCCACGTATAGACGTCTTGCACATACAAACCTGTCGTGGTGGTGGTATTGTCACGAAATGGCTTAAAGCCCGGATCAGGCGTTGGACCAACGACTGGGTCGTATATATTTTGCGGAGGAAGCGTTTTGTCACTTGCCAACGTTAGGTCGATATCGATCTGGTTGAAATCTGCACCCACCATCAATTGATTGTCCCTGGTTTCCCAAACCAACTCAGATTGTAAAGTGGTCGTAGTACGTGGATCGTAACCAAAGTTGTTGACGGTTTGAGACACTTCATTACCCGTCACTTTGCCCTGACGCGTGCCTTTTTGCTCAAGTTCGATATGGTTGAACGCCGCTCGGTTGTTCCATACCCATTGATCATTCAGACGCCATTCGTAATCCACCGCAATACGGAGACTGTCTGACTCCTGATAGTCGTTTGTACCGCCAAAGTAAGTGCTTACTGGCAAATCAACTGGCTTGCCATTTTTTGATGGCACACCACGATACGGCACTAGTTCTTGATGGGCGTATTCCACGTCAATATCAATGGTGTGACCTTCCGCTGGTAACACACGAATGGTCGGTGCAATGAAGAAATCGTTTGAATCAACATGATCAACGTACGAGTCGGCTTGACGGTATTCCAAGTTAATACGCCCGTTGACCTTATCTGTAAACGCCATTGAGCTGTCGACCTGACCAACATATTGGTTGTTGCTGCCTACACTACCGTTTACGTGAGTAAAATTCTCACCGTTAGCGCGTTTCGTCACCAAGTTGATGATGCCCCCAGCCGAACCACGGCCATACAAAGCACCCGCAGGGCCTTTCACAATTTCAACGCGTTCAACGTTCGCTAAGCTGCGGTAAGACTGCAACGTACCGTCATCTCGCAAGCCATCACGGTACATATCGTTGAGTGAATCAAAACCACGGATCATGAACTGATCGCGGCTGCCTTCGCCCAAGGTGTTATTGACCCCGGCTACCCCATCTAGCGCATCCACTAAACGCACCGCGCCTCGGTCTTGCATTTCTGTTTTCGTTACTACGGATACCGCTTGTGGCACATCAAGCCATTCCACATCGGTTTTGGTGCCTGATTGAGGCATGTGTTCAGCATAACCTTCGTACTGATGACCGAAGACTTGAATCGTTTCAGTTGCTGATGGGGTTGAGTTCGTCTCTTCTGAAGCCACTGCGCTTGGTGCTACTAATGAAGAACCAATCGCGACCGCCAAGGGGGTCAGGGTCAATAATTTATTCATTCCATAATTCCGTTTAGTTGTTATAAAGCCAACGGATGGAAATAAGAACAAATATTATTTCTATTTGCAATATTAATTTTATGCTCTATATTTATTTACCCTAAAAACACAACTAACAACAAAAAAAACCAAATATCATAACAATAAATACTAAAACTTCTGCCCTCCGTCTCGAGAGAGGCACATTGGAAGACGACCGTGAGCGACTTTATCAACGTTAGAAGAAAATGTTAGAAAATTAGGAAAGCTCATGAAATCTACGATGATTATCGTAAGTCATGTCGTTAACGATGCAGTCACTCACGGCTTTGTGCCTGCAGCTAAAGCGATGGACCTTCACGTCGTTCTTATCACCGACCATAAGCTCAGCCATTTAGAGTTGGCGAGTCATGATAGTCACTTTAATCCGGATACCATTCTAGAATGTGATGTCTTCAACCCATTAGAACTCATCGAAACCATCACGGAGCATGAATTAAAGCCAGACGCTATTTTCAGCAATAGTGATCACTTACAAACTTCCACCGCCATCTGCGCGCAATTTTTTGGCCTCCCATCCAAAGATTGGTCTGTCACGTTAAAGGCCAAAAACAAACACTTAACTCGACAAGTGTTAAATGAAAAATCCTTACCCAACACACAAAGCTGTTTGCTGCATCGCCATTCGAATGTGGCATTAGGCATGGCCTTCCCTGTCGTAGCAAAACCCAAAGAAGGCGTGGCGAGTTTAGATGTACAGCGCTGTGACTCCCAAAGCGAGCTCGATGCTTACTCCGAGGCGTTTTGGCAAAAGCACCCAAACGCCGCCATTCTGGTGGAGCAGTTTCTTCAAGGACCGTTGGTTACGCTCGAAACTTTAGGAGACGGTAACCAACTTATCGCCGTGGGCGGTTTTGATGTGTCGCTCTCTGAGCCGCCTTACTTTATCGAAACCGCCGCAGACTGGAACGGACCAAACGGCATTGCTCACCGAGAAGCTTGCTTGGCTCAACTTAAAGAGTTCGGCGTTGGTTTTGGAGTTTGCCACAGCGAATTTATCATTACAGAAAATGGCCCGGTTCTGGTGGAAATTAACTACCGCAGTATTGGAGATGGCCGCGAATTCTTGCTCAACAATCTCGCTCACTTCGGTTGGTTTAGCACAATTTTGGGTCTGCATTTGGGCCGAAGATTGGCCGGCGATTACCAAATTCATGGGTCAGCGCACGTGCACTATGTGGTTGCGGAGCACAGTGGTGTGATTGACGGAGGTTCGACGTCGTTCATCCAACACGATGACGATATCATCACCCAGCAACAGGTACTAAAAACCGCTGGAGAACACTTCCAACAGAGTTATTCCAATAAGGATTATCTCGCCCGAATTTCGATTGTCTCACCATCAGGGCGAAACCTCGACCAATCGCTGCAGAACGCGCTTAGCAATTTCGATCTCGCTCCGACTCGTGAGGTGGCAGCATGAATGACAACGCTTTGTATCTAACGCAACGATTGATCGACACTTGCTTACGCGAAGACATGTTTGGCATTTTGTCGAAGGCCAAGTTCAGTAGAGACGCGCCAAAAGGGGTAATTGTTCCTCAAGGCGAGCAAGTCTGGCTGATATTTGCCAACTCTGATTTCACGTTGTATTTACCCGTTGCGCCAACGTATTACATGCAGCACTGGCGCTACGGTCACGCCAATGACGAAACACCACAAGGTTGGTGGGTGGAGAAAAATGGCCAAGTCGAGCATCAACAACATTACAAAGAGTGGATTACACTACTAACGACACTGGCGCATGAGAGCTCTCACGAATTGTTGGCGGGATACCTTCAAGAACTGGAATGTGCAGAGAAACACAAAGCGCTGTGTGACCAAGCGTTTCATCATCACGCAGACCAAATTTCTCAACCAATATCCGAGCTTGGTTCTTGGCATCAAAAACTGCTGCTAGCCGACCAGATCGCTTCTTACCTTGACCATCCGTACTATCCAACTGCGCGGGCGAAGTTTGGTCTGAGCGATGAAGACCTTGCTAAGTACGCGCCCGAGTTTGCACCAAGCTTTGCTCTGCATTGGATTGCGATTGAAAAATCACTGGTGACATTAACCAGCGAACAACCTGATTGCTGGCCAACCATGGAGCAAGTTGGGCTTCCTGCTGATTTTGCACTGAGCCACGTACTGTTCCCTGCGCATCCGCTCACCCTGCGATCTTTAGAAGCCTTACCCGAAGGTATGATAGAAGCGCCTTTAACGTATCTAGACGTGACGCCGACGCTTTCCGTTCGTACGGTGGTCGTGAACGACGCACCGCACATTCACATCAAGGTTCCGCTGATCATGCGATCGCTAGGCACGAAAAATATTCGCTTAATCAAGCCTTCAACACTGTATGACGGCCACTGGTTTGAACGCCTACTCAGCCACCTTGAACAAACGGACGCCGATTTAAACAGTCGCTTGTTCCATTGCAACGAAAAACACGGTGGACACGTCGGCGAGGATAAAACCTTTGCGTACATCGTACGTGAGTATCCACTTATTCATTGCGAAGACAAAGCGCTAGTTCCGGTTGCCGCACTGGCAAGCCCAATGCCTGACGACCGCTTGTTTTTAGAACATTTGGCGGAGCAGTACTATCAACAAGATACGCTGGCTTGGTTCCAAGATTACGCCGACCTATTATGCCAAGTGCACCTCACCTTGTGGCTTCGTTATGGCATCGCATTGGAGTCCAACCAGCAAAACGCCATCATTGCATTTGATCAACAGGGCAAAATGACGCTCGCGATGAAAGACAACGACGCGGCGCGAATTTGGCCAGAGCGCTTCCACTTTGCAACAGAGCATGCTGCCCAAAAACACGGCGCAAAACTACTTCCAGTGGATTGCGATGAACTGCTCGATCAACGCATCAAAGTCGACAATGAATTGGCGCTCGGTCAGATGTTTACCACCATCACATTACAACTGGATATCGCAGCGATTGTAGAAGCTATGGCAGCGAAGGGCATTGCCTCTTCAGCATCGCTTTACGCCATCGTGTCCAAAAGCATTGCTGAGCAACTCAACCGATTGGAAGGCGAAGGGTTAGAAACAAAACTGGCACGCGAGTTACTGCAAGAGGCGCCTGATTTGTACGCCAAGTACTTGTTGAGCTCTGGCAGTTTGCTCTCGAAAGAAGCCTCCGGCGCGAGCGACATCAATAAGTTCTATGGTTTGTCGGCTCCGAACTTCTTGCTGCTTTCTAGCGAAGAAGCGCAACGCGCCTACTTAGAAGCCATCAAAAAAAGCGTACGTTAAACGATTATGACCAAACTCATCTACAGTGTGTTGTTGTGCCACTTTATCGCTGCGTTTGCCGCGTTAGGTATGCCGCTATTTCTACCCGTCGTGTTGCCAACGTTAGGCGCAAGCATTGATGCAGACTGGGCAGGGGTATTGTTTATCCTACCCACGTTTTGTACTGCGTTGGCGGCGCGATTTTGGGGCAACTTTGCCGATCGCTACGGTCGCCGCCGCTCACTCTTGCGTGCACAACTTGGCCTTGCAGCAGGGTTTGCGCTGTGCGGCTTGGCAGACAACCTCGCCATGTTTGTGTTTGGTCTTATTGTTCAAGGAACCTTTGGCGGCACCATGGCCGCCTCGAACAGCTACTTATCTAGTCAAATTAAAGAAGCCAAAACACTCGGCAAGTCACTTAATAAAACCCAACTATCTGCTCGCTTGGCGCTGATCGTTGCGCCAATTGGGCTCGGCTGGAGCTTGTCAGAGACCAACCCGCTCAACGCGTACCTTTGGTTATGCGTTTTGCCTTTAATTGCGATGGGCATCACGCTAACACTGCCAGCGGATAAACCCGCCGAACAAAACCTCGAAAAGCCAGACTCAGAATCTCAGCAAGAACAACCTGTTGCAAAGAAAAACGCAATGCATGCCATTCGCTGGATCTTCTTTGCTCAGTTCGGGTTTGCGTTTTCTATGGTGGTGACCTTTCCTTATTTCTCGCCGTTTGTGCAGCAATATGGCATCACTCACCACGCATGGATCAGTTTTTTGTACGCACTGCCGCATGGCGTCTATCTGTTGCTGGCAGGCAAAATCCACGTGTGGTCAGATGGGCTGAATCGCCATCAACCGCTGCGCACGTTGTGGCTCGGGTTTGCATTGCTTGCCTTGAGCTCTGCCTTGCATTTGATTGCGTCCGAAACCACACTCATTGCTGCGAGAATTATCTTCGGCATCGCGATGGTGTGTTGTTATCACGGATTGCATCAGCATCTTGCGAGCAATCTGGATCGCAAACTCAGTGGCAAAGTATTTTCTCGCTTTGATGCCATGTCCAAATGGGGTGGCGTGGCAGCGGGATTTTGCGCTTCTTTCATTTCTAGCTTGGGGCTACTTGAGGTTCCTTTCCTACTTTCTGCGATAGTCAGCGTAATCACCTTGATCGCGCTGGTTCTCCATTCAAAATTTGGAAATCAACATGTTACAAACTCAATCCTCTCAGACTAGCGAGTTGCGCGCGCATGATGTGCAGCTCAATCGGGAGAAGGCCCAACTCAACACGATTATGGGTGTTCTTAATTGTTACTTACGTGAATTTGCGCTACCGAATCAACAAGTGGAATGGCACTACCAATCGACATCGCTACCCCAAACGTTAAAACGCAACTATTCCGCCAAGCAGCGGGTAGCCGTTTATCTTTCTCAACAAAATGGCGTGCTGGTTTTGCCGATTCACTACGCGAGCAAACTGGGCAAAATCAAATTGGCAGAACTGCCATGGGCGAAAATGCCGGGATCTGGTTGGGCGAAATTGGATGCCACGCAAACTCTTACGCTTTTGCTTAACTATCTCAAGCAGGTATTGGCGATCCCATTTAACCATGAGCTGATCGAACAACTGGAAAATAGCGTGCTGGTTACCGAGCAGTTTCTCAACGTCGCGCCCAAATCGCATCACAACGAGTTTATCGCTTCGGAACAGTCTCTGATTTGGGGGCATACTTTCCATCCGACCCCAAAAAGTCGTTCGGGCGTCACCATGGATGATCTCTTGGCGTTTTCTCCAGAAGTCGGCGCGCAAGTCCCGCTGTACTGGTTTGAAGTGGATACGTCCTTACTTGATGTGCTGAGTTCCGACGGAGAAGCTAACCCTGCTCAGCACATGCTACAACAGCTCGCGCCACAACACGCCACCAGCAATGGGAAGACCCTCTACCCTTGTCATCCTTGGGAAAGCTACACCATTTTGAGCAACCCAAGCGTGAAGCGTGCCATTGAACAAGGCAAGATCACGCCACTGGGTTTAGGTGGTGAAAAGATGCAGCCGACCTCTTCAGTTCGTACCCTCTACCACCCAGATATGGATTGGTTTGCGAAATTCTCCATCAACGTACGATTAACCAATTGCGTGCGCAAAAACGCGTGGTACGAACTCGACAGCGCCGTGCAGCTCACGTCGATTCTCAAACCAATTCGAGAAAACGAACAGCTGCACAACCCCGTATTTAAAGTGATGACAGAGCCTTACGCCACCACATTGAATCTAGAAAGTGTCGCTGAGCGTAATTGGGATGACAACACCAAAGCGCGCGAATCGTTTGGGATTTTGTATCGCGAAAATTTCTCGCTGAGCGAAGTCGATATCTTAAAACCAACCCTCGCTGGCGCTCTGTTTGCTTACGACAAAAACGGCAACAGTTGCATTGCTCAACGCCTTAAAAACAAAGCGCGTACTACGCAAAATCGCTATTCCGACATCGCGACACTGTGGCTTGAGCGCTATTTGCATTGCCTAATTCCGGGCGTGTTTAATTACTACTTCAAACACGGGGTGGCGTTTGAGCCGCATTTGCAAAACACCTTGATTGGCTTTGAGCAAGAGATGCCGTGTTGTGTTTGGATTCGTGATTTGGAAGGCACTAAATTACTGCCAGAGTTCTGGCCAGCAGAAACATTAACTGATTTGTCTGAACGCGCGCGACAATCGGTTTACTACAGTCGCGAACAAGGCTGGAATCGCATCGGATACTGCACCTTTATCAACAACATCAGCGAAGCGATTTTCTTCATCGCAGAAGGTGATGAGCCACTAGAGCAAACGCTATGGAATGCGGTGCAAAGTGCCATTGTGCGTTGGCAATCAGTGAATGGAAAACAGCCGGAACTAGAAGCGTTGCTGAATGGCGGTCACTTCCCGAGCAAAAATAATTTCACCACGCGTTTGATGCAAAAAGCCGATAAGGAGTCGGGCTATACCCAAGTCGCCACGCCTTGGCAGCAACACGAAAAAGGAGCGCAACATGTCTAATTCCCTCTCTCTACCGACACGCGTTAGCCAACAAGTTCACACACTCGCACAGCAGCAAAGTCAACCCTTGTGCGCATACGTGTATGACCTAAGCGCCTTAGAAGAACACATCAAACAACTGCGTCACGTTTTGCCGAGAAATGTCGAGCTATTTTACGCAGCCAAAGCCAATCCATCGGGCCCGATTCTTAAAACGCTCGCGCCGTATGTCGATGGTTTTGAAGCGGCATCTGGCGGGGAGTTGACACACCTCCACCAGCAACAACTCGATAAGCCATTGATCTTCGGTGGCCCCGGAAAAATGCTAAGTGAATTGCAACAAGCGATTGAGCTTGATGTTGATGCAATTCATGTCGAAAGCCTCACCGAGCTACAACGCATTGGAGCACTAACCGAGCGCCTCAACCGCCCTGCTTCGATCTTTTTGCGTATGAACATCGATATTGGCGACATCACGCTCAGCAAGTTGGCGATGGGTGGCAAGCCGACTCCATTTGGCTTGGACGAGTCCGAGCTGAGTAATGCTTTGATGTTGCTGCGCGATTTCCCGCAAGTGTCACTCAAAGGCTTCCATTTTCACTTGATGTCGCATCAGCTCGATGTTGAACGTCACTTAGCGTTAATGCAGCGCTATTTCCAAGTCGTGAAAACGTGGCAGCAGGAGTTCGAACTCAGTGAGCTGATGATCAACTTGGGCGGCGGCATGGGGATTAACTACCAAAACCCTGAGCAACACTTTCCGTGGATGGAGTTTTGCGACAAGTTGGAATTCCTCATCGCCAAAGAGCAAGTGCAAGACTGGACACTGCGTTTTGAATGCGGACGTTTCATCACGGCGGCATGCGGTTATTACGTGATGGAAGTACTGGATATTAAGCAAAATCTTGGCGAAAACTTTGTCATCGCGCGCGGAGGAACTCACCACTTCCGCACGCCAGCGGCGCAGAGCCATGATCATCCATTCGTCATCCTGAAAAGCGAGCAACACCATGAGATTTCTCATCCAATTCAGCATGCACAAGCGACCTTTGTCGGCCAGCTTTGTACGCCCAAAGATGTGCTGGCACGCAATCAACACGTCGCCCACGTCGATATTGGTGATTACGTTGTGTTTACCTTAGCGGGCGCCTATGCGTGGAACATCTCCCATCAAAACTTCTTGATGCATGAACCGCCGATCTTCCACTATTTTTAAACGGCATACTTCGCTTTACTCAGCCCCAATCATTGGGGCTTTTTTATTCCACTCGGCACAAATTAATTGCCATTAACCGCTTTGCGAAATAGCAATAATGCGTTTTATCAGCTCGTCGGGTTCCATCTTGGGATTGCGGTAAAAACGGAAGATTTCCGAGTTTATCGCTTGCTGAGCAACCGGATTGACCGCCATTGAATCAATCATACTCGGCACAGCGAGGTTGTGTTTAACGCCGTAGTGAAAGTCTTGATATGACTGGACCTGACACGGATTAAAATCGCTGATGTCGATATCGGTACGCACCGGAATCGAGCCTTTTACCTTATTGAACTTAGCTTGAAACTCGACGTCTGCCAGCGCGCTTGCGGTTTGCTGAGCCGCCTCGGCAGAAAACGACTTGCTCGACATAAACACCAAGCTGTCCATGTTGTAGAGGAATACACCATCGCTGTCCGGCGTTGGGTAACAGCCGACCTCTTGCGGAACCGAGACTTGATTGACGAGCAGCTCACCTAATATCCAATCACCGCCGATTTGAAACAGTGCTTGACCGTCGGCTAGCGCTTGGGTCGCCGTATCCCACTTACTGTCGGGCAATTGGTTGTCGATCAACAAACTGAGGCGACGAAATTGCGTCAGTGCTTGGCGCAGGGTGTCGCTGTCGATGCTATCTCGCTCAAGTTTAACCATCGCATTGGTGTAGAACTCAACGCCGCCAGTGGAGATCACTAAGTTCTCGAAAAGTTGGGCGACTTGCCACGGCTGCTCACCGACCGCGATCGGTACAATGCCATTTTGCTTAGCAAGCTCCATGGCAGCGAACATCTCTTGCCAGTTTTTCGGCGCGGACAGATTCAGTTGTTTAAGCAGTTTGTGGTTGACCCACAACCAGTTCAAACGGTGCAGCGTAAGTGGCAGGGCGATATAGCCGTTTTGTGTTTTATTGATTTCAATAGACAGCGGGTAGAGCACCTCGTCCCAGCGCTGCTCATCCGCTACCGTGTTGACGTTGTGCAAAATACCGATGGCATCCCACGCCTTAATACTTGGCCCTTCTATTTGCGCGAAGCTCGGTGGATTGCCCGCCAGCGCGCGAGCTTGCAGTACCGTCATTGCGCTGTCGCCACCACCGCCTAGCACCGGGCTTTGCAGCAGCTCAATATCGTGCCGTTTTAGCTGAGCTTTGAGTGTTTGCAGCGCTTGCTGTTCGCCGTCAGAAGTCCACCAATGTAAAAACTCTACCCCTTGTGGCGACTCAGCGTGAGCGACGCAAGGGGCGAGCAACAGTGGGAACAAGAATGCCAGTTTGTTCATAGTCAGTCTCTCGGGAAAGTCAGCGTGGCGCAGAGGCCGCCAAACTGAGAATGGCTCAGCAACAAGTTGCCGCCATGAGCCTTTGCAATACTCTGTGAAATGGTTAACCCCAGCCCACTGCCTTCTTTATCGTTGCTAGCGCGGAAGTATGGCTGGCAGAGCTTTTCAAGTAATAAATCGTCAACGCCGCCACCGTGATCTTCAATTTCAATCTGGATCGACTCTGGGCTTTCACTCAGCGTAATGTCCGCTTGATGGCCGTATTTGAGCGCGTTATCGACCAGATTCTGAATGCAGCGCTTAATCGCTAACGGTTTACCAGCAAAGTGGGTGCGGATTTCACCGTGGATGCGAATTGTGTCCGGCGCATCGGCGATATTGGAGGAAATGTGCTGAATCAGTTGGGTGAAATTGATCGGCTCGATTTCCTCGTGGATATCGGTCTCTTTAATGCATTGCAATGCGCCTTTGACCATCAAATCTAGGTCGTTACTCAGGCGGATAAAGCGTTCTCGGTCGGCGTCGTCATCCAGCATTTCCGCTCGCAGTTTTAGGCAGGCAATCGGCGTTTTCAGATCGTGGGAGATGGCGCTGAACAGCATCTCGCGGTCTTTAATGTGGCTGTCGATGCGTCGATTCATTTTGTTAAACGCACGTACCGCCGCTTTCAGTTCGTTACTGCCGCGCTCAGAAACTTCGGGCACGTCTAATCGGCTCGACATCAGGGTTGCGGCTTTTGCCAGCTCTCGAATTGGTTGAATTTCTTTGCGAACGATAAACCAGGTACACAGCAACAGCATTAGCGCGGACAGCAATAGCGTCAGCCATTGGCGCAGCTCAAAATAGTTAGTCTCTAGGTTGATGTAAGGCGCGGGTAGCACCGCCGCGAGATAAAACCATTCGTTCTGCGCGACTTCGACCTGCATCACCAGAATGGGTGGATTGAGGTCACCAAACGAAAGCGAATAATGCGCCCACAATAGTGGCAGTTCATCGATAGGTAGCTCGTTGTTGAACACTTTGAGTTTGTCGCGCTGGGTGAACTCCACCTCGATATTAGGAATGCCGCTCAGCTCGCTTTCTAATACTTCACGAACTTGGTTGATGACCAGCGTTTTGCGCTCGCTCTCTGGCAGCGGGTCGACGTCAATCTGGTGATTGTTGAGTGAGACGAAAAAGCGCGTACCACCCATGTTGCGTAGTTGATTGAGCACCAAGTGGCGATATTCCGAAGGGAGGGTTTGAAAGAAGGCGATGGTAGAAGAAGCGCTCAGTGCTAAGCTTTTGACTGTGGTGGTCAGGCCCTCTTTATCGCGTTCGCTGGCGTGTTGATACCAGATAATTCCGGATAATACCTGCGCCAGAATGATCACCAGCAACAAGAACACACTGGTGCGAACGACCAGTGATCCCGTCCAGCGTTTAATTCTCATAATGCACGTCCGTGGTCAGCATGTAGCCTTTATTGCGCACTGTTAGGATCAGCGAACGGTCTTTATCTTCAAGGTGATGACGCAAGCGGCTGATCTGCACGTCAATGCCGCGTTCAAACGGGTCGGCATCGCGTCCCCAGATCTCGCGCGCAATGTCATCGCGAGACAATATTGATTGCGCGTGGTTGACGAACAAACCGAGCAGCGACAAATCCGCGCCACTAAGTTGCTTAACCTCGCGGCTAGCAACGTGGGTCAGTTGCCGGGTTACGGTATCTAATAACCAATCGTCAAAACGCACTTTACGCGTCAGTTTGCTATTGGCGGTCGTTTGGCTGCGTCTCAGAATCGTTTTGATGCGCGCGAGCAGTTCACGCGGACTGAATGATTTGGTGATGTAGTCGTCAGCGCCCATTTCTAGTCCTGCGACTCGGTCGGCTTCTTCAGTGACTGCGGTCAGCATGATGATCGGGATATCGGAGTTTTTGCGCAGTTTCTGGCACAGGGTAAAGCCGTCTTCACCGGGCATCATAATATCGAGGATGATTAAATCAGGATGGTGATCGTTGAGCAGTTGCCACATCGCGCCGCCGTTTTCCGCGCAAAGCACTTCAAACCCAGCGCGACCAAGGTAATCCGACAACGCTTCGCGAAGGTCGAGGTTGTCATCGACGACCAGTATCTGCTTGTTTTCCATCCTACTTTCCCTGTGTCCGTCCCTGAGTTTGGCGCTGGCCAATATGATGCATTCTTAAACGCACATTCACAATCGAGCCGATTACAATTTTCACTTCTCGGTGTAAGAGATTTGTAAGCGACCACTTACAAACTGATTGCCTTTTGTAACCTTAGGCGCCGCCTTGCTCGCTATGATCATCCTGACCTTACGTGAAACAACATGACCTGAAGGAATCAGGTCCTACAACACTGGCATTCGTCAGGAGGAAACCATGTTTGCAAGTATATTTGGACAACTACAAAAAATAGGGCGGTCGTTGATGCTGCCTGTGGCGGTGTTACCAGTGGCTGGCTTGATGCTGGGTATTGGTAACGCGGGTTTTGCGTTTATTCCAGACGCGGTCAACAAAGTGATGCTCGCCGCCGGTGAAGGCGTGTTCGGCAACATGCAGTTGATGTTTGCGGTCGGTGTGGCGCTCGGGTTATCAAAAGGCAATGACGGTGCGGCTGCGCTCGCAGGCTTAGTTGGCCTAATTATTATGAACGCATCGCTCGGTATCGTGACTGGCCTGCGCGGCCTAGAAACTGACGCCACGATCATGGGCGTTGAGACGCTGCAAACCGGGGTGTTTGGCGGCATCTTTATCGGTGCGGTGGCGGCAATCATGTACAACCGCTTCTACAACATCAAACTGCCGGAATATTTGGGCTTCTTCGCGGGTAAGCGATTTGTGCCCATTGTCACCGGTCTATCGGCGATCGTCGTTGGTGCGATTCTCGCGTTTGCATGGCCACCTGTCGGACAACTTCTTGATGCATTCTCTCATTGGGCAGCGTACCAAAACCCTGTACTCGCGTGGGCGGTTTACGGCGCGGGCGAACGTTCACTACTCCCGGTTGGTTTGCACCACATCTGGAATGCGCCGTTCTTCTTTGAAGTCGGCAGCTATGTAGACCCAGAAACCGGCAAAGAGTTTACCGGTGAGCTCACTCGCTTCTTCGCGGGCGATAAAACCGCAGGTTATCTGTCTGGTGGCTTTATGTACTCCATGTGGGCGCTACCAGCAGCGGCATTGGCGATTTACCACTGCGCGTCTCCTGAGCGTAAGAAAATCGTCGGTGGTTTGATGATGTCTGCGGCGTTGACCTCTTGGTTAACTGGTATCACAGAGCCAATCGAATTTACCTTCCTATTCGTCGCGCCAGTGCTGTACGTGATCCATATTTTCCTAACTGGTATTGCGTTTGCGATCACCGCATTTTTGGAAATCAAACACAGTACTGACTTTGCGCACGGCGCGATCCAGTTCTTCCTTTACTACCCAATGTCGAGCAACGCGTGGATGTTCATCATCATCGGTCCAATCTGGGCGACGCTGTACTATGGCTTGTTCCGCTTCCTAATTGTGAAGTTGGATCTAAAAACGCCGGGTCGTGAAACCGACATTGCAGAAGTGAAGATTGCCGGACAGCCTGATGAAATTGCGGTGGATGTAGTCGCTGCATTGGGCGGCAAAGCCAATATTAAGTCAGTCGATGCGTGTATCACTCGTCTGCGTGTCTCGGTGAAAGACATCGCTAACGTTGATGTTGCTAAGCTAAAAGAACTTGGCGCGCGAGATGTGTTAGTGATTGGCGACAGTTTACAAGCGATTTTCGGTACGCAGTCTGACTCAATTAAGTCAGAAGTGCACAGCGTACTCGCCACCTCCTGATCTTACCTCCCCCAATCTAGGTAAGATTTGCCAACCTCCTTGTGAGGTTGGCTTTTTGTTTTCGGAGTAAAAAAAGCGAAGCCAATAACCAGCCCTACTTCGCCGCCGCGTTGGTTAAATTGCTCAGCACGCCGCTGATTTTGTTCAATACCTCGTCACAGCCTTCAATATGATGGCGCTGCTTTAAATACATCGGATCGTTGTAAGCTAACCACGTTTTACCTTCAGCATCTTCATACACCAACACTTTTTGGGGTAAATCGAGCGCCACCTCCTGCGCACAGATCATCAGTGGTGTGCCCACTTTAGGGTTCCCAAACACGATAACTTCAGTTGGTCGCAACGTCATATCGACTTTCACGGCGTTCTCTTGATGGTTAATGCGCGCAAAGACGTTCAACCCTTTTTCTTGCGCGATAGCGACAAATTTATCCGCCGTATCTTTTGCTGAATGCGTGCTCGCAACGGTTACCACACCCTCCCCAGCCAACGTACTCAATGACGCCAACGCCACTACCAACCCCATCATTACTTTTTTCATTTGTCGTCCCTTCCTCTCTCTGAGTAGAAAACTAAATATAGAAAAACCAAGTGTAGGAAAACTATAGAAGTCAGATTCCGCTATCGCGAATTGCACTCTACCCACTCAAGAGTCGACCGTGTAACACGGATTAATTGATTCAGATTAATAAAGCGTTAACTAGCTGAGCATCAAAAGCGTGAAATACGTAACATTTGCAGCCTATTTTAGTAAGAAAGAGAAAAGTAGTGACACGCGATCAATTTGAGTTATTGGCACCCGGTGGCGATTTAGATTCCATCAAAGCCGCCATTGCCGCTGGCGCCGATGCAATTTACTGTGGGCTCGACCGCTTTAATGCTCGTAACCGAGCGACTAACCTCACCTTAGATAACTTAAATGGCGTGTTAACGTTAGCCCACCAGCACAGCTGTAAGATTTTCCTAACGTTGAATGTGCTGATTTTAGAAAGTGAAATTCCGGCGATTGTTCGCTTACTCAGCCAACTGAACACCACCAAAATCGATGGCGTGATCGTGCAAGATCTCGGTCTGGCCTACATTCTCAAACATCACTTTCCCGATTTGGATGTGCACGCTTCAACGCAACTGAACACGCATAACGAAGGCCAGATCCTCTTTCTCAACCAGCTCACCGCAAGCCGAGTAAATCTATCTCGCGAACTTAACATCGATGAAATAAAACATCTGGCGCAATTTGGTCGCGAGCACAACGTAATGATGGAAGTGTTTGTCCACGGCTCATACTGCATCGGATTCTCCGGAATTTGCTATATCAGTTCCGCTCGCAATGGTGCATCAGGTAACCGTGGACGCTGCAGCCAACCTTGTCGCGAACAGTACGAAACGACCAAAACGGGCAACAACTACCCACTCAATATGAAAGACAATTCCGCCTTTGGGGACTTGGAAGCGCTTGCCGATGCTGGCGTGTATTCATTAAAAGTGGAAGGACGAATCAAGAAATCGCACTACGTCTATACCGTGGTCGACAATTGGCGCCAGCAAATCGATCGCTTGTGCGAGGGTTTGGAACTCTCTGAAGACACAACCGAGTTGTACACGGTGTTCAACCGTGATTTCTCCAACGCATTTTTGCAAGGTGATTTCGGCAAGGCGATGTACATCGACAACCCGCGCGACCACGCTGTAAAGCATTTTTCGAAGGTTTATCAATGCCAGTCTGCTGATGATGTGCAAGCGGTGAAAAAGAAACTCTACGACGACAAAACCGCGATCATTGAGAAAGTGGCAGAGCAAACCAAGTCGTTCGATGTCGCTTCGACACAAGTATCCGGCAGCAGCTTGAAAGGGTCGATTGATGTGCCAACTCTGCCAGCATTACCTCAACCAGAACCTCGCCAAGGTGCGCCAAAATTATCGGTTCTGATCTCGTCAGCACAAGAAGCCATGCTGTGCGAATACCGCGACATTGATGTTTACTATCAACTGCCAATGGGATTGTCTGGTGAACTGAGCGCGATGATTGAATTGTTCCAAGCCAATCCAATGCTCAAACCTTGGTTCCCAGCCATTTTGATTGGCGAAGACTACCACGCCGTGCGCGTATTTTTGGAAACCATCCAACCTGAGTTGTTGATCACCAACAACTCAGGCGTCGGCATGATCGCAAAAGAGCTCGGCTTAGACTGGGTGGCAGGCCCACAAATGAACACGGTGAACTCATACGCGTTTAAATGCCTTCAAGACGAGGTCGCGGCAAGTGGCGCGTTTGTTTCTAACGAGCTGAATATGAAGCAGATGCGCCATATCAAGCGCCCGCAAAACATGCGCTGCTTCTACAGCATTTATCATCCAAATACCCTACTCACGAGCCGCCAATGTTTGTTCCAACAAACCGAAGGATGCCGCAAGATTAAGGTCAACAAAGGTTGTTTGAAACGCTGTGATAAACGTACGTCTATCATCAACTTAAAAGACAATCCGTATGTGGTGCAAAAACAAAAAGGCAGTCACAATTCAATCTACAGCGAGTACAACGTCTTAAACCTGCAAGTGCTGCACGATCTGCCGCAATTGTGTACTGATGTGTTGATCGATCTGCGTGATATCCAGACCGAAACGAAAGTCTCAGCAATCAAACCTGAGTTGATTGACGCGTTCTTAGCTCTACTTGCAGAGTACAGCGAACAAGCCATCCAAACGCTGCATCCCATGATTCAACCGACAGCCAACGCGCAGTATTTAAAGGGGTTATAGGCGGTACTTGAAAGTTAAACAACGCATCGACTCTCAACATATCTTGAACACACACAGTGCACTGACTACAATAGCGCACTTTTTACGGAATTTAGGTCACAAACATGACAGATACAGCTAAACCAGCTCTACCAGATCGCCTAGCGGGTAACCCACGTAGCCCATTCTTCATCAAAGAATGCTTCGAGCACCAAATCGGTATTCGTATCAACGGCCAAGAGCGTACTGACGTAGAAGAATACTGCATCAGCGAAGGTTGGGTAAAAATTGCTTCTCCTAAAGCAAAAGACCGTTTCGGTAACCCAATGCTAATCAAGCTTAAAGGCGAAGTTGAAGCGTACTACGTGTAAGCTGACCACGCTGAATATCTTTGAAAGCTCGAGTCTGACTCGGGCTTTTTTAATGTCTGTCATATCCCTTCCTCATTTAATCTCTTCCCTCTTCTTTTCAGTACAAAGCAGGGTCTGTTTATCTTTCGAGATTAAGTTTTGTTCGAGATAAAATCGTTTTAGGCGAGGCAAGGAGTGTGTAGCCTAGCATTCTAAGTAAATACTCCTTAACAAAGCATAGAACGATTTTAGCCGAACCCTTTGGGCAGCGTTTGTTGTTCATTTCTCCTGCGTTATCAGCTTTTTCATGTAGGCTAACTACACATCAAAGCTTCTGCCTTGCACAAACACCCAACAATTCGCTGCAAAAATCAGCTCGAAAGGTCAACAGACCCTAAACTCGATGTAAATCGCTGTTTTTATCTAATTGTTGTCTAAAGTTTCTAGAGAACTAACTGCAATAGTGATTGCCAAAAGAAACGACACCTTTTGAATACAGGGAGAGGAAATGGAAAGCCCACTTGTCACACTCAAACACGCCAGCAAAAGCTTTGTTGATGGCAAAGAAACACATCGCGTGTTAGAAGGCGTCGACTTTACGTTGAACACAGGAGCGAGTGTTGCGCTAACGGGCGCAAGTGGTAGCGGCAAAAGTACTTTACTCAATGTCATCGCTGGCTTTGAGCCACTTTCCGAAGGTGAGTTGTGGTTAGATGGCGATAACACAGCGGCTTGGAAAGACCCACAATGGAGCCAATTTCGACACCAAAAACTCGGTGTTATCTTTCAGCAATTCAATCTATTAACGCCGCTCAACGTGCAGCAAAACATCGCCTTCCCTCTGCATTTGAATCAGCAGAAATGGAACGACTGGTGCGATTATTTGGTCGAGACTCTGGGCATCAGCCAACTGCTCGATAGACATGTTTTTACCCTTTCCGGTGGTCAACAACAACGAGTCGCTATTGCGCGCGCCTTAGCACACAAACCTAAACTGCTACTTGCTGATGAACCCACAGGTAACCTTGACCAAAAAGCAGGGTTAGAAGTGATGAAACTGCTGAGTGAAATCACCACCCAAGGCAATACCGCCGTGCTCTTGGTGACCCACAGCCATGAATGCGCTGAATTTATGAAAGCACGGCTGCGATTGGATAACAGTCAGCTACAGAACAGCCATCAAGTAAACAAACATGAGCTTCACCATGAAGCAAACTAAGCCATCAAACAACAGATTCACTCATACTCGACTCGCCCTGAATCTGTTTGCAGCGCACTATCGGCAGGCGCCACTGCAAGCCGCCGCAATTCTGATCGGTATCGTGTTGGCTGTGACCTTGTTTGTTGCGGTGCAAGCCATCAACCTCAATGCCAAGCGCAGTTATGCGGAGTCTACCGAGCAGCTTAGCGCACAAGCTCAGAACGTAATTATTCCACCAGCAGGGCAAAACTACCTTCCCGAATCGCTCTACTTCACCCTTAGACAAAACGGACTCAGTACAGCGCTACCTGTAATCGAAGGGCGAGTGAGAGACGAACAAGGTCGACGCTGGTCAGTACAAGGTAGCGAGTTGATTGCCGCTATCTCTTCACGTTCTCGCTATTCATCAGATAGTGAACAGAACGTGTCTTTGTTCGATAGTGCTTTACCTTTGCCTGAGCTTTTAGCCGGCAAGCCAATCGTGATGATGAGCCAATCTCAACATCAAAACTTAGGAGAGGTAGAAACCCTAACTCTGGACGACATTCCAACCCAAGTGGTGGTGCTACCTGACGAATGGCAGTTAGGTAGCCGAATGTTGATGGACATTGGCTTTGCCCAGCAACTGCTCAATAAACAAGGACAGCTCAGTTACATTGCGGTTTTCCATTCGGGTGATAAAGGGAATAAAGACACGCAAGCAAATTGGCAGAACCTTATTGGTGAGCAAGGACAATGGATTGCCAATAATCAAAGTACCGACCTTGGTTCGCTGACCGACAGCTTTCACCTCAACCTCACGGCAATGAGCTTACTCGCGTTTTTAGTCGGGCTGTTCATCGCTTACAACGGCGTAAAGTACAGCTTGCTTAAACGCAATCGGCTGTTAGTGCAAATTCAACAAGCGGGTGTTGCGCCGAGCATTGTGTTCTCTGCGCTGTTAGTTGAACTCACTATTCTCGTTACCATCGGCGCTTCCCTCGGTTTTGTATTGGGCATGCAGCTTAGCCACTGGTTACATCCGACCGTGGCACTGACTCTAGAACAACTTTATGGCGCGACACTGCTGCCCGGCACTTGGCAGTGGCAATGGTGGGCGCAAGCCCTTCTACTCACGTTAACCGCAACCCTATTGGCATGTTGGCAGCACTTTAAACAGCGAGTGAGCATCATCGCTTTACCATGGCGTGGCTCGGCGTGCTTGTGGTGTCGATTCCTTTGTATCTACCTAAAACACTCAGCGTCTTAGCCAATTGGTGTGAAAAACGCACCACTTCCGGTTTGATGCAGTATCTGTTTGCTGAGCTGCGCGAGCTGATTTCTCCGCTTTCTCTCGCCATGATGGCGCTGCTACTCGCCGTTACTGCCAATATGGGGATGAACACGCTAGTGGGTAGCTTCGAGTCCACCCTAAAACAGTGGTTAGAACAAAGGCTGCACGCCGATATTTACGTCAGTCCTGCGCAAGGAGAAATCGCTGATATAGAGCACGCGTTAGAGCAGTTTGACAATGTTGAGACCGTCTACAAGCAATACTATGTCGACGATAACCTGCAAGGCTTACCGATTTTGCTTGGTACCAAAGACAAAGACACCTTAGAGCAAACCATGGTGTTCAAATCGCATTTGGAGAACTTCTGGCAGCGTTTTTACCAAGGTGAGTCAGTCGCGATCAGTGAACCAACCGCGGTCAAACTGGGTTTATCACTGGGTAGCGAGCTCACGCTTGATGCCGTTCCAAATAAGAACCTGCTTGTGGGTGCGATATTCCATGATTACGGCTCACCCAATGGTGAAGTGTTATTGGCTCCCAAATTATGGCAAGAGAGCGGCTTTACCGACCTGCCAACAAGCCTTGGCATTAAAGTCTCAGGTGACCCACAAATCGTATACGAGCAACTGCGCGAGCAATTGAATCTGCACCCAAGTCAGCTCTACGATCAGGCGCAAATCAAATCCATCGCGTTGGATATTTTCTCGCAGACCTTCGCCATTACGCGCGCACTCAACGGCGTAACTTTGATGGTCGCGGTAATTGGTCTGTTCAGTGCTTGTTTTATGTTGCTCGACGCGCGCAAAGCCGCCATTGCAAGGCTGTATGCACTTGGCGTTAGTCGTCGTAAATTAATGACCATGGTGGTCGGACAGATCGTCGCTTTGGTCAGTTTTACTCTGGTTATCGCCCTGCCCCTCGGAGCCATGGTGGGTTACGTGCTGACAGACATCGTCACCTTACGCGCTTTTGGTTGGAGCTTAAATTATCTGTGGAATTGGAGTGACGCCCTCAGCATTGCGGCGATCACCATCTTAGTGGCAGTGATCGCAACCTTGATTCCGCTGTGGCGATTGGTCAGTAAGCCTGTCGTATCCAGTTTGCAAAGCGAGGTGTTGTGATGGTTCGATTGGCAAGCAAACTTACTCTACTCATAAGCAGCTTATTCCTGTTCGGTTGTGAAGATCCCCAACAACAAAATATGGGCACGTTGCTGGGCAGTGGATATACGCAAAGCGAGAGCAACCTATTCACCCCCGTAGAAAAAGGGAATGAACTCACCTTCCCGGCAGACCATCAAGCGCACCCGAATTTTCGTCATGAATGGTGGTACTTAACCGCTAACTTAATTGATGAAGATGGCAACCCACTTGGCGTCCAGTGGACACAATTTCGCTTTGCTGCTGCGCCGCCAACTGGCGAAGATGGCGTAAAGAAAACCGAATGGCAAACTCAGCAAATCTACATGGCGCATAGCGCAGTGACGACCGCAGACAAACACTACGCCGATGAAAAATGGTCGCGCGATCAAGCCTCTCTCGCCGGCGTTGATTCTTCACCATTTCGGGTTTACCTCGATGATTGGCAGTGGACTTCTTCAACCACCGATCTCTTCCCTGCCACATTGAAGGCGAACTCCAAACAGTTTGGCTATTCGCTGACGCTTACCAGCAGCGCACCTTATCAAAAGCAAGGCGAGCAAGGTTACAGCACCAAAAGCGCCGATGGTCAGGTGGCTTCGTATTACTACAGCCAACCGTTTATTGATGTGTCCGGTGAGGTCACGATCGACGGCGAAACCCATCAAGTGTCGGGCAAAGGTTGGATAGACCGAGAGTGGAGCTCGCAATTCTTACTCGACTCACAACAAGGCTGGGACTGGTTTGCCCTAAGGTTGAGTGACGACACCAACTTGGTGGTGTTCCAATTGCGTGATTCTAAAACCGGATCATCCAGTTACTCCAGTGCAAGGCTGATGCAGCAAGATGGTTCTGGCATCGCTATCCCACAGAAAGACATTCAGTTAGAGGCAACCAATCAAACAGAAATCCAAGGGCGAAAGTATCCAACCCAGTGGCAGGTGTCGATTCCTAAGCAGCAAATCGAGCTTACCGTTTCTGCACTCAACCCGAACGCGAAAATGCCGCTTTCTGTGCTTTATTGGGAAGGCCCAGTACGTATTGAGGGCTCTCATTCTGGGACAGGTTATATGGAGCTAACAGGGTATTGAAATATTGCGCGGGAGCCCCAATTATTCTGCTAGAACAAATACTGGCAACCAAGTCATACACTGATTGAAAGGAAATATGATGAACCCAATTATCGCCTTGCTGAAAGAGAACAACATCAGCGATGAACAGATCAACGAAATCTTCCAGACTCTGACGCAAAACCCGCTCGCAGCAATGGCAACCATCAGCCAACTAGGTCTGCCACAAGAGAAGCTACAAATGCTGATGGCGCAAGTGATGCAAAACCCTGCGCTAATCAAAGAAGCCGTAGACGAGTTGGGATTGGATTTCTCAAAGGTTGAAGAAGCAAAAGAGAAGCTTCAAAGCCAAAACCAAGGCAACTAAGTCTTAATCATTTAGCGCTGAATATAGAAAAGGCCGTTAACCCGAGCATGTGGGTTAACGGCCTTTTTTGTTCCTACTTTGTTGTTGACTACTTTTCTGTCAGCTAATTATTAGCGATTTAAAGACGCGAATTGTTCTGCTGTCATGCCGTAGTAAAGCTTGTCGTCGAAGCCATGCTCTCGTTTGTAGTAGTCTTTCTGACGGCCTTCTTGAGTAAAACCATTTTTCTCTAACGTCTTGTAAGAACCAGCATTAGAAGCGTAGCAATCGGCACTGACTTTATGGGCGTTTAGCTCAGTAAAGCCAATGTCGGTCATCATTTGGCAAGCGCGAGTCGCAACGCCTTTACCCCATGCACAAGTTGGTAATTGATAACCTACTTCGTAGTTGCCAGTTAAGAACATCACTGCGGTCACTGCACACATTCCCATGTACTGGCCTTGTTGGTCACGAATCACGAACGTTGGGCTATCTGGCCAAACACTGTCTTTAATCGCTTGTGCCGTATTTTCAATAATAGGGCCAAAGAAACCCTCATATAGGCTGTTGTCAGCAGGTGCGAAGAACAGATACTGATTGACCTTATCATCGTTCAACATCTCGATAATATCTTGTAGATCAGAGCCTTGAATCAGTTGGATAGTCAACGATTCGTTAAATGGGATGGCTTCGCCTTGTTTTAGTTTTTGATATGACATGTGTTACCTCGTTATCTGCTGAAAATAGTAGCTCAGCGGATAAGAGAAAAATTGGATTTTTGCGACAACTTTCGGGCTGATTAGCAATGAATTACGACTCAAAGTCGCCATAGATATCGATGGTTAAGTCGCGCTTTTTCAAGTATTTGCTCGGCGTTTTTCTTAGCTGCTGTTTGAGGGTACGAATTAAATGCGATTGGTCACTGAAACCAAATTGCTGGGAGAAGCTCGCCCAATCAATCGCCTCTTGTTGCTTGTAGAGGGTCAAAATCATCTGCTCCAGACGTGCCATTTGTTGATACTGCTTAACGCTCAACCCCACCACTTGTTTGAAACTGCGCTCAAGCGTTCTTCGAGAGCAGGCGCACTGTTTGGCTATCTCATCAATATCCATCGCTAACTCAGGTGAGCGTAGCGCTTGAGCATCCATCACGGACACCGCTTTTTGTGACGCCAAAAACGGTTTGGTGCAACAAGGTTCGATATCTAACGAATCTAGATGTTGTTTGATGTAGTTCAGCAAACATTGCGGTGAATCTTGCAACTCTAGCAGCCATAACCCCTGTTGAAAGCGCTCATCAAACGCCGCGTTGAGCCAATCAAACCATTCGCATTGGTTAATTGCTGCAACTTGGGATGCATCACTAAACCGTGATTCAATGGCATACAAACCCTCTGGACGAAAGGTGATACCAATACGCTTGATGGGAGCCGTATCTTCCAACAGCAGCAAATGTTCGTTAGCCGTTAATAAGTGGCAGCCTTTGCCAGCAAGCTTTGTGTCTCCCGTATCGTAACTGTAGTCTTGCTCTGATGGCGTAAAGAGTAAGTGAGCACGCGGGTTTGGAATAAGGTGCGGCTTGGGGTCAATGACTTCACCCTCTGGCACTTCCAAGTACCAAATTTGATGAATAAGCCATTCGTACTCTGGCAGAGACTGTTTCCAAGCGATCATGATTGTCCTAGCGGTTAGTAAAGATAATAAGCGCAACGTTTTTGCTTAAACACCAGCTCGTTGAGTGTGACTGATTGACGCGCATCTCGCCACGCATTTCTCACCCTGCTCCCTTGCAAGCTTGTTGGATTGCGGTAGGCTTTGAGCAGAGAATACAAGCTGAAAAGAACAAGGAAATCCCCCGATGCGCGTCGACTACCACCAACGACTGGTTCCTGTGATTCGTTATTTAGAACAACACTTTAATGAACCGCTCAACCTACCAGAAGTGGCCGCGCTGGCGAACCTTTCCCCTTATCACTTTCATCGCACCTTCAAAGCCGTGCAAGGCGAAACACTGGCCGACTTCATTCGACGTTTACGTCTAGAAGCCGCCGCCGATGACTTGTTCAAATCCAAGCAACCGGTATTGAACATTGCCCTAGAGTACGGATTTTCTAGCTCACAGAGCTTAGCCAAAGCCTTCAAACAACATTATGGCGTCACACCTACAGCCTTTCGTGACTGCGAAAACTATCAGCAATTTTCTGAATTAGCACGAAACAGCAAGATTGGACACACGTTGCGCAAGAATGGAAACGAAGTAACACCAAGCGATTCATATACTGGCTCTGAACTCACCAAATGGAGCACGACAATGGAAACGCAAAACTTTGAAAAAGCAAAACTGGCTTACATTCGTGTAAACGGCCCTTACGGCCAAGGCTATGAAGAGCCATCAGGTCGCCTGTATCAATGGGCAGGAATGAAAGGTTTGGCAGGCAATACCTGCATCTTCATCTACCATGACAACCCAGAAATCACGCCAGACGAGAAGTGCCGTACTGATATCTGCTTGATGGTGCCAGAAGATACCGAAGTTCCGAAAGGCATTGAACTGCAAGACTTCCCCGGCGGTCAATATGCCGTGATGCGCCAGCACATTACTGACCCGAGCCAATACTCAAAAGCGTGGGATGATGTCATGAGCAAAGTGATTGAATCCGGTATTGAGAACGACGATCGTCCTTGCTTTGAACTTTACCACAGCTTTGACCCACAAACGCACCATGCAGACGTTAGCTTCTGCACTGCCATCAAATAAACCAAAAGCCTGCATCGTTGCAGGCTTTTTCATTTCTTACTCTGGTTGCTTAAATCCGTTCTTCCAAACGCTGTTTATCTTTTAATCCAATTACTTAGAACACGAACGAATACCTCAGTATTTTCGTGATCCTACTTCGCGTTTTGACCACGCGCGTTCATTTGCTCGGCTGAGTTGGGATTCATTTCACAGATTATTCATGAAGCGAACCTAGACTGAAAAAATTCCATCGACCCCGTTCGACCTACAACGCTAGGCACAATAAAAACTAGGTACTACAGCACCTCTAGGACGTTCCATGAAGAAGAACTTACTTGCCATTGCTCTTGGTAGCGTAATTGCGCTGACTGCTGCCCCATACTCTATCGCGGCTAACGATGCTGCTATCCAATCTTCCGCCGACTACTCACAGATCGTCACCAAACGTCAGGTTGTCGACCAACTGCTGAATGACGCGGTACAAGCATTCAAATCCCCTGCGCGTATCTCGCATGCGGGTTTTACCGCCAAAATGCCGAGCAACATGGAGATTGTTACCGACCGCTTACTAGAAGCCTACAAACTTGAGCCGTACCGCACTGACCTACTGATTTCTGCGGCAAACGCACAGATCTACAACAAGAATGCAGACCGCGCGATTGAACTATTTGAACAAGCTCTTTCTGTCGCACCAGACGATGTGGATTTGCACGCTTACTTAGCGGTATGGCAACGCTTTGAGGGCAACCAAGCAGAATCAGCGAAACACATGGCGACGCTCATGAAGCTCAATGCAGGTAAAGCGGCAGATATCCAACGCATCTTCGACACCGTAGACCGCGTACTTGCAACGCCACTAAAAGAGAAAGCCGATAAAGGCAAACTGGATGACAAAGGCGCTATAGTCACGTTGGGATACGCGCTGAACCCAGATGGTTCAATGCATCAAATCTTGGTTGAGCGTCTGGAAACCACGCTAGCAATGGCGAAAGCAAACCCAGACGCGTTGATCGTGTTGACGGGTGGTGTACCGAAGAACCACAAAACCGAAGGCAAATTAATGGCAGATTGGCTGATTGAAAAAGGCATCAGCAAAGATCGCATCATTGAAGAAAACTACGCCACCAGCACGGTAGGTAACGCCCTATTCAGCAGCTACGCATTGGCACGTCATAACATCAAGCACGCGACCATCATCAGCTCAGCGAGCCATGTGCGCCGTGGTCAAACCTTGTTTGAAATCGCAAGCTGGCAAACTGGCCCACAAGGCATCACTTTTGACACCGTAAGCTACCCAGACAAGCCACTGAAAGACTTAGCCAAAGCCAGCGATAGCGAGCTGCTTGGTATCTACCGCGATGCACTGCGTACTTACGGCATGTGGAGCTACCGCTCTTACCCGCTAGAGTCGCGTTAATACACTAGAGCCAGAAAGCAAAAGAGACCGCGTTAATGCGGTCTCTCATAGAATCATTTGAACATGATGCAGTGGTCAATCAATGCGTTTTGTAGGTTTTGTTTGTCACTCAGAATCACGAGAGCATAGATAGTATTTTTGTCACCAATTCGGTAAAGCAGTTTGAATCCATCAAAGCTAAACTGCCGGATGTCGTAAACACCGATTGTTGTCAGTTCATAACAAGGGAGATAGATAGACGGGTTATTCAAAACGTTGTGTTCAAACCTCTGCTGCACCGCAATTAATCTATCAATCACATCGTTGCGAGCGCTCCAGTTCGAAAAATAGTTAATACTCTGAACAGCCGTATTTTCAAAGGTTTGTGTATAGAGAACTTTTGCTTCCATGCTCGTATCAAACTCAATCTTTGAGTGCTGCTAACGTGCTCTTCATATCTTCTGATGACTTTACACGTTCATTCGAAACATCATTTTGAGCAAAGCTAACAAACTTCATTAAAGCAATGGCTTCATCGCGCTTCTGACGTTCTTCATAAGACTCAACGACATAAACAGGCTTACCATTTTGCGTAATCGTCATTGGTTCATCCAGTTCAAGCTTCGCAGCATTCTTTTTTAGATAACTTACCGTTTCAGTGCTCATCACATGACTCCTATCGGCAACCTCGTTGGTGTAACAACAAGCGAAACCAGCCGAGCTATACTGCAGGTTTGACCGAAATATTTGAATCAATAGAAAGTGCTAATCACATTCTATTTTTCGTGTAGATTTTGACCTAATCTTGCCAACTATACCTGTGCATTTCGAACAAACTAAATTAAGTTTAAATTTAGACTCCTACTTCAAATATAGAAAAAGCCTGCGTACTTGCAGGCTTTCTTGTCTTTGTGCAGTGGTTGAAACCGCTTAAATTGCTTCGCCGTTTACCGTTACTGCCACATCAATGTTGCCACGAACTGCGTTTGAATATGGGCAAACTTGGTGTGCAATGCGCGTTAGATCTAGCGCTTGTTCTTGTGGCATGTCTAGCTCTACCGCTAGGCTCACTGTTAGTGCAAAGCCACCGTTATCGTTCGGACCGATGCCCACTTCCGCTGTTACAGGTGCACTTTTCAGGTTTACTTTACCTTCACGTGCTACGTGCAAAATCGCGTTAGAGAAACATGCCGAATAGCCCGCTGCGAACAGCTGTTCTGGGTTAGTTGCTGCACCTGTGCCGCCCATTTCCTTCGGGTATGACAGCTCTAGATCGAGAAGACCGTCATCTGTTTTTACTTGACCATTACGACCAGCCAAAGCAGTAGCTTGAGTTTTGTATAGAGTAGTCATGCGAGTGTCCTTCTTAATTTAAGTTGCGCACAATTTAATTGCCTGCAATCTTATATCGAAGTAAAGATCGTTTGCAACTATATTGTGCACAATTTATTTTATAACTCTCTTTCTCTGTGAGCAGGTAGGCAACGCCAATGAGCCAGTGTTACACCGACAACACCATGACCGACGACGATAAACTCTTACTCGAAAACCAAGTTTGCTTCCCGCTCTACAGCGCAGCAAATGCAGTGATCCGAGCGTACCGCCCGTTGCTGGACGAGCTTGATCTGACTTATTCGCAGTACTTAGTGATGATGGTGCTGTGGGAAAAAGACGGTGCCAGCGTGAAAGAGTTGGGGTCACAACTGCATTTGGACTCAGGCACACTCACACCGCTACTTAAACGCTTAGAAGCAAAAGGCTATGTAGAGCGTGGTCGCAGTGAAACCGATGAGCGTGTTCGCGTACTCAACCTAACAGAACAAGGTCGTGATCTTAAGGAACAAGCCAAGTCAGTGCCAAACGCCATGATGTGTAAAATCACCTTAGAGCTAGATGAAATGATCATGCTGAAGAAGTTGTGTGGCAAAGTGCTCGACAATCTGAGCTAACAAGATAGAAGCATCCACTTCCCTATTTCCCATTAGAAAGAGCCTGCCGAGATGCAGGCTCTTTCGATCTTAGCTAGAAGATCTACTCAAAGTAATCATCGGTATTCTCTATTGCTAATCTGCGTTCATCTTCAATAAAACCTATCAAAGCAAACTCACTTACATCGGATTTCCCTATCAAGTGAAATAGGAAATGGCTATCAATAGGATAGTTACAAGCGATTTTCCTTAAACACACTCCGATGAGAATATACTTTCCGAAAGCAACAACAGCTCAGCTTAAAACATTCAAAGGAAAGTAAATTATGATTAATACTCAAATCAAACCATTTGCAGCTACAGCGTACAAAAACGGCGAATTCGTTGAAGTAACAGAACAAGACGTTCTAGGTAAATGGGCAGTATTCTTCTTCTACCCAGCAGACTTTACGTTTGTATGTCCAACAGAACTGGGCGACCTAGCAGACCACTACGAAGAGCTACAAAAACGTGGCGTAGAAGTTTATTCAGTATCAACTGACACACACTTCACTCACAAAGCATGGCACGACAGCTCAGACACAATCGGTAAGATTCAGTACTACATGCTTGGCGACCAAACAGGCAACATCACAAACAACTTCGGTGTGATGCGTGAAGGTCAAGGTCTTGCAGACCGTGCAACGTTCCTAATCGACCCAGAAGGTACTATCCAAGCAATGGAAATCACTGCTGAAGGTATCGGTCGTGACGCAGAAGACCTACTACGCAAAGTGAAAGCAGCTCAATACGTAGCAGCGCACCCAGGCGAAGTTTGCCCAGCTAAATGGAAAGAAGGTGAAGAGACACTAGCTCCATCACTAGACCTAGTTGGCAAAATCTAAGCCACTGAAATTTAAGTTCTAATCAGTTCCCGATTTCCTTTTTCTGATTAGAACTGAATTAGAGAGCACTTCAGGTTAGATACCTTGACGACCTTCTGCCTGATTTGCTCTCTCCCCCTCAGGTTTTATCTACAGTAACCACTTTTTAGTTTTAATTAAGGTAGTAACAACTATGTTAGACCAAGCGATCCAACAACAACTCAAACAATATCTGGCTAATGTAAAAGAAGAAGTTCGTTTAGTGGTTAGTCTAGATGAAAGCAAAGCATCGAATGACATTTTGTCTCTAGCGAACCAAATCGCAGAGATGAGCGACCTAATCACTGTTGAACGTGACGACAACGCAAGCGCACGTAAACCAGTGATGGCGGTAACTAACCCAGCTAAAGGCACAGCACTACGCTTTGCAGGCTTGCCAATGGGTCACGAATTTACCTCTCTAGTATTGGCACTGCTTCACTCTGGCGGTCACCCAATCAAACTAGAACCAGAAGTGATTGAGCAAATCGCAGCACTAGACAAAGATCTAGACGTAGAAATCTTCATTTCACTGTCGTGTCAAAACTGTCCGGACGTGGTTCAAGCGTTCAACATGATGGCGGCGATCAACCCGAAAGTAAAAGCAACCATGATCGACGGTGGCTTGTTCCAAGATGAAGTGAAACAACGCGACATCATGGCTGTACCAAGTGTATTCGTGAACGGTGAGCTATTCGGTCAAGGCCGTATGTCTCTGACTGAAATCCTAAACAAAGTGGATGACGGCGCGAGCGAGAAAGCGGCGAAAGCATTGAGCGAAAAAGACCCATACGACGTACTTGTTGTTGGCGGTGGCCCTGGTGGTAGCGCAGCTGCTCTATACGCCGCTCGTAAAGGTATTCGTACTGGCGTTGTTGCTAAGCGTTTTGGTGGTCAGGTTATGGACACCATGGCAATCGAGAACTTCATTTCGGTGAAACGCACTGAAGGTCCAAAACTAGCAACTGACCTAGCAGAACACCTAAAAGAATACGACGTAGACGTCGTGACTGAGCAACAAGCTGAGAAGCTAATGGGCGCAGCACATACAGAAGATGGTTTGATTCACATCGAACTTGAAAGCGGCGCAACGCTGAAGAGTAAGAGTGTCATCCTAAGCCCTGGTGCACGCTGGCGTGAAATGAACGTTCCGGGTGAGCAAGAGTACCGTAACAAAGGTGTCGCGTACTGCCCACACTGTGACGGTCCACTGTTCAAAGGCAAGAAAACTGCCGTTATCGGTGGTGGTAACTCAGGCATCGAAGCAGCTATCGACCTTGCTGGTATCGTAGAACACGTAACAGTTCTTGAATTCGCAGACGTACTTCGCGCAGACCAAGTGCTTATCGACAAAGCGAACTCACTACCAAACGTAGACATCATCACGATGGCGCAAACAACAGAAGTAGTAGGCGACGGTACTCGCGTAACAAGCTTGAAGTACAAAGACCGCAACACAGATGAGATCAAAGAGATTGAACTGTCAGGTATCTTTGTTCAAATCGGTCTAGTACCAAACACAGAATGGCTA
Source organism: Vibrio sp. 1069 (assembly GCF_033340555.1). Lineage (NCBI taxonomy): Bacteria > Pseudomonadati > Pseudomonadota > Gammaproteobacteria > Vibrionales > Vibrionaceae > Vibrio > Vibrio sp. 1069. Next base: position 293,250 of record NZ_JAWOWP010000003.1, read on the forward strand.
AAAGATTCAGAAGTAGCGCTATCTGAGCGCGGCGAAATCGAAGTCGGTAGCCGTGGCGATACTAGCCTAGAAGGTGTGTTCGCAGCCGGTGACGCAACAACCGTTCCTTACAAACAGATCATCATTGCGATGGGTGAAGGTGCAAAAGCAAGCTTAGGCGCATTTGACTACCTAATCCGTAAGCAAGGTTAATCTCCAAATTTCTTGGACACAAAGCGCACGGTGCTGTGTTTTCTTCCCCGGAAAACCAATCGGGGCACCGTGACAGCGATGAGTAACAAGAAATAAAATCAAAAAACTAGAAGCCCAAAGACTTTGCCAGCAGGTACTAACTGCTGGCTTTTTTGTTTTTTTTTTGGGGGGGGGGGGAAACAAATTATTACTAGAAATAACAGAGTAAAATAAAGCTGCCGAAATACACTTAGGGTGAAACATTGCGGGCTTTAACTCGTTTCTACTGCTTCAAATATCAGACCTTTTAGCTGACAACGATGGTAAATTTCATACAAACCACCTAATTCATCATTGCAGTAAACACCGCTTCCGTTATTTTCAATCCTGAACAAGCCTCCGGATTTGATTGATTTACTACTCAACACTAATTTTTTAAACCGCTTTACACGACTTGGCTTACCATTAGCTCTTACATTTAACACAGTGCGATCCTTATCAATGGCATCGCAAGTTTTGAGTATGTTTATAGCATACCAACGCTCGCCAGCGACGCGTAATGGCAAAAACTCACAACTGGAATCAAGAGCTTCGTTTATTTGATTATATGCGGACTCAGAACAAGCAAACTCGCCTGCACGCCAGATTGCAAAATCAGGTTTTGTTGTAAGCATGTGGTTATCACTCACCCACTCCAAATCAATAATCATCCAAGCATCAGCGACACGCTCACCACATAACTCCCGCAAATCGCCATCCGAGTATTGTATAGAAATCTCTAGTTGAGTTTCTTGTAAAAAAGGGAAATTCTCAACATCATGATTTAGTTTAAAAACTTTCATCTTTTGCTTACTTAAATCAAACGGTTAACTGGGAAGTCCCCATCATGTAACATTTCTCCGACTTCACGCAAGGTATCAATGATACCAGTACGACCAAGTCCTTCTGCGATCGTATCTCGAAGGAGAGAGTCCACGTTGAGATAATAAACCATAGTATGTGTTTGGCTATGAGCTACTTTTGTTGGAATGCCATCATGAGGTATATGACACCTGAAACGAGGTAGCCAAACACCGTTCGCCTCATGGTCAATATCTATTCCCCATGCAGCTAAACGCAATCTCGAACGAGAGCAGGCCGCGCTTTTATCATCAAACCAAGGAACTATATGGTGAGCACAAGTATTGCTAGGCTTTGGTCCTCGATTTGCCGAAAGCATGTTTTTGGCTAAGTTTTGACTATGTCTCTTGTGATGTTCCCACCGTATATGTCTACTCAGCAGCAAATCATCCTTACTTATATTTCCTTTTCTAAACTTTACAGCGTCAATTACTCGTCCTGCATAGTGAATCGCAAAGGCTTGAGCCTGCTGTTTAGCCAAACTAGGGTTACCTGTCGAATTAAGCAAATCAATCTCTAACTCTTTAATCGACACACATTTTTCTTTCACACCACTCACAAACAAACCCTTTGCAATAAAATAAGTGTAAAAAATAAACTATGAATCTAGTTGTTAAAATGCTTATTAGTAAGTCTACAAAAGCAGTCTAATATTCTTGAAAATGACAGTATTATATATTTCCATCTATAAACTAACTATTTTCAAACTGTCCGTTATACGCAACCTGTTGACTCCTACTCTAAAGCCATCCACATCCCGAACTCTAAGTTAAATACGGGGTCACCCTAAAAAATTTTAAAAAAGCCCTTTACCTCAACTTAACTTGAGGTTTTAGCATATTCATCGTTGGCTAGAAAATGACAAAAAGGAGCACATCATGATCCAACTAGAACATATTAACTTAGTCGTGAAAGATATCCCTGAAATGCTGAAGTTTTACCAAACTGCATTTCCACATTGGTACGTGCGTGATGAAGGTAAAGGCGAATGGAGTGGCAAACCAAGAAACTGGCTACATTTTGGCGACGAGTATCAATACATAGCCATGAGTGACCACGGCGAAGGAGAAAACCGCGAGTTGAGCGGGCACCAAGTTGGGCTAGCGCATTTTGCTTATGTGACCAACAACGTCGATGCAATCATCAAAAGACTAACCGATGCAGGTTATCCGATTGCCCAACCTGGTGCTGATGAACCATATCGCAAAAATGTGTATTTTGTTGACCCTGCAGGTTTTGAGATTGAATTTGTTGAATACCTGGCGGATGACCCAAAACTTCGTAACCTGACAAGCTAAAAGAGATGTAAATAATAAAACGCCAGCAGATAGTGACTGCTGGCGTTTTATTTTTTATCTATCGGGCTTCTTTATCGCATTAGCGCTGTTTGGCAAAAACCTGAGTCCAGTAATACCCGTAACGTGCAGAGTGATTTTCGACAAGCGACGCGCCCATCTGATCAAAATCCGCACTCATGATATTAAGGCAGTGACCTTCACTCGATAACCAAGCATTCACGACGGCGTTAATGGTGCTTTGCCCTACGGCGACATTCTCACCAATGGCGCTCCAAGCATAACCCGTTGCGTTAACTCGATCTGACATTTTGCTGCCATCAGAGCCTGTGTGGCTCATGAAATCGCTGTTCGCCATATCGCTTGAATGTCGATAAGCGGCGCTTTCCAAATCGTAGCTCCAAGTCAGGGCCCCTACAGGTGGCATGGTGGTTGCGCCACACTGTTGTGTAGTAGAGCGGGCGCTGTTGACCGCTGCAAGCATCTGCTCGGCAAATGTGCCTTGTGACGATGTGGAACCTGTGTTTTGTGAGCCGCTTTCTGCTAGGGCTGACGACTCCCCATCGCCGCCACATGCGCTGAGAAGTAGGGCCAAAGCAGGCACTAAGATCTTAGTTGGCATTGTCTTTCCTTTATGAGTGACGAAGAGCAAACTGCGCTTTTCGATAATAACGACCAATAAACTAACAAAAACCAATAAAAGCACCATATAGCTTAGGGGGTTTTAACCAAAGACTCACATGAAGTTTTCAATCGCCTTGGTTCGGTCGATAAATCGGCAACGTTTCAGCCCAAGTATGGAATGGCGTTTCATCCATATCCTGTATTGCTTGAGTGATAAAATCGATGAACACCCTCACTCGGGCAGGCACATATTCCCGGTTGGCATAGAGAAGATACACGCCATTTCCTGCTTGGCGCATGCTCGGAAATATCGGCACTAAACGCCCCGCTTTAAGCCAGTCTCTCGCGATAAAATGAGGGATCTGAGTTAATCCTAAGCCTTCTGCGCAAAGCTCTGCCATGGATTCACCGTCATTTACAATATAGTTTCTTTCGGGGTCATATTCACTCGCACCGTCTGGTTCTGGCATCCGAATCGGCAACAGTTTCCCCGTTTGTTTAAAACGAAAACGAACCCAAGAATGGTCATTGAATACATCCGGGCCACTCGGAACACCATGGCGCGCTAAGTAATCCTGACTGGCACAAATGATAAAATCGATAGGGCTCAGCTGACGCACAATCAATTGACTATCGTGAACGACACCAGAGCGAATCGACACATCAATACCTTGCTCAATAATATCAACGTAGGCGTCATCGTAATGAATATCGATAGTGATGTTAGGGTAGCGGCGACAAAACTCTTTTAATAAAGGACGAATATAGAGGCGACCGTACGAGACTGGCACATTAATCTTAAGCTGCCCTGAAAGCGCATCATTGTGACTTTTTAATGAATCCTCACATGCCGCCAGCTCCTCCAGTACAAACCTAGCAGTATTTGCGTACCTACGACCAGCTTCTGTCAGGCGGCTCTGTCGCGTAGAACGTTGAAAAAGCTGTATACCCAAATCGCTTTCAAGACGATGTATGGCTTTACTCACGGTCGAAGGGTCAGTGCCATACACTTTGGCAGCCGCAGCAAAACTACCGCCATCTAAAGTGGCAATAAAAAATCGTAGGGACCGTATCTTATCCATATAACCAATGAACTCTATTCATGAATTTTATTCACTTTAGTAAAGACCAAGTGGCTCTTCAATCACTAATTAGCCTAAATATAATGAACCTCAATAACTTGATGCTCTGTTAGCGAGGAAAAAACCATGGGTAAAAACGGATTGAAGAATGCACTACAACTATTGATAGCAACACTAGTCCTATTCTTTGGGGTGCTTCAAACAGCACATGCCGCAGATAAACGAATTGGTATTCTGGTTTACGATGGCGTACTGACCTCTGATGTTACTGCGCCTTTAGAGGTCTTTGGCGTCGCAAGTCGTCTCACTTGGTTTAGTGATTATGACGTGCTCACCATTTCCGTCTCAGATCAGAAAACCATCACCACTGAAGAAGGATTAAAAATTGGTGTGGATGCTTGGATTGGTGATCTGCCGGAACTCGACGTATTGGTTTTAACATCCAGCTATGACATGGATGCACTAATCGAAAATAAAGATCTCATTCACTTTATTAAAACGACATCAAAGGCGGCAGATTGGATGGCAAGTAATTGCTCTGGCGCGTATTTGTTAGCCGAAGCTGGCCTTTTAAACGGCAAAAAAGCAACAACTTGGGCCGGAGGTGAAAACGGCTTTCAAAGAGATTACCCAGCAGTCAAAGTACAAGTCGACCAGAATTTTGTCATTGATGATGGCGTTATCACTTCGAACGGTAGTCTAGTTAGCTATCAAGCTGCTCTTAAGCTACTTCACCTTATGACTTCAGAGTCTAAAGCTCAGGAAGTCGCAGATGCCATCCAGTACTCACGCTTTTCCAACCAACCATTTTAAGCGTGTAAGAAAAAAATCAGAGTCACCCTTCGATATTTGGAAGGTTAACTCTTCGAATTTGTCTTCCTAATCGAACAACCCTTTTTATCACTGTAAAAGCGATAAAAAGGGTTGTCGTTCATCTGGCAGACACAACGTGCTCTCCAAACTTTTTATCTTAATGCTATGGAAAAACATAAACGTTACGAAGCACTGACGAAAGAGCGATACCAAGAGATCTACCGTCTCGCGTATTGGTTATGCAAAGATCACCACCTTGCTCAAGATTTAGCGCAAGAAACCTTTCTGAAAGCGTGGCGATTCTTTGATAAATTAAATGACCCCAACGCCGCGAAGTCTTGGCTCATTACTATTTTGCGTCGTGAGAATGCTCGGCGCTTTGATAGAAAACAGTACGATTTTGTCGACATTGATGAGTGCGCAATACAGACAAAAACCTACCCTGGCAGTGACTACGACATGGCCCAAGATTGGCTTCAAAAACAAATGATGATTCTCGAACCCAAATACCGAGAGCCGTTGCTCTTGAGCTTAGTGGCTGGGTTGAATCATGATGAAATTGCCCAAGCCTTGAGGCTCAACCACAACACAGTGGCGACTCGATTATTCAGAGCGCGTAATCAGATCATCGCACAGAAGGAGAGTCATTAAGACACAAAAAGTAGTCAATCATGTAAACTAACTGGCTATGCTCCGGTCTATTTCATAAGTCGTTACACAACTCGACGCTTTAACGCTTTACATCAAGCGCGACTAGATGAACACTTCTTGTCAAAGTACAATAACAGCCGACATAGAGTAGAGTCAGTAAAACATTATGAGTAACACGACGGCGAAAAAGCCGAATCCCTTATTTGAAATCCTTTTCAACGTATTTATCCCTTCCTTCATTTTGATGAAGTTTAGTGGCGATGAGCATCTAGGGACAGCAATGGCGCTGGTTGTCGCTTTGCTATTTCCTATCATTTATGGCGGTATGGACCTTGTCCGTAACAAGAAATTTAACTTTATTTCTGCTCTGGGCTTTATCAGTGTTCTACTAACTGGTGGCATCGGCTTGTTAGAGCTTGATACACGCTGGTTAGCACTAAAAGAAGCCCTGATTCCTGGCCTGATCGGTTTAGCGGTTTTGGGTTCAACGTTTACCCGCTACCCGCTGATGCAGAAGTTAGTACTGAATGACACTGTGTTGAACCTCGCGTTGATTAACCAACGTTTAAAAGAAAATGGTAAAACCGATGCGTTCGAACGTTGCCTTATGTCTTCTAACTACCTGTTTGCAAGTACTTTTGCGTTCTCATCTGCAATGAACTACTTCCTTGCGACTTGGATTGTGACTAGCCCTTCTGGTACTGCTGCCTTTAACGAAGAGTTAGGAAAAATGACGCTGTACAGTTACCCAATGATTGCCATCCCAAGTATGTTGATGATGTTCGGTATTTTTTATTACATTTGGCGTCAAGTACGTGCGATGACATCTCTCGAAACAGAGCAAATCTTCCATCTAAAATAGCCCAATCATTACAAGTAAACCCATAAAAAAGGGAGGATTTTATCCTCCCTTTTCTCAACAGGCTCACTGTAATTCACAGCGTCAAAATGATTTTTCCTGACACTGCTGACGAGCGTCGCTCAACCATTTCAATCGCTGTTTGAAAGTCCTCTAACGGCAGATCATATGCAACGTTTAACTTTATGTCGCTGCTAATAAAATGTTCTAACATTTCAGCGAACACCGTCTTTCTCCCGCCTTTACCTACCGATTCTTCCCAATACCGCAAAAAGAATGTACTAAAGTCGATGTTGTTGGCCTTCATCGATTCAAAAAACTCAGGCGTATAAGGCGTTAACGACAATGTTCCGTAGTTGATGTATTGGCCGTTTTCTTTCAAGGTACGAATGAGATCCGTGCCAGCCTCACCACCTATCGCGTCCAGAGCGACCGTTGGTTGTGGCAGTTGGCGCGTTTGCAGCTGCGCTAGTAAGTCTTTCTTCGCGTCCAACACTGGAATGGTATCGTACGGATACTCGTCTCGCTTTGAGGTCACAGCAATCAGTGCAAAACCCAGTGAATGGGCGAGCTGGGCAAATATCTTACCGATCGCTGACCCTGCTGCATTGATGATCACCACATCGTCTTTGTTCAACTTAGCTACTTTAGTGGTGATCACCCACGCGGTTAGCGCGTTGATGTACAACTGGCAGGCATAGCCGTTATCCAAACTTTCAGGTAACGGAAAAAGATTCTCGGGCGAAGCATCGATGTAGTATTGCCAAGTCCCACTCATCGCCACCAACACTTTTTGCCCAACTTGAAAGCCAGTTTGACCAACAGCACTGACTTCCACCACACGCCCAACCGCTTCAAACCCCGGCACGCGAGGTGGTACGTGAACGCGGCGGTATTGCCCAACACCATGAATGGAAAGCAAGTCACTTGGGTTAATATTGGTGGCTTCCAGTCGCACCCGAACCTTGCCCTGAGCAAGCGGTTTGAGGGGCTCTTTTTCCAACGACAGCGACGTTTTGGGTTGACCAAAACAGAATTGATTCACTCGAGTATTTATCGTTGGTGCCATTGTTATTCATACCATGTAATTGAAATTCAAGAAGGAAGTTTCGTAACTTCTACTCAAAAGCATTAAGTGAAGTCGAAACTCTGTACTTCTACCTGCGCGATGCGCCGTTCACTCTAAACTGTTGTGGCGTCATATCAAAATAGGCTTTAAATGCTTTGATGTAGGATGAGTCGTTTTGATAACCCACTAGGTCTGCAATGGCTTGGATTGACAACGATTCATCTAACAAAGAAAGCGAGTAAATTAGCCGAATTTGTTGCCGCCAAAGTAGAAATGAAGTGTTGAATTCCTTGGCGAACAGCCGTGATAAAGTACGCTCAGACGCCCCAATTTTCTCCCCCCACTCTTTTAGCGAACAGCTCAACGCTGGCTCGTCAGTCAGTCGCTCGAAAATCAGTTTTAGTCGTCTGTCTTGTGGCAGCAATAACTGAAATGTCTGCACGTTGCGTTTCAAAATTTGATCATGCAGCACCGCCAGCAAATGCAGCACTTCTTCGTGGCTTGTCTCACCTTCACACTGTCTGCGGATCTCTTGTAAAAGCTCATTTAAAAACGACGTTAAAGCAATGGTTCTCACTTGTGGCTCGTACGTTGCGCCAAACTCAGGGTTGAGGTAAATACCAACAAATATCGTGTTGCTTAGAGCAATCGACTCGTGTTGAACACCCGCAGGAACAAATAACGCAGAGGTGTGCGGAACCAAATGCTGATAATGCTCCGTTTGTGTTTGCAATAACCCTTTGATAGGAAAGATGATTTGATGCCAAGTGTGTTGATGCAGCGCATCAATGTAACCTTTTGGCATGTCGATGGTTTTCACCAAAACAGGAGAATGGGGATTCGCGTCCATCATCTTATTGGAGGTGACGACGCCTGACTTCGAATCAATTTGGCGAGTTAGCATTGTTAGTTGTCTTTTCATCCCTACACCGACACAAGTTTACTAGGCTATCATGCTCCGCATCGCGAATGAAGGTAAACACTTTATCTCTCATTCAAATAATAAGGAGGTTACATGAAGAAAATCGGCGTCGTAAAAGCAGTGCTAGCAGGGAAAACCGTCCCTTATGCTCATGGTGCGCAAAGCGCAATCAACAAACAAGTGCTGCCTGAGCGCCAGCATGCAACAGAGCTCGGTTTTATCAGTGATGAGCAAGGTGATCCGCGCTTTCATGGTGGCATTCAAAAAGCGCTTCATATTTACCCAAGCGAACACTACCCAATCTGGCAACAAGAATTAGGCGAAAGACCAATTTTCCAATCCGCCGGCGGCTTTGGCGAAAACATCAGCTCCGAAAGCGTCACCGAATCCACGATTTGCTTGAAAGATAAAATTCGCATCGGCTCAACACTACTGGAAGTGTCGCAAGGTCGCATGCCTTGTTGGAAACTTAACGTACGCTTTGACCAACACGACATGGCGAGAAGACTGCAAGATACGCTTCGAACAGGCTGGTATTTCCGAGTGCTGGAAGAAGGCGATATCGGTGCAGGTGACGAGATTATTCTGTGCGAAAGACCTTATCCAGAATGGCCATTGGCTCGTATCATGGGTGCGGTTTTCACTGGCTGTTTAGATAGAAAAGAACTCACTAAGCTGTCTGAGCTGCCGTTAGTCGAGTCTTGGGGCAAGCTGGTCGAGCGCCGCCTAGAAACCGGCGAAGTTGAAGATTGGGAAATGCGCTTGGTTGGCCCAACTGTGAGTTAACACCCCAAAGTAAAATTTTAAGCCACGCTCTGAACCAACTATGCCGCCAGAGCGTGTTTTTTTGGTTTACTTCGCACTCGGGGCTGGGCGTTTCGACTTACCTTGGAACTGCTTAATGCTCTTCTTAGCATGAGTTCGGCGGTTGGCTTTTTTATCGCGTGGCGCGCGTTTGCTCTCGCCAGTTGATGGCTTATCCGTTACTGGAAAACCAACCAGATCTTGCACTAGCAATGCACGTTGAGTCAGGTGACGAATCGCGTTTAGTGCGTCCATTTCACCATGACAAACCAATGACACCGCCACACCTTGTTCGCCTGCGCGAGCGGTACGTCCTACTCGGTGAACATAAGTTTCTGCATGCATTGGCAGTTCAAAGTTGATCACTACAGGTAATTGCTCAATGTGAATGCCGCGCGCTAGTAGATCAGTGGCAATCAACACCTGAATTTGCCCAGATTTAAACTGCGCCAGTGCTTCTTCTCGCTCTGCTTGGCTCTTGTCACCATGCAGTGCATTGGTTGAGATGCCCGCTTTGTTTAGCTTTTTCGCTAAGCCATCAGCATTCTCTTTCGCACCAATAAAGACTAACGCCTGAGTCCACGCGTTTTTTTGAATCAGTTCAATCAATGCCTTGGTTTTACTGCCTTTATTGACCATGTACAACGTTTCAACGATGTCTTGATTCGTGCTGTTTTCTTGATGCGCTGCAACTTGCTTTGGTGCCTGCATAAGCAGCTTCGCTTTACCCTTCAAATCATCTGAAAACGTCGCCGAGAACATTGCGGTTTGACGCTGGTTTGAAATCAGCCCCGCAATATTTTGCACGTCAGGCCAAAAGCCCATATCCAACAGACGATCGGCCTCATCCAACACTAGGTAATGGATATTGCTTAAGTCTAAACCGTTGTTTGCCAGATCAACCAAACGACCTGTCGTCGCGACAAGGATATGAGGATTTGTCGCTAGCGCCTGCTGTTGTTGCTCTTTATCAACGCCGCCACACAAACACACTGCGTTGAGTTCAAGAACTTGACCAACTTGGTTAATTGCTTCACTCACTTGCATTGCCAGCTCACGAGTTGGCACAAGAATCAGCGCTTTTTGCTCTGGATTGACACCCAGCTTTTCCAACAAAGGCAAACCATAAGCAAGGGTTTTGCCGCTGCCTGTATTTGCCAAAGCCAATAGATCTTGACCAGCCAACAGCTCAGGAATGGCCAACGCTTGAATATCGGTCGGTTTCTTGAAGTCTTTTGGCAGTGCGTGAATCAGCTCAGAACTCAATGAGAGAGTAGAAAATGGCATTAGCGAAACCTTGTACTTTTGGTTGAAGAGGCAATAAAAACAATGAAGATGCGGTAAAACGCAGGCGCGGACTTTACCACAATCTGTTAGGTGAACCATCCTATTTTAGGCGCTTAAACCAAGCGGCGCCGATGCAAATCTTCAGAAAACAAAAAAGCGCAAAAAAGCCGTTAGTCTGTACTGCCACAGAGCTAACGGCTAAAAACCCTTGAAGAGAACGCTTCGTCAGCCTTTCACTGCGGCTGAAAAGAAATGTGCAGTTTATTAAAGCACAGCTTTACGATTCGGTAAGAACACTTCACCCAACATGCAACGAACCGAACCACCACCAATAGATTCTATGGTAGAAACGTCGAATGGCAGCAATTTACCGTGCGTTGCCAATTGCTTTCTTTGTGCTGGTGAGAATGCATCATACGCCGATTGCGACATCGCAATCACCTTGTCGCCGTTGATCGTTTCCAGTTGCAGAATGTTACCGCAGAACTGGTTCATCTGATCAAGCGAAATTGAGATGACTTGCTTGTCTTTGGCGAGTGACTTCATTACAAAACGACGCTCAAATTCTGGGATCACTTCGTCACAAATCACGCAAAACTGTTCGCCAACCGCCATCATCACATTGGTGTGATAAATCGGCGCACCAGACGGCAAACGAGTTTGGAAAGAAATCACTCGTTCATAGCCAATACGATCGGCGTAATCTTCTAAAACCAGACGATCACAACGTTGTGAAAGTGCGGCGTAGACCGTTTTATTTAAGTGGTCAAAGACCATCACACCCGTGCTTTCTAAATACGCTTGCTCATCAAGATATTCAGTTAGGCTGCTACGTCGATGAACTTCTCGCCCAGCTTGCGCTAGTGCCGCCACAAGCGCATCAGGACGCACTTCTTTTTGACGGTTTTCACAGGCCATTGGAAAGGTGTACAACGTGCCATCTGGCGTAGTGCTAAACCAGTTGTTTGGAAATACCGCATCTGGCGTCGCAACATCTGAAGCTGGATAATCAAACTCAACAACTTGAACGCCCTCTTGACGCAGCGTTGCTACCATACTCGCGAACTCGGCCATCACTCTACGCGAGACTTCTTCTTGGCTGAGTGACACTTTATGTTGGAACTCATTATCTTGTGCGGTTTCTTCATTAAAACGAAACTCTTTCGGTGGCACCATCACTACGCAGTTTGCGGTTTGGCGCTGAGCACTTTGCGTGCTTTCTTCTTTCCCATTAGCAAATTGGGTCACTGATTCGTGTAATAGCATCCAATACATTCCTTATCACTAGAATGAGGAGATTGTAAATTTATTGTTAACTTCAGTTTTACTGTTTTCACAATTAATTTAATTATCTAGAAGTAATTTTCACTGAACTTAGCTTATTTCTCCCGAAATTTTATTGTCACTATGAAGGTTTAAGGTTTTATGGCATCGCGATGAACATGCGAAGAATTCATCATAAGAATCAGAACCATAGACAACCACACCCATAACCAACTAGTTACATTTAAAACATAATCGGTTAGACTATTTTTTCGCCCCTCTCGTCAATCCGTCTGCTTTCTCGAGAGCAGCCAAAAACTCTTATACACGCGGCTTCGTCCAAAGCTGCGTGAATCGATGGATTTAGCCACCCCAAATGGCACTGTTTTAACTTTAGGATGAGTTATGTTTAAACGATTTGAAGGCTTTACAGAGCCGTTCCCCAAATCCACACCAGATCAGCCTCCTTCAGGGATGCTCGCTTTTTTACGTTATTACACCCGCGGCTACGAAAAGCCTTTGATCATCATGTCTTTGATGGCCACGATTGTTGCTGTCGTTGAAGTTATGTTGTTTGGCGCGATGGGACAATTGGTTGATTGGTTGTCCACCAGCAATCCAGAAACGTTCTTACAAGACAATAAAGCAGATTTAATTTTCTACGGAACCTTATTGTTGGTTGTCATGCCCATTTTGGTGATCGTGTATTCGTTGCTCGTTCACCAAACATTATTGGGCAACTATCCAATGTCTATCCGCTGGCTTGCACACCGGTATTTGCTCAATCAAAGCTTAAACTTCTATCAAGATGATTTTGCAGGCCGAGTTGCAACTAAAGTCATGCAAACGTCACTAGCTGTGCGCGAAACCGTCATGAAAGCTATGGATGTGTTTGTTTATGTTACGGTTTACTTCACCAGTATGATCATCATGTTAGCGACAGCAGACTGGCGTTTGATGATCCCAATGATCGTCTGGCTGCTCGCTTACATCGCTATCCAAATCTATTTCGTTCCTAAGCTCAAAGATGTCGCTTCAGCGCAAGCCGATGCACGTTCGACAATGACAGGACGCATCGTCGACAGCTATACCAATATTCAAACCGTCAAACTGTTTTCTCATAGCCAGCGCGAAACCCAATATGCCGAGCAAGGCATGAAGGGATTTTTGAATACGGTCTATCGTCAAATGCGCCTAGTGACCGGCTTTGACGTTGCTGTAGAGATCTCAAACTATATTTTAGTCTTTTCCGTTGCTGCTTTATCGATTTACCTGTGGTTGGATAGTGCCATCAGCGTTGGCGCGATTGCGATTGCTGTTAGCCTTGCATTACGCGTAAATGGTATGTCGATGTGGATCATGTGGGAAGTTGGCGCCCTCTTTGAAAATATGGGAACCGTAGTCGATGGAATGAAAACGCTCTCTAAGCCAATTGATATTAAAGATAAACCAGGCGCAAAAGACTTAGTTGTCACTGAAGGTGGCATTCACTTTGATAACGTCAGCTTCCATTACGGTGAGAACAAAGGCGTGATTAGCCACCTCGATCTCAACATCAAACCAGGAGAGAAAGTAGGCTTGGTTGGGCGCTCCGGCGCCGGAAAATCGACTTTGGTGAACTTGTTACTTCGTTTCCACGATGTCGAAGACGGCAGCATTAAGATCGATGGACAGAACATCTCAGAAGTCACACAAGACTCTTTGCGTTCAAAGATCGGTATGGTGACCCAAGATACTTCTCTGCTACACCGCTCGATTCGAGACAATATTTTGTATGGCAACCCAGATGCGACAGAAGAAGATTTGCTGAAAGCCACTAAGCAAGCGCATGCCCATGAGTTTATTGAAACTCTGACCGACCCATTTGGTAATGTCGGATACGATGCGCAAGTTGGTGAACGTGGTGTGAAACTGTCTGGCGGCCAGCGTCAGCGTATCGCGATTTCTCGTGTGCTACTCAAAGATGCACCATTGCTGGTACTGGATGAAGCGACATCGGCTCTGGATTCAGAAGTCGAAGCAGCCATTCAGGAAAGCTTGAATGAGTTAATGCAAGGAAAAACCGTTATTGCGATTGCGCACCGATTGTCGACCATCGCACAAATGGATCGCCTCATCGTGCTAGATAAAGGCAGTATTGTTGAACAAGGTTCTCACCAAGAGCTCATCGCGAACAACGGTATTTATGCCCAGCTTTGGGCCCATCAAACTGGCGGATTTATCGCTGAAGAGTTAGAAAATCAACACGTTTCTTAATTAGCGAGAAACCCAATAAAAACGGCGCATGAAGCGCCGTTTTTCATTTTTATTGATAACCCTATACTCATATAGCCATTATAGTTTCTCATATATGAAACATTCTCCATGATAAAGCTCACATTTTTTCTGCTAATATACCGCCTCGTTGCGTATCCATTGCAATGAACACAATACAGAGTTTTGAGCTGTCTTCATTTGTCATTTCACTTTTTGAGAAGCAGCTATACTCAATAGGTGGCTTAGTTATTAGATTAACAATAAGGTAATTAGCTTATGTGTAAATGTGGTTCAATGCAGATCGTACAACTCAAACCAAGTTGGGCTGACAAGCTATTCGGCTACTCAGAAAGATGGAAATGCCAACTTTGTTGTAAGATCTACCGCATCTAAAATTAAAAATAGAATCTTAGTTTTTCTAAGAAAAAGCAGTGGCCCGACAGTAATTGTCGGGTTTTGTTTTTCTGTACATCCATTTTTATCCCTTCGCAACACGGTCACTCATCACGGCAAAACCTAGCATCTCAATGTGACTTAGGTATAGAATCAGGCCCACTTATTTATTCCGATATTCACATATAACTGGTCACTATGAACAAAAGTTTGCTAACGAATGTCCTCGCTATCGCTTTGATGGCTGGAGGTCATCAATTACAAAACGACTACCTTTGGTATGCGGGGCTGTTTGCGTTCTCAGGCGCCATCACTAACTGGCTTGCCATCCACATGCTGTTTGAAAAAGTGCCTGGATTATACGGTTCTGGCGTGATCCCCGCGCGATTTGAAGAGTTTAAACTGGCTATCAAAAACTTGATGATGGAGCAGTTCTTTACCGAAGCGAACATCGATCGATTCTTGAACAAAGAAATGGCGGGCGGTGTAAACATCGATCTTCAACCTGTGATTGAGAAAGTGGATTTAAACCCAGCGTTTGACTCTTTGGTAGAAGTGATCGAAGGCTCTCAATTTGGCGGCATGCTAGCGATGTTTGGCGGCGCGGAGGCATTACAACCTATGCGGCAGCCTTTCGTCGAAAAGATGCAAGAATCCATTATTGAGTTGAGCAAGAGCGATAACATCAAAGAAGCACTGAAAGAGCAGTTCGAATCTCCTGCTATGATGGATGAGATAAAGCAGAACATTGAAGGCATCATTGATCAGCGCTTGAGCGAATTAACACCCGCACTGGTCAAAGAAATGGTGCAAAAAATGATTAAAGAACACCTTGGCTGGCTAGTCGTTTGGGGCGGTGTTTTTGGTGGTTTAATTGGCGTTATCAGCACCTTTATCGGGGCATAATCGCTCACCGATTTATTAAAAAGGAGCTTCGGCTCCTTTTTTTATCTTGAAAAAATAATACGCCAAGTCACGCTCAATAAGGAGGCTCAACACATGCCTCGCCTAACCAAGGAGCTCGGGATTAACACCAAATCCCGTTTTATGTTCTTCTATGACCACTTCACTACGAGTTTGAATCACGCCCGGAAGCGTGCCTAACTTGCTCGACATAAACTCCTGATACGCTTTCATGCTCTTAACACGAACTTTTATCATGGTATCGAAATCTCCAGAGAGCGAGTAGCACTCTTCAATTTCAGGCATCAATTCCACCGCTTTCGCAAACTTTTCAAAAATAGAAAAACTGGTTTGGTCTAAACGAATATGGATGAATACTTGCACATCCAGCCCCAACTTTTCCGCATTCAACTCCGCATGATAACCATTGATATACCCTTCTTTTTCTAGCCGCTTTACACGATCAGAACATGGAGAAGTCGTTAAGTTAATCAGCTTTGCTAGTTCTACAACTGGAATTCTGCCTCTCGAATGAAGCACTCTCAAAATATGTAAATCAATCCGGTCCAATTGATAACTCATTAACCCACTTCCTTGTAACCACTTAGAAAGCATCACATTAATCGTTGCTCAAACAATTGCAAACCATCAAATGTACAGCATGTGAAATTCAGCAGAGAATAACCAGAAAACAACGAAGGAGGGAAAGAGCTATGATTATTGCCGCTCACTTAGTAACCGTGATATGAAGAGAAAAAGCAACCTAGCGGCTCCCGTGGAGTCGCAAATTTGAAAGCGCATGACACGCCTGTATAGATATGTCGTTCGGGCAACGCCGCCCTATTTAGCCATTAATCATGGCTATCACTCAGAGTTAGAGTGCGGCCGATGTATGCCGTGTAGGATGTGGAACAACCTCTCCAATTGCACGATGATTACAACAACGGCAGTAGTATTGAGGCTCCATCTCGTAATAATGTTCACCTGATACAAATTTCGCCATCAGCTGTGTAAAACTCACCATTTTGCCTGTTAACGAGTCAACAGACTGAGGCTCGCAACGCTTCATAATCACTTTATGTTGCGTTGATTTTCTACAAGCTGCGCAATATATATCCGGCATTTCTCTTCTCCCTACTTTTTCGTCCTACTGACAATTGACATATTTTGTTCAAAATAATTCCACAATTAAAAAGCTCCTTTAATTTTTTGTGCCCTATCTTCAAAAAATTGAACGAAAGTATCAAAAAACTGAGACATTGGTCAGACCTCAACTTTTGTACCATCAATATGAGCAAACGTGCTTATGTGTGTAATAATACGACACATTACACATAAGCAATTGTTCGGGCTTATTATTTAGTAAGGCGCATGACAACTTTACAGCTGGCTAGATCAAGCTTTCGAGACGCCTTGTTATCTTGATTTACCCCGCAAACCAGTTGCTAGCAGCTATAGCCGTCTCATCAAGGAAGAAATGCATGACGATACAACCGATTCTCACTACCGAAAGACTCGTCCTCCGGCCATTCAATATCGATGACTGCCAACAAGTGGCTTTACTCGCTGGAGATAAGCGAATTGCTGACATGACAGCAAACATCCCTCATCCTTATGAGCGACCGATGGCGCAAGCATGGATAGATAGGCACGATCCGATGTATCAGCAGCATCAAGGCGTGGCGTACGCTATTACCTTGCGAAACACTGAGGAGTTACTTGGTGCGGTGAGTTTACCGCGTATAGAAGAGGGATATGTCGGATGATCATCCATGAAACTTCACAAAATCTGCCCAAGAACAACCCTTTCTTGCTAGGAACTGTATTGTTGTCGCTGTTCTATTTTTCCTACCTAGCAGACAAGATCGTCGAGTTTGGACTCGTAGCACTCACAATAATAGGATTGAAACTGCTCTCAACGTACTTCACGCGCCGCGCGTTCAATCCTAAAACGCTAGATATCGATGCAAGCACCAACACCTTGAAGTACCGCCAGGGCTCAACGGTTTACTTCCGTCTACCTCTTGATGACATTGTCAAAGTCCAAATACAGAAAGAGTTCTTCTCTAGCAAAAGTTTGATGCTCTACACAGTCAACGACGCTTACCAAGTGCCGAATTCAGACAATTTCGATTCTCTACAGTTAAAGGATTTAATGAAACAACTTGAAGAGAGAATTGATGATCAATCTCGCTAAAACGAAAAGAGAAGACATTCTAGAATGTTGCCAATTTGGTCTCTAAATAGAAAGACAAAAAAGCCAGCAATAACGCTGGCTTTTCTCTGTATTAGTCTTGTGCGACTTTCACGCGAATTTTGCTTTTTTCTACGTTCGTCAAATTCAGTGCTTCAAGAGCAGAAATGGCTTCTGCTTCGTCCGGCATGATGACAAAACCGAAGCCTTTCGACAAACCCGTGTCTTGATCAAGCACTAGCGAACACAGTTCTACTTTGCCGTACGCTGAGAATAATTTGCGGATATCTTGCTCGGTCATGTGACGAGCCAAGTTTCTTACTAAAAGTTTCATAATGAACCTAGTTGGTTTGATAACGGTTCGATTCTCTCAGTTTCTCTCTGGCAAACCAAGTGAATAATATGACGGCGTTGACTAGATCATTCTAAGTACATCTGTTTAAATGATTTTCCGTTCATTTTTCACCCATAGGAGAGTCGGCATGGAAACGAAACGTCTCAAACTCATCCCTGCTTGTTTAGAACGAGCCGAAGAGGCGCATCAAGCTGTCGTTCGTAGCCAAAAAACTCTCGAAGTCTATCTGCCGTGGGTGCCTCATGTGCTGACATTAGAAGCGATGATAGAAGGGACAGAGAAAGCCATCGCAAACTTTGAAAACTTCGAAGAAGAGCTGCGTTACTACATGATTGAAAAGGAAAGCGATCGCTTACTGGGTGCGGTCGGCCTGATGATTCGAGATCCCGACGTACCATCCTTTGAGATAGGTTATTGGTTAGATAATGCTGCCGTTGGCAATGGTTATGTTGCCGAGGCTGTGCTCGAAGTTGAGCGCTATGCGTTTGATGACTTGGGCGCCAAGAGAGTCGCAATTCATGCTGATAGCACCAACCAAAAGAGCCGGGCTGTAGCCGAGCGCTGTGGTTATGAGTTCGAAGGAGAGCTCAGAAACGAACGTCTGACTACATCGGGAGAGTTGAGTAACACCGTTATTTACTCCAAAATTCGTCGCGACTAACACTCCAATCTAACCGAGCAATGCTAAGCTCTGATCTCAAGCTACCACCATTAACGTTAATTAAGTTTCAGATAAAACAAAGCCCGCTAAAATAGCGGGCTTTGTGTTCATATACGGGAAGTTACTAGTCTAGTTCAACCAGTTTTTTCTCGAACGACTGGTGTTGGTCTAACACGTCTTGCGCAGCACCACCCGTTGCTTTACTTACCACAATGATGGCAAGCGTAGAGAAGATGATGCCCGGTACGATTTCGTACACATCAAACCAACCGCCAGTTAGCTGCTTCCAAACTACGATAGTGATACCACCAACAAGAATACCTGCTAACGCGCCGTTACGGTTCATACCGCTCCAGTAAAGGCTAAGTACAACCGCAGGACCAAATGCCGCACCAAAACCAGCCCAAGCGTAAGATACAAGACCGAGTACTGAGCTATCAGGCGTCATCGCTAGGAATAGCGCAACAAGCGAAATAACGATAACACCGATACGACCAATCATTACGATTTCTTCAGAAGATGCTTCTGGCTTGAATACTTGCTTGTAGAAATCTTCTGCAAGCGCTGAAGATGAAACAAGGAGCTGTGAGTCAGCGGTACTCATTACCGCCGCTAGGATTGCTGCTAACAACATACCCGCAACGACAGGGTGGAATACTGCGTTAACCAATAGCATGAAGATCTTCTCACCGTCCTCTAGTTGAGTACCCGGATGACCCGTAACCCAAACCAGACCAACAAGACCAACAAGCATTGCACCAACCATAGATAGTGCCGTCCAAATCACTGCGATACGACGTGCAGTCGTTAGATCTTTGTTTGAACGAGACGCTTTAAAACGCGCTAGGATGTGTGGCTGACCAAAGTAACCAAGGCCCCACGCCGCTAGAGAGATAATGGCAATCGCAGATAATGGTTCGCCTTTCGCGTCATTCCATAGCGTTGCAAGTTCTGGGTTGATGTCATGTAGATCAGAACTTAGCTGACCTAAACCACCGTCCATTACCGCTATAGGAACAATCATTAGCGCAGCCGCCATTAGAAGACCTTGCACTAAGTCAGTCCAAGATACCGCTAGGAAACCACCGAATAGTGTGTAAGAAACGACACACACCGTACCGATGATAACAGCGTAGGTATAATCTAGACCGAATACCGTCTCAAACAGTTTGCCCCCTGCGACCAAACCTGAGCTGGTGTAGAAAAGGAAAAATAGAAGAATGAAAAACGCAGAGATTGTCTGAATCAGTTTCGACTTATCGTTGAAGCGACGTGACAGGAACTCTGGCAACGTTAGCGCGTCAGTTTGGATACTGTAGGTACGGAGGCGTTTTGCACTGATGAGCCAGTTTGCCCATGTACCAAGAAGTAGACCGCCGGCTAACCAGAAGGCCTCGATACCCGCAGCGTACGCATAGCCAGGCAAGCCTAGCAGCAACCAACCACTCATGTCTGAAGCACCTGCAGATAATGCAGCAGGCCACGGACCTAGGCTACGGCCACCTAGGAAGTAGTCAGATGAATTGGAAGTCCTCTTATACGCGTAAACGCCAATAGCAACCATAATCAGTAAATACGCCACAAAAGTGGACGTGATAGCAAAGCTATTTTCTATCATTAGATAGTCCTCGTTATAATTATTTCCTTCCTTGCCTGCCCTGATATTTTACCGTCTCAGCAATACATCAGAGTATAAAAAACCAATCTGGACCGGCTCTCAGTCCAGTTACTCCAGATTGGCATTACAAGTCAGGTTAGTGAGTTTCGTTCCCCAACTCGAGTAGAGTTGCGTTACCACCCACCGCGGTAATATTTATCGTTCGAGTGCGCTCAGTAATGAAGCGCAACGAGAGATGAGGATCATGAGCCAATTTCGGTGACTCTAAATCCGTTTCAGAAACTAAGCCGACGATTGCACCGTCACGCTTAGCTAGTTGAAGATTGAGCGCATGCTCAACCTGTGAACGCCCAACATAACCCACACTACGTACATCGCTCTCAAGCAACGGGGCAGACGCATCGTACGCAACAACCTGGACTAAGTTAGATGGGAAGTTTGCCAACGCTACAGCTTGCTTAACCAATTGGTTTAGCTCTGCATTGTCACTGCAAACGACCACACTGTTGCCTGCAATTAAGGCACAGGTGATCATCGCAAAAGCACTGTATAACGCATTATCAGCAGGCTCGATGTTGTTTTCACAAATCACCAAAGCCACACCGCGTCCTGCGGCATACAGTTCGTTAGTTTCCCCTGTAGGGCCAACTAACTGGTGAGTTTCTGCAAGAAGAGCTGATGCTTGTTGCAAGTGGTAAGAAACCACTTTGGCAACGGTAGACTGCTGCCCTTCTAGTGCAGATTTAAATGCCAGAACATGCTCGCATTTGTAATCAAAATCAGTCAGATTCCACTGCTCCCACGCAGAGAATGCATCTTTAAAATAGGTGATCTGATGAACCATAATGCGACTCCTTATGCGTTTTCTGCTTGAGCAAGAAGATGTTGAGTAAAGCGGAATAGGTAGTGTGGACCACCAGCTTTCGGGCCAGTACCCGACAAGCCTTGACCACCAAACGGCTGTACACCAACCACAGCGCCAACTTGGTCTCGGTTGATGTAGCAGTTACCTACTCGTGCATGTTTCTCAATCCAACGGTACGTGGTTTCGTTACGGCTATGGATACCCATCGTCAAGCCAAAACCCGTTCTGTTGATCTGCGCAACCACGTTCGGTAATTCAGACGCTTTAAAGCGAACAATGTGCAAGATTGGACCAAATTGTTCTTCTTTCAGCACATCGATGCCCGAGATTTCAAACGCACTTGGTGAGACAAAGTCACCATGCTGGCACGATTCATCCAGCTGTAGCTGAGCGACTTTAGTCTGTGTTTTGCTCATTTGCTCAAGGTGAGCAAGGAGTTTTTGTTTTGCATTGCTGTCGATAACCGGACCAACATCCGTTTTGTGTAGGTAAGGTAAACCAACATACAGCTCATTCATCGCACCTTGAATCAGGTTGATCATACGGTCTGCTACATCTTCTTGTACAAATAGAACACGAAGGGCAGAACAACGCTGACCAGCAGATGCAAACGCCGAACGAATCACATCACGCACCACCTGCTCTGGCAATGCAGTACTGTCCACGATCATTGCGTTTTGACCACCTGTTTCCGCAATAAACGGAACCGGTTTCGCGCTGCGCTCCGCGAGCGTGACGTTAATGCGTTGCGCCGTTGCCGTTGAGCCAGTGAATGCCACACCAGCAATAGCATCATGAGAAGTCAGTGCATGACCGATCTCAGCGCCGCGACCAGTAAGTAACTGAATCACACCAGCAGGGAAACCCGCATCAAGCATTAATTCAATAGCGCGAGCGGCAATTAAGCTTGTTTGCTCAGCAGGTTTTGCAACCACAGTGTTACCTGCAATCAGTGCTGCCGTTACCTGACCAAGGAAGATAGCCAACGGGAAGTTCCAAGGGCTGATACACACAAACACACCAAGACCTTCACGGCTAGAAATGCGTTTCACACCGTCAAAGCCTTCTAGCTCAAATGGCTGTAGGTTTTGCGCTTGTTTCGCGTAATAACGACAGAAATCCACTGCTTCACGAACTTCATCAATACTATCGTGAATCGTCTTGCCCGCTTCTTTGTGACAAATCGCCACCAGCTCAGCCAGATTTTCTTCCATTAAGTCAGCAAGCTTTTCTAAACAAGCCGCTTTTTGCTCAACAGGAACACCTTTCCAATCAGAGAAAGCAGTTTGCGCCGCATCAATTGCAGAGGAAACATGATCAAGTGTTGCAAATGCCACTTTGCCGACTTCAATTCGGCGATCGTACGGTGCGGTGATGATCTCAGCCGCATTTTCCTTGATCATGCTTTCGGCAAAGCGTTCACCATTGATCATCGGGCCTGCAACCCACTGGTTGTCCATGAAGCTTTCGACCTGCGCTTCAAATGGCTTCGCCTCACTGTCGATATCAATGTTGACGCCATATGAGTTCTTACGCTCAGGGAAAATATCGGCAGGCAATGGAATTTTGTCGTTGTGTAGCGTGTCAAAACCCGTCAACACATCCACAGGGTGATGGGTCAACTCATAAATCGGACAACGCGCATCAACTAGACGGTGTACAAACGAGCTGTTCGCACCATTTTCAAGCAGACGACGAACCAAGTACGGAAGAAGATCAGCATGGCTACCGACAGGAGCATAAATACGTACTGGCTGACCGTACATTTTCATAACATGGTTATACAGTGAATCACCCATACCATGTAGGCGCTGGAACTCGTATTCTTTGTGCTCCGCCATGACAGCAATTGCCGTAACTGTGTGAGCATTGTGGCTTGCAAATTGTGGGTAGATATTACCGCGAACACCTTCGCTAAGTAGGAAACGAGCACAAGCTAGGTATGCAACGTCCGTCGCTTCTTTGCGAGTGTATACTGGGTAATTTGCATAACCCGCTTGTTGAGACCACTTGATTTCGCTGTCCCAGTACGCGCCTTTAACCAAACGCAGAGGAATAACGTCACCTTGCTCTTTTGCGAGTGCATTTAGCCACACCAAGACTGGTAGCGCACGTTTTGAGTAGGCTTGAATAACCAAACCAAACTTGCCCCAACCTTTCACAAGATCGCTACGGTACACTTTCTCAAATAGCTTCAGAGAGAGCTCAAGGCGATCCGCCTCTTCTGCATCGATTGTGATTGCAACGTCGACTTCAATAGCACGTTTTAGTAGTTGCATTAGTGAGTCATACAACTCTGTCATTACACGTTCTTCATTTGCGACTTCGTAGCGCGGGTGTAATGCAGAAAGCTTGATGGAAATCGAAGGCGCAGGGCTGGTGTCATTGCCGTAAGTTTCTCGACCTACCGCTTCGATCGCCATTAGGTAATCTTTGAAGTACTTGTTCGCGTCCGCTGTAGTTAACGCCGCCTCACCTAACATATCAAATGAGTAGGTGAAACCTTTGTCGCGCATTGGACGACCGTTCTTCTGCGCTTCTTCGATCGTACGACCACGAACAAACTGGTGACCCATGATCTTCATTGCCTGATACATGGCTTTACGAATCACAGGCTCAGAGAATTTATTTACCAGACGGTTTACAGCCTGACCTGGGCTCTGGGTGCCTTGCTCACCAAGACCAACCACTTTACCTGTTAGCATGAGGCCCCATGTTGATGCGTTAACAAACACAGAGTCAGAGTTCTTCAGGTGAGATTTCCAGTCTGCGACACTCAACTTATCTTTAATCAAAGAATCTGCTGTCGCGGCATCTGGGATGCGCATTAATGCTTCTGCAAGACACATCAGAAAGATACCTTCTTGAGTATCTAAGCTGTATTCCAGCAATAAAGCATCAATCATCTGGATTGACTTCTTATCGGCACGAATGGCTTCGATAAGGTGGGTCGTTTGGGTAGTGATCGCCGATTTTTCATCCTCTGTCGGCGTCGCTAGTGGCAATAGTTGCTCTAGCCATTGAGACTCGTCCACCATATATAATGGCGAGATCAGTGACCACAACTTATCAAGCGGCTGCCCGATAAATTCCGGTGTCAACACGTTCGTAGCTGTAAACATGTGTGTTCCTCAATCTCACTCCTCGAAAACCGCTTCGAGGATTATCAATGGCTGGCAGTGTATTTTGAGGCCGATAAGAATACTTGTCAAAAACTACGACATTTTTGCCAAAAACTCGCTTTTATAACAAAACATCCACATAGTCACATTCAAATAGGTAATATTTTGTGTTGTAAATTTTAATTTTTTCATTGCATTCACAACAAAATATCAAGAATATCAATAAGATTTTTGTGAAGAGCTCGTTCTAAGAGAAAATGTAGGATCAAGTGGCATATCAGCTACTGTAAAGAACAGAGAATTTAAAAAAACGAGAGATAGATCACGTGAATAAAACATAAAAAACCATGCATAGTGCATGGCTTTATTCTAATTTGATGATTATTTGACCTAAAAAACGCGTTGTTATCCAACTTGTTTTTTATAACGGGAAGGTGATATTCCCTGTAAGCGAGTAAAAGTATGAGTAAAAGTACTCTGGCTTGAGAAGCCAGTAAACTCGGCAATTTGCCCTAAAGAAAGGTGACCTTGCTCGATTAATTCACGAGCCATGTCGATTCGCTTTCCGAGAACATATTGATGAGGTGTAATCCCCATCTGCTCTTTAAACAAGCAATGGAACTGACTTTCCCCAAGAAACACTCGCCCGGCCAATTGAGCCACACTAATCTTATGATTCAGGTGCTGCTCAATGTAACGATCAATCGCCTCCAAATCAAAGCGCGACTCTTTTCGACTGGTCTCAAATGCCGAGATATGGCGCTGCATTAACGCAATCACAGTGTCGTTACACGCACGACTTAACAGCAGGTCATCCGGATGGTTTCGCATTTCCTGAACCAACATCTGTATCAGCTTCTGAATTTGACTATCTAACTGGAAGTAGACATGGTCTCTCTCCAGGTTATTGATTTTTTGAAGCATTTCAGGATCATCATTTGTCGGTTTGGGCATATTCAGCACCAAAATATCCGATTGATTGATGACGCCACCGAAAGCATGATCAGAGCATGCGGTGACCACACAACCTTGACCAGGGCCGACAAGATTACCTCGCCCGCGCACTTCAAATTCGGCTTGCCCTTTTAAACCAATCACGATCTGCGTATAAGAATGATCGTGGCAATCCATATAAGACGGAAGTGTGATCAGCTCCGCCGGCTTTGGTAGCATAATCTCTTGATATGAAAGGATTTTTTGGTTATCGGAGTCACTCATTTTAAACAGTCGTCTTTACACCGTCAGCTTACGTCTTCGCATCATATACCTTCTTTGTTGGGTTGCAACTTTTACCCAACTCAATCGACAAGATCAAATCAGCATGATCAAGTTCATTTACATGATCATAGTTCCGGAACGATGATCATGCGAGGTTAATTTACGGTCAGTGAGCAACCAATTTTATTAACAAAAACGGATAGATAGGCAACACCTTACGTATGCATAATCAATCAATGTAAAGATCCTTATTACCGAACAATCCGTTATTTTGTAAAACATCGTGCTCCATATTAGATAGGTCGTCCCTGAAACGGATCGAAACCCACGCTTAAACTCAACATAGAGGGATTTCCCCCCTTACTAATATGCTTCTGATTCAATACATTAGTTATCGAGCTTTAAGATGCATACGATCTAAAGCTCTCGGTATCTCATTGATACCTCTAACTTACTTAGCAGACCCTCGCTAGGTAATTTAGAACCTCTTCTACACGTCGACAAGATTATATCTTGTGTTGCCAGCCCGTCTTCAGGCTGGCTTTTTTTTCGCTTCTCAACAATGAAAACAATGGCATAAGCTGATATCATAGCTTTTGTCTCACTGTCCCTCTCATATGCTTAGGTGCTGCTCTTTCACTCACAAGTGATATGAACGTCAACCACATTACAACTGAGTTGTAGGAAGCATGATCAAGGACGATACGAGTTGTAAGCCGAACATTAGGCGGACATCCGTGAGCGCACATATCTGTAATGAAACAGACCATTTTCCCAATTAAACTCTTCGTTCCATTCCGTCGTTGTCTATGACTACCTGACGAAAACATCGAACACCATGAATTTAATTGGATTGAGCGCCAATCAACGAACGTGTTCTAGCAACGTAACTGCCTACTTGGCAACATCAATACGAGCCATATAACACGGACGTCTCTGTATTGGTATAAGCAGTATGTAGTGAGTCCTTTTGTGAATATTTCAGTCGATACCATAGAACAATCCCTCCTTAAACAGCTACCAGGTTGTTGGGGATGCAAAGATAAAGATTCGGTATTCCTATACGTAAACCAGGAATACGCAGAACTGTTAGGGCACACATCGCCCGAGGAGTGCTTGGGTAAAACTGATTTTGATATGGCCAGCCCAACCACTGAATGCGCGCAAGAATTTCAACGCCAAGATAAACACGTTCTCGAAACTGGCGAGTCACTCAAAATTCTGGATATCCACCCTTATCCAGATGGCCGCTGGCGAGCACATATATTTACTAAAACACCGTGGCGAGATGACAAAGGCGACATCGTAGGCACCATTTTCTACGGAAGGGAACTCACCGACACCGCCGTGATTGAAGTCGGGTATTGGGTTTGTCGTGCAATCAGTACCAACCCAAATCAACAATCCATCTTTCGTTTTTCTGACTTACAACCAAAACCAGAGAAGCTCACATGCCGCGAGCAAGAAACGCTTTTCCTCTTGCTCTATGGCAAAAAGCCTCAATTTATCTCTCAGGTCATGGGCATATCAACAAAAACCGTTGAAGGTCACGTCGCACGCTTACGTAATAAGTTTGCAGCGAACAGCAAGAACGAGCTAATAGATAAAGCAATGGAAGCAGGCTACGGCTCTGTTGTACCCAAAACGCTGCTTAAGCATCAATTATCGGTTGTGTTGAATGGAGAGCGATAATTCGCATCGCTTCTACCTACAAAAACACCGCCCCAATTCGGCGGTGTTTGTTTATTCATGAGGGACCATAAGCCTATGGCGCTAGACGATCAATGTCCCAACTTCCATCATGCTGGGAGAAAAGAAAACGATCGTGAAGGCGATGTTCGCCACCTTGCCAAAATTCGATGCTCTTTGGTTTTACGCGAAAGCCACCCCAAAAGGTTGGTACTGGTATTTCACCCTTAGCAAACTTCTGTTTTAGCTCTAAAAACTTACCTTCCAACACACCTCTGGCAGAAATACGGCTACTTTGTTTGCTCGCGATTGCGGCCAACTGGCTCTCTTTAGGACGAGAAGTAAAGTATTTCATATTCTCTACGGCGGTAAGCTTTTCAGCCACACCAGTAATATGAACTTGGCGCTCTAACGGATGCCAAGGGAAGTGCAAACTAATATTGCTGTTATGCTCTAGCTGCTGGGCCTTGCGACTGCCTAGGTTGGTGTAAAACACAAAACCACCTTTGTCGACGTTTTTCAATAGAACAATGCGTTGAAACGGCATGCCATTTTCATCAACCGTTGCAACTGTCATCGCAGTCGGGTCCGTTAAACCCGCTTCAACTGCTTGCTCTAGCCACAGATTAAATTGATCAATAGGATCAGCTTTCAAATCTTTACGACGCAGCCCACCTTTGGTGTACTCACGACGAATATCAGCAAGTTCCATCTTTACTCCTTCACTCGTTTTTGTCGATTGTGCTCCCGATACTGAGGAAATACAAGGACATCATTGTGCTTGTTATCGTTGCCGCTCACAGCATCACAGTGCGTCATTTGATACCATGACACAAAAAACCAGTGAGCCGATCGTGAACTTACTCAACCCCAAAGCCCTACGTCATTTTTTACTGCTACTGTGTGCCGTTGGCATTTCAGGGCTTGCGCTTACTCATCATTACGCAACTCAATACCAACATGATCAATGGCAACAAAAGCTAGAGAGACAAGCCGCGCAAGTATCACAAGAAGTGGACTACGAACTGGCAAAGTTTGAACAGATACCAAACCTATTAAGTCACGACCCAAGACTACTCAAAGCAGTCGAGCGCGGAACGCCCTCTCAAGAGCTCAACCTACTGTTATCAGATTGGTTGAAGCAAAGTTTGGCCGATACGATTTACGTTCATGACCGTACCGGGTTAGTCATAGCCTCAAGTAACTTTCAGCAAGAAGATACGTTTGTTGGCTCTAGCTTTAGCTATCGCCCCTATTTTAAAAATGCGCGACGCGGTGAGCCCGCTCAATATGTTGGATTAGGCGTGCGCTCGAATAAACGTGGGTACTTCTTCTCATCTCCGCTGTGGGTAAATGAGGAAGTCGTTGGCGTGATAACAGTAAAAGTGAATTTGGAGCAATTAGAACAGCGCCTTTCGCAAACCACGACTGACGTACTCATTACAGATAAACACAATGTCGTGTTTATGAGCAATTTACCAGACTGGCGCTATCGTGCACTTTTCCCACTGTCATCGAGCGCAATAAATGAACTTACTGAAACGCGTCAATATGGCGATACCTTACCCGAATATTTTGGTGAGTTAACGGCACACAGTGGTGTCACGGAGTTTGATGACAATCAATTGCTTCTATCACCGAATTACCTCGCATACGCAACACATTTATTGGATAAAGGGTTTCGCGTCGTTGCCTTAATTAACCACAACAGCGTTCTTGCCGCCGTTTTACAGGCCGATATCGTCTTCCTGATCTTATATGCGCTCATTGCTCTAATTGCGTTAGCGTGGTTCCAAACCCTAGTTAACAAAGCACGCCTTGCCCATCTCAATGTGAGCCTAGAAGAAAAAGTAGTGCAACGGACACTAGTTCTGAGTGAAGCCAACCAAAAACTACAACAGACCATCCGCCAATATGAGCAAAGCCAACAAGAGCTTAAACAAACACAACAAGAACTGACGCAAGCCGCGAAATTGGCACTGTTGGGCGAGCTATCAGCCAGTATTAATCATGAGATAAATCAGCCACTCTCCGCACTAAGAACCTATACCGAAAACTCGCAGCGTTTGTTGGCAATGGAAAAATACCCAATGGTCGCTGACAATTTGGGCAAAATGCTGACACTCAATGACACCATTTCGGAAGTCATTGCCCGCTTAAAAGTCTTTACTCGGAAAGCCACGCACGATTCACACAATGAAATCTCAGTACTGCACGACGCGGTACATACTGCCACCAGCATTTTGAGCAACAAGCTTATTAAGCAAGGAGTAACACTAAAAGTTCCGGCCATCGACTATGATGTGAAGCTGGCCATTCACAGCGTTGAATTAGAACAAGTGCTGATCAATCTCTTCCACAACGCGGCACAAGCGATGGAAAACCACTGTATCGATCCGCAAATATCCATTGCTGTTCAGTGTCATGATGACAGTTGCGACATTCTTGTTTCCGATAACGGGCCAGGGATGTCAGACGAAGCCCTAGCAAAAGTGTTCGACCCATTTTTTACGACTAAGCCGGAGGGTCTTGGATTAGGTTTAACAATCTCCAAGCGGATTATAGAGAGCTATCACGGCTCCCTCTGTGCCTATAAACATCAGAACACAGAACAACAAGCAGGAGGGATGACCTTTATCGTGACGCTACCAATAGTCAATCAGAATAAACGTACCCCAGAAGTGGAAAACGACCATGAATAACCCAGTTTTCTTTGTTGATGACGAACCACACATTCGTGATGCCGTGTCTCAAGCCCTGCTGATTGAAGGGATAGACGTCACCTGCTTACCAAACGCAGTAGAAGCCTTACGCGTAATCGACTCAAATACACCTGCGATTATCATTACCGATATCCATATGCCCGTGATGGATGGCTTGGAGTTTATGCGAACTTTGCGAAGCAAAAACGATCACTTTCAATTCATCGTACTTACTGGACATGGAGATGTGAAAACCGCGGTAGATGCGATGAAAAGCGGCGCGTACGACTTTCTAGAAAAACCGTTTTCAACGGAACAGCTCATGAAATCGCTCAACAATGCCAGCGATAAACTGAACTTGTTGCAAGAAAACATCTGGCTTAAGAAAGAGCTCGACATGCAAACTCATGTTGGTCCGAAAATGATTGGTCACAGTAAGGCCATGGTGAGCATTCGTCGCGCCTTGATCAGTGCGCCTACAAGCCAGCCGCTCATTTTTGTAGGTCAAGATGGTACGGGTCGGCGACTCGCTGCACAATTTGCCCACGACATACATGCAACACCAGATAGTGAGCTAATCGCCGCTTCTGGTGAAGACCTCTATGAGCTTTCATTAGAAGCGCTCGACAAAGCCATACACCGCTTAAGTGAAGGAAAACGCCACTGCAGTTTGTACTTACATAGCGCAGAGCATGTATCATTTGAGCAATGGGAATACTTGTTCAAGCACCCAAAACTTGAACGTGTTTTTGGCGCGACCACCCAAGCCGAGCCACCTCTAAAATCCCTGGCGACTCTAATTCACTTACCGACGCTCGATGAAAGAAAGGAAGATATAGGGCCTTTATACAAGCATTTTGTGCGCCACACAGCGAGTCGATATCAGTTACAGCCGCCACATATCAGCCTAGAAGAGGTCAAACACCTCACCAGTCTCGAATGGCCAGAAAACGTTAAGCAGCTACGCCAATTTGCTGAACTTCGTGCCCTCAAGCCAGATACTTTTAGAATGGAAGATTGGAACAGTGAGAAAAGTCTTGAAATTCAGAGTATGACTCAGCGCACAGAATACTTTGAATATTGCTTGTTATTCGATGCATTGCAAAGACATCGCGGCAGACTCAAAGAGGTTCAACTAGAATTACAGGTATCACGCAAAACCTTGTACGACAAACTAAAAAAACATCAGTTGGATAAAGCCAAGTTCAAGGCGTAATAGCTATACTCCGGCGCTAATTATGCTTTTGTTTGATTTAGAAAGTGTAAGAAAGCTCATTTGAAGAGAGAATAACCCTCTTCTCATATTTTATTAGCCGAGCATGCTGACATGATCGGTTAATAATAATAAGATCAAAAAGATAATCCGTAATTATATAAGCAGGGACTGTGATGAGCCGAGATAACTACAACAAACTCAACGATGAAGAGTTGGATTTTGTTGATGACAAAACTGCAGCATTGCTCCTCAATACCCCCAACAGCGCGCGTTTTATGCTCTGGGTTATGGTGCTATTTTTCATTGCAGCAATAGGTTGGGCATCTTGGGCTGAAATCGACAAAGTCACGGTTGGTCAAGGCAAAGTGATTCCCTCCTCACAGATACAAGTAGTCCAAAACTTAGAAGGTGGCTTAGTCAAAGAAATCTTGGTCAAAGAAGGTCAGTTGGTTGAAAAAGGCCAACAGTTACTGCTTATTGATGACACCCGCTTTCGCTCAGATTTTCGTGAACGTGAGCAACAAGTTGCCAACCTTACCGCATCTGTGCTGCAACTATCCGCTTCTATTAACAGTGTTGCCGTTAATCGTGATTTTGAAACGGAAAACTGGCGTCAAAGTGTACTACTTGATTACGGTAAACTGACCTTCCCACCAACCTTGGAAGAGACTCGACCTCAACTCACACAGCGTCAAAAAGCAGAATATCGCGAAGATCTAGATAATTTGCGCAACCAACTTTCTGTTATTGACCAACAAGTGCAGCAAAAGCAGCAGGACTTGGTAGAGATCCAAGCGCGAGTAAGGAACTTGCGTCAAAGCTACCAATACGCGAAAAAAGAACTCGATATCACCAAACCTTTGGCAGACGAGGGCGTTGTTCCTCGTATTGAACTGCTCAAATTACAGCGCCAAGTCAACGATACCCGTCGTGAAATGACGTCCAGTGAGCTCAAGATTCCCGTATTGCAATCAGCGATTCGAGAATCCATGCTCAACCGTATTGATGTTGCACTCAAATTCCGCTCTGAACAGCAAGAGAAACTCAACAGCGCCCAAGACCAGTTATCTGCTTTGGTTGAATCAGCGGTGGGCTTGGAAGATAGAGTAAACCGAACGGTTGTGAATTCGCCAGTAACAGGCAAAATCAAAACACTGAACATCAATACTGTCGGTGGTGTTATCCAACCTGGTATGGATATCGTCGAGATCGTACCAACAGAAGACACACTATTGGTAGAGGCGAAAATTGCGCCAAAAGACATCGCATTTTTACGCCCAGATCTTCATGCTATCGTGAAATTTACAGCTTACGACTTCACAAAGTACGGCGGTTTAGAGGGTGAGTTGGAACATATCAGCGCGGATACCACTCAAGATGAAGAAGGCAACAGCTTCTACATTGTTCGTGTACGCACCGAAAAAACAAACTTTGGTCAAGATGCAGATTTACCAATCATTCCAGGAATGACAGCATCGGTCGATATCATCACAGGGAAGCGAACCGTTTTGGAGTATCTACTTAAGCCTATCTTAAGTGCCAAAACTAACGCCTTGAAGGAGTAAACCACATTAAGACACTCGCGATAGGGAGTATTGAGCGATAAGTGATTAAATAAAAAGCACTTATTTCTCACTGACGAACTCTCTAGAAGAGTATACTTGTGATATGAGTCGAATATGCGAGCCAATTTGCAGCGTAAAGTTACATTATTAATCAGCTTAAGTTGTTTGTCGTTCCAACTTGGTGCGCTGAACAGCAAAGAACAACGATGGGTCAATACGGTCACAGCGGTGTACGGCGAACGTGCGGGATTGCGCGTAAATACATGGCGAAAGAACCTCGACTTATTTAAACAATTAGAGACTCATGAACAGCTCGCTGGCGTTAACGACTTTTTTAATCAGCTGTATTTCGTTGACGACATAAAACTGTGGGGAAAGACAGATTATTGGGCTACGCCACTCGAATTTTTAGGGAGTAACGCAGGAGACTGTGAAGATTTCACTATTGCTAAGTACTTCTCTTTACTCGAGCTAGGAATACCAGATTCAAAGATGCGGCTAATATACGTAAAAGCCATCGAACTGAATCAGTTTCACATGGTATTAGCTTACTACCCTACCCCAAGTTCTGAGCCGCTCATTCTCGATAATATCAATCCTGACATTGTCCGAGCCTCTAAGCGTAGCGACTTGCTACCGATATACAGTTTTAATGGTACAAACCTGTGGTTGATGAAGTCATCTGCTAGCACTGGAGAGCTGGCAGGGAAAGCATCACGGTTGAGCCTTTGGAATGACTTACGCTCGCGCGAACGTAAGTTGCAGTTAAATAAACCTAAAATTAACTATGACGAGTGAGAAACATGACCCTATATAAGAAGCTTGTGGTGGGGATGGTTACGGTCTTTATACTCTTGTTGGCATCAGTATTCGTAATCCAATTCAACACGACTCGAGACAGCTTGGAGCAACAGCAACGTTCAGAGGTCAACAACACTATTAACACCGTAGGTTTGGCACTGGCTCCTTACCTAAAGGACAAAGATAAAGTCGCGGTTGAGTCCGTGATTAATGCTCTGTTTGACGGCAGCACCTACTCCGTTGTTCGTCTTACAGCATTAGATTCTGACTACCAGATCGTGCGTACTTACCCAGTTAAACCAAGTACGGTGCCACAATGGTTTATCGACATGAATCTATTTAAAGCGATTCACGATAAGCGTGTTGTGACCAGTGGTTGGATGCAGCTCGCCGAAGTAGAAATCATTAGCCACCCAGGCGCAGCTTACGAGCAGCTCTGGCAAGGTTTTATTGGCTTGCTGTCTGTATTCAGTGTTATTTTTCTAGCTGGTTTAGTGGCAATTTCATACATCCTACGTCGCTCGCTAAAACCATTAACGGCCATCGTAAATAAAATGCATGAAATCGCGAATAACCAATTTGGTGAACCGCTTGCTCGTCCAAGAACCAAAGATCTTATCGCGGTGGTAGATGGCATTAACATGATGTCTGCTCAAATCGAGCTATCATTCAAAGAGCAAGCCAAAGAGGCGCAACGTCTGCGTGCTCAGGCTTACCTCGATCCTATATCTAAATTGGGTAACCGCTCATTCTACATCAACCAAATCGACCAATGGCTTGCAGAGCAAACGCAAGGGGGTATCGCGCTACTCCATGCTGAATACATTGGGGACATTTACGAGACCAAAGATTACCAACGCGCAGATGCCCACGTTAAAGAACTGTCTCAACGTTTGAAAAACACCATTGATGTACCGGGTGCCACTATTGCTCGCTTGTCTAGTGATGAGTTCGGCTTGCTTTTCCCTCATATGGATGAGAGCGAGTTACGCATTTTATCGGACAGCATCGTCAATTGTGTGAACGGCCTAAATACTGACCCAACAGGCTTAGCAAAACCTAAAGCGTCACTAGGGGTTGCACACAGCAAAGATCAGAAAACGCGCTCTGAAATCCTCTCGATGGTGGACAACGCACTATCGAAAGCCAAAGCGCAACCAGACAAGCCATACGGCTTCATTGGCAGTGATACACCTTCTAGTTTGATGGGTAAACAGCAATGGAAAGCGTTGGTTGAAGAAGCCATTCATAGTGATTGGGTTAAATTCCGTTTCCAAGCTGCGAAAAACACATGGGGTAAAGTATTCCACAACGAAGTATTTTCAAGCATCGAAAAAGATGGTGAAACGTATCGTGCGAATCAATACCTATTCGCACTAGAACAGTTAGACGCCACCAACATCTTTGACCAGTATGTCATTGAATCAATGATTAAGATGCTAGAAAGTGGTGAACTTAATGACCCAGTCGCGATTAACATCGCGCAAAGCAGCTTGTCTCAACCATCGTTTATTCGCTGGACAACTAGCATGCTGGAAAAACACGCCAAAGTGGCCTCTAAGCTACACTTTGAAATTCCAGAGGAATGCTTTATCGATCAGCCTCACCACACAGCACTGTTATGTAATGCCATTCGCCAATCAGGTGCTGAGTTCGGCGTAGATAACTACGGACGTAACTTCCAATCTTTGGAATACATCCAAGAGTTCCGCCCGAACTATGTGAAGCTCGATTACCTATTCACACACAACTTGCACGACGAAAAACAGAAATTCACGCTAACGTCGATCTCTCGTACTGCCCACAACCTTGGTATTACGACTATCGCATCGCGTATCGAAACTCAAATCCAGTTGGACTTCCTCACTGAACATTTTGTTGAGGTATTCCAAGGATTCATCGTCGACAAGGAATAAAAAGGTTTATCAACGATGAAAGACCCTTTACTGAATTCGCTCATCTACGTTAGCCGTTACTATGGGTTAGCTAACTCGCCAGAAGCGCTAGTCAACGGACTACCGCTATCTGACGGTAAACTGACCCCATTTTTGCTACCAAGAGCAGCGGAAAGGGCCGGATTGGTTGCCAAGGAAAACCGCGCAGAGCTGGAGAGCATCTCCAGCCTAATTCTGCCGGCAATCTTAGTTCTTAAAGGCGGTGACTCTTGCGTTCTCAACAGCATCAATATGGAGAAACGCGAGGCCGAAGTCACCACCCTAGAAAGTGGAATGGTGCCGATCTCTATTCCATTAGAAGACCTACTTGAGCAATACACTGGTCGGTACTTTTTAGTTAAAAAGCAATTCCGTTTCGATGAGCGTTCTCCCGAAGTGCTCAAAACCAACGAAGGCCACTGGTTCTGGTCAACCTTGTGGCAGTCAAAACGCATCTACCGTGATGTTTTAATCGCATCACTTCTCATCAACCTCTTTGCGGTTGCCGCTCCGCTATTCACTCGCTTGGTGTACGACAAAGTGGTTCCGAATCTTGCGTTTGAAACCCTATGGGTACTAGCAAGCGGCATCTTTGTCGTGTTCCTGTTCGACTTCATTCTCAAGTCGCTGAGAAATTACTTCATTGATGTGGCGGGCAAGAAGTCTGACATTCTGATTTCATCCAAACTGTTCAGCAAAGTGATGGGGATTAGAATGGAATCGAAGCCGCCTTCGGTCGGTGCCTTCGCTCGCCATTTACAAGAATTCGAATCTATTCGAGAGTTTTTTACTTCAGCGACCGTCAGTGCTCTCATTGATTTGCCTTTTGCCATTTTGTTCTTAGTGATTATATGGCTAATGGCTGGCGATCTTGTGTATGTACCGATGGTGGGCGTGGTCATTTTGATTATTCACTCGCTACTGATACAAGGGCCGCTGCGCCGCTCCATTGAGGAGGGTTCACGCCTAGCATCGCAAAAATATGCCAATTTGATAGAGAGCTTGGCTGGGTTAGAAACCGTAAAAATGCTCAGTGCGCAAAGCCAATTCCAATACCGCTGGGAAGAGGCAGTTGCGCACATGGCGAACTGGAATATAAAAAGCCGCCGAATTACGGATAGCATTCAAAACGCAGCAGGTTTTGTGCAGCAAAGTAGTAACGTAGGGATGATCATCCTAGGCGTTTACTTGATTGCAGAGGGCGACTTAACCATGGGTGGTTTGATTGCCGCAACCATGCTTAGCGGCCGCGCGATTGGTCCTTTGGTTCAGTTATCCTTACTCTCTACGCGCTACAACCAAGCGAAGTCTTCTATGACAATTATCAATCAAGTCATGGAAATGCCGGATGAACAAGAAGAAGGTAAACGTTACATTCACCGTCCAATAGTACAAGGCAAAATTGAACTTGAACGCGTGACCTTCCACTACCCAGATTCACCGGTGGCGTCGATTCGAGATTTGAGCTTGACCATTAACCCAGGCGAAAAAGTAGCGATCATAGGCCGTATCGGTTCGGGTAAAACCACGTTAGAGCGTCTCATCATGGGCTTGTATCAGCCGACGGAAGGTCATGTTCGCATTGATGATACCGACATCGCACAACTGCATCATGTCGACATTCGCCGTAATATTGGTTGTGTGCCGCAAGATTCGAATCTGTTCTTTGGTTCTATCCGCGACAACATTACGCTAGGTCGCCCATTAACCGATGACCGTGACGTACTAGACGCAGCGAATCGTGCCGGTGTTACTGCGTTTACGCAATCTGACCCAGCGGGCTTAGAACGCCAAGTTGGTGAAGGCGGTGCAATGCTTTCGGGTGGTCAACGTCAAGCAGTCACGATCGCTCGTGCATTTTTGGGTCGTCCTCCTGTTCTACTCATGGATGAACCAACCAGTGCGATGGATAATCGCTCAGAGATGCACATTAAACATCAATTAGCACAGTTGAAACCTAGTGAAACGCTGATTCTGATTACGCATAAAACGTCTATGCTCGACATCGTTGATCGCGTAATTGTGATGGAGAAAGGCAGCATCATCGCAGATGGCCCTAAAGCGCAAGTGCTGAACGATTTGAAACAAGGCAAAGTGCGTGCGGTTAGCTAGCCTGAATTCACATTGATAAAAAACAAGGGCCCCGTTTAACTTGTGTTTAACGGGGCTTATTTTATTGGGAGCCCGAGATAATTAAGTTCTTCAAGCGCGACCCAAACGAGTACAAGGCCAACAATCACGAATAAAATCATAATCGCCTTTTCATCTTCTTCCATTTTTCAACGCCCTAAAAGCTATTTCAATTAATACACCTTAGGTTATCAGGACAAAAGTCATATTCAGCTCGTTTATAAGGAACTAGCGTCATAGAATGTCGGATATGGGATACAGCTCAAAGATTGCTCTTTTCAAAATCACGTCAGCTTTGGTTGAATATAAGTAATAAAGCCAAAGAGTTTGTAATACTCACTAAGTCTTTGATTAACTTATATAGCACTCTGTGGAACCTCAACACAGAGACAAATGGTGTAAAGAAAAATTGTGATTACTTACAGCAAAAAATCAGCTATAAAAGCCGCTTTCTAGATATCGTCGAGATGAAGAAATGAATGATTGGATCCAATTAGAGCAAGTGAGCCAGTATTTCACTACGGGCTCCCTCGGTTACAAACTATTGATGGGCATTTTTGTCCTGATCGCGTATCGCATCCTGAAGAGGATTGTAAATAGAGCCATCCTAAATTTGGCAACAGCGAAAGGTGTAAAAAAGGCTCGTTTGAGTTTTATTCAGCGCTGTTTCAATGTCGCGCTGCTATTTTTGACCGCCTCTATTTTTGCCATTATCACAGGTATTGGCTATGGCGATGTGTCTTTGTTCCTATCGTCCATTTTTGCCGTATTAGGTGTGGCGTTTATTGCGCAGTGGTCAATTCTGAGCAACATCACTGCCAGCTTTTTGATCTTTTTTGTCTTCCCGTACCGAGTGGGTGACCGAATTAAAGTCGTAGACAAAGATGAAGACATCTGCGGTGAGATTCAAGAAATCAGTATGTTTCACGTGTTAATTAAGCACGACAACGGAAACTTGATCACTTACCCAAACAACCAGATTTTGCAAAAAGCGGTACTAAAGCTGGCGAAAAACAAGCCAGAGCCAAGTAAAGCCAAATCTCGAATTTATACTCGCAGAAAGAAATAACCCACTAAAAAGCCGATGTATCTACATCGGCTTTTTAATATCACTTGGTAGTCACAAATAACCCAAAGTTAATGGAGAACAACAGTGAAGAGACAAAACGCATAAACTGAAAGGTCACCGCTGTATTCTTTCATGATAAACACATGACACACCGCCGAAACCAAAAGCGCCACTTTAACCAAAGTAAGCTTCTTCTTTACGAACCTTAAATAAATACAAAAAATAGAGATGGTGCAAGCAAAGAAAAAATCGTCACTAGTTCCATCTTCCTTAAAATACAAGGACATGGTTTTAGTTAGGCTTATATTTTTAGCTTCATTATGAGCCACCCACTAATATTTAGCGAGATAAGGGCATAAAAGAGGTAAAAAACAAGACTGAACGAAACAAAAAGTAGTGCATGCACTTTTTCTTCTAAGCTCTCTGGATGAACATTCATATCCACATCAAACACCCCCGCTATAAAGTGTGCAAATACCGTGGAAGAGGCTGTAGAAAGGCCTCCTACCATAATGATAATAATCCCTCGCCTTAAGAAACGATGAAATGTACTTTTCCCGCCTTGGATCAGGTCTGAGTTTACATATTTTAATCTATTTTTCCGCCTATTAATCATCACTAGCATCAGTACCTTTATCATTGTTTCCAAGAGAGTTTTCTACATCTTTAAGATCTTCCTTTAACGCTTTTATAAACGACATTCATCGTCATTGCATTCACTGTAGTTATGCCGTCGACTTACCCTATAAGAAAGCTCTTTAGATACCAATTCGTACTTTATCTATCTCAAATCTCTTCTTGACCTCAACTTAGCTTGAGGTTTTAGCCTTAGTCGCACGATTAAAAATCAACAATGAAAAAAGGAACCATTGTGTCCAAAATTGCGATTATTTATTTCTCTAAAACCGACGTTACTGGTCAGCTTGCTCGCGCGATTGCCACAGGCGTTGAACAACAAGGCATTAAGCAGCAAGATGAATGTGAAATCCTCTCTCACCGAATTGAAGGCAGTGAGATTATTGAGGGACGTTTTGTGAACCCTAAACTAATGGATGAACTTGCTGAGTGTGATGCGATTATCTTTGGCTCACCGACCTATATGGGCGGTGTAGCAGCGCAGTTTAAAGCATTTGCCGATGCAAGCAGTGAATCTTGGTATTACCAAAAATGGGCGGGCAAAATCGCGGCTGGCTTTACCAGTGGTGGAGCAATGAATGGCGACCAATCTTGCACATTACAATATCTACAAACGCTCGCTAACCAACACGGCATGATGTGGATCGGGTTGGATAAGATCAGCAATTCTGGGGAGCAAAACCTGAATCGTTATGGTGTACAAGGTGGTATTGTTGCACAAGGTGGTGAAGGTGGTCAGTTGCATGCCTCTGATGTTGCAACGGCGGAGTATCTTGGCAAACGAATCGCAATGCTAGTGGACAAGCTCTCCGCTCGCTAACAATAAAAAGAAGCCCCGTAAGACACATCTTCGGGGCTTCGTATTTATCGCTTGTTTTGAGCGCTACTTCTTGATGTAGAGATCTTTCGAGTAAATGCGCCCTTCTACGTTGTTTTTTGCAAAGCCACCCACGGTTGGACGAACCAAACGCGCTTGCATGTAATAATAGATTGGCGCAATGGGCATATCTGCCGCCAGCAACCGTTCAGCTTGGTCGTAAAATCCTTGGCGCGCTTTCTCATCGGTTGCAGCCAATGCACTGTTCATCGCATTGTCGTACGCTGCATTGCTGTAACGTGCAAAGTTACCCGAAGAACCTGAGCGAAGTAAGCTCAGGAAAGTAGACGCTTCATTGTAATCACCGCACCAGGAAGCACGCATCACATCGAAATTGCCTTGTTTACGCGCCACTAAGTACGACTTCCACTCTTGGTTTTCTAACTCCACGTTTGCACCGAGATTTTTTTGTAGCATCGACGCTATCGCAACCGCGATCGATTTGTTTGCCTCACTGGTGTTGTACAGCAATTTAAAATCGAGCGGCTTGTCTTTGCTGTAACCCGCTTCTTTTAACAACTGACGCGCTTTCTCGTCACGTTGTTGCTGACTCCA
This sequence comes from Vibrio sp. 1069, assembly GCF_033340555.1. Lineage (NCBI taxonomy): Bacteria > Pseudomonadati > Pseudomonadota > Gammaproteobacteria > Vibrionales > Vibrionaceae > Vibrio > Vibrio sp. 1069. The sequence goes on from NZ_JAWOWP010000003.1 coordinate 333,749, forward strand.
CTTACTATACTCAGGGGGCGTCGCATCAAAACCGGCAGTGTACTGATGCGCAAAGGTATACGCAGGAAGGTTGCCCACTTGCGTGACACCATTCGTAATCACATCACGCATGATGGAGTACGACACCGCTTGACGCACTCGCGCATCATCAAATGGCGGACGAGTGGTATTGAACGCGTAGTAATACGTGCACAGTAATGGCACCACCGTGTAAGCCTGCTTGTAATCTTGTTTAAGCTTCTGCGCCATATGAGTCGGCACATCGGACGTGATATCCAACTCTCCTGCCGCATAACGATTGATCGACGCGTTTTGGTTTTCAAACGGAATGTAAGTCACTCTGTTTAGATGCGTATCTGCGCTGTCCCAGTAACTTGGACTCTTAACCAGTTCAATGCGCTCATTCACGACCCACTTATCCAATGTGAATGCACCGTTGCTAACAAATTGGTCTGGATCGCTCCACGGCTTGTCGCGGTTTTCCACTGTCGCTTGATGCACTGGCATCATGGACGTGTGCCCAGTCATAGCAACAAAGTACGGCACTTGACTGTCCAACTCAAAACGTAGGGTGTATTTATCCACTGCCTTGATACCGAGATCGTCCAAAGGCTTTTTGCCCTCTGCTACATCGGCGATGTTTTTGATCTTGGTGAGTTTGAGATACCAAACATTTGGAGAAGCGGTCTTCGGGTCCACCGCTCGGCGCAGTGAATAGACAAAATCATCCGCTGTCACAGGCTCGCCATTCGACCATTTCGCGTCTTTGCGCAAGTGAAAAGTAAAGGTTTGGTTGTCGTTGGTTTCCCATGATTCTGCCACACCGGGAATAATGTTTCCGTCACGATCTTGAATCACAAGCCCTTCAAATAAGTCACGAATCACATGCATTTCTGGCAGACCTTCGGCTTTCGCTGGGTCAAGCGTCGCCGCCTCTGCGTCATTCGCACGTACTAAATGCTGTTCTGCGGCAAGTTGAATGTCTTTAGGTAAGGTCTCCGCAGCAACTGATGTAGCAAGAAAAGGGGTGAATAAAGAGGAAATCAGCAACGCCGTTGAATGTTTTTTAAAATCCATATCGTTTTTCGTTCTCCTAACGCGTCTTGTGAAGCAAGTGCCACAATTAACATTTCAACCGTTGACGAGTTTAAACGGTTCAGTTTAGCTAGGTGTAATTAGCTTAGATATTGATACTACTTCATCAATCAGGAGATTACGGTGAGTCTAATTCCAAGAACGGAAAGAGCGGCATTTTTAATTCGGCCAACATCATACGGTCAATCCGTGCTTGGTGCGCCATTACTGTATTTTCCGGCTCAAGTCGAAAGTGCTTCGCGAGGTTTGATTTTGGCAGGCACTCACGGGGACGAGACGGCCTCGATTGCAGGTTTGTCCTGCGCGCTAAGAAGCTTGCCTGCTGAAAACTTACGACATGATGTGATTCTGTCAATGAATCCTGACGGCAACCAACTAGGCACACGCGCAAATGCAAACCAAGTGGATCTCAATCGCGCGTTTCCAACCCAAAATTGGACTGAGCATGGCACAGTGTATCGATGGAGCTCTCACACACCCGTTCGAGACGTACAGGTGAAAACTGGCACTAAAAACCAACTAGAGCCTGAAGTTAGCGCATTAATTAACTTGATTGAACTGCGCAAGCCAAAGTTTGTGGTGTCGTTTCATGAACCGCTTGCTTTTGTGGATGATCCCAAACATTCCGACCTTGCCAAATGGCTCGGCGAACAGTTCCAACTGCCAATCGTTGACGATATCGACTACGAAACACCCGGCTCATTCGGCACTTGGTGTAGTGAACGTGATTTACCTTGCATCACGTTGGAGTTACCAGCGATTTCTGCCGATCTCACCATTGAAAAACATCTCTCTGCTTTTATTGCTTTGCTGAGGCACGATCCGGATCTCTAGTCCGCTGTTAAACAAGCGATCATGTGAGGATCTGTTTGATGTCGGTACTGATATCGCTGATCAACTGACGGGCACTGTCGTCTCTTTGCTGAACCAAGATGATAAACAGCAAATCGGTGATCACGTTTTGCGCGGTACGCGAAGCAATGGATGAGCTGCGATGTTCCGTTTCATTGGCAATCGTATCAAACGTAATATCGGCAATACCGCGCAAGCGACTTCTTCCAGGCGCAGATAACGCAATCACCTTCGCGCCCTGCTCTTTTGCCGCTTCTGCCGCGACGAGAATTTCTTTGCGCTCACCCGAAAACGAGATAGCGATCTGAACATCTTCTGGAGAGAGCGTGCGGGCAACAGCAATCTGCACGTGGCTGTCTTGTTCAGAAAGCGCCGTAATACCAAGTTTAAGCAGTTTAAAGCTTAAATCCTTCGCGGTCAGTGCAGAGCCCCCAATCCCGACCACTTGCACTCGACGCGCTTCACTCAACCATTTCACCGCTTGGTGACACGCTTCGTAAGACAGCGTATTGGTAGTTTGAAACATAGCGTCGGTTTTCGCTTTCACCAGTTTCTGTGAAATTACCGCAATGGGGTCGTCAGCCAAAATATCACTGTGCAGCGGTGTCGACTGCATCGCATGCTTACGGCCAATCTCTTCATTCAGAGCTAACTTAAACTCGCTGTAACCTTTAAAGCCGATACGCTGAGTAAATTTCACAATGCTCGATTGACTCACTTTTACTTGCGCCGCAAGTTCTTGGCTGGTGAGCAGCGCCGCCTTTTCTGCGTTTTCAACAATCCAATCGCCGACCAAACGACCACTTTGCGAAAGCTGAGTACGCCTCGCGACTATCTTATTGATAACTGACACAACAAAAACCTCAAAAAATTTAAATAAATTATTCCAAAACAGAAATAATAGGCGTTTGATTTAACCCCCTGATTATTCTAACCAAGACAGTTAATCCCGGATGTAATAGACGTATATTTTCTCTCATTATTCCAAATTTCTCCTGCATAAAGAATAACCTCAAGTGTGATTTTTATCACCAAACCTGAATATTTTATTCCATAAAATCGCCCTCAGATTGAACATTACAAAGAGTGCAAAACATGAAAATTGATTTAAGCAGATTGGTGACAGAAAGCGGTAACCCAGCCAGTGCCGAGATCGATACGCTTTCGACAATCGAGATGCTGCAAGTCATTAATGAAGAGGATCAAAAAGTCCCGCTCGCGGTAAAAGCGGTGCTACCACAAATTGCAGAGACAGTTGACGCAATTACCCAAGCTTTTGCAAATGGTGGCCGTTTAATTTACATGGGAGCTGGTACGTCAGGTCGCTTAGGCATTCTTGATGCAAGCGAGTGTCCTCCTACCTACGGCACGCATCCAGATATGGTGATTGGCTTAATTGCTGGTGGACATCAAGCGATTTTAAAAGCGGTAGAAAACGCAGAAGACAACGCGAAAATGGGTCAAGACGACTTAAAAGCACTTCACCTCACCAAGCATGACGTGGTTGTAGGCATTGCAGCGAGTGGCCGTACACCTTATGTAATAGGTGGTTTGGACTACGCTAAATCCATCGGAGCCACGACCGCATCTATCGCCTGTAATCCAGAATGTGCCATGGCAGAAGCGGCCGACATCGCGATTCTGCCGATAGTTGGCGCAGAGGTTGTCACTGGATCTTCTCGCATGAAAGCTGGCACCGCACAAAAACTGGTGCTAAACATGCTCACGACAGGCGCAATGATTCGTAGCGGTAAGGTATTTGGCAACTTAATGGTGGATGTAGAAGCCACTAACGCCAAGCTCATCCAACGCCAAACCAACATTGTTGTGGAAGCAACCGACGCATCAAAAGAAGAAGCAGAGCGAGCATTAAATGCCTGCGGTCGCCACTGCAAAACCGCCATCTTAATGATTTTGGCCGATTTGGATGCCGAACAAGCCAAATCACGCCTCGCCGCGCACAACGGCTTTATTCGCGCAGCACTAAATAATAACTAAATAATCCGAGTTCTGAAGGATAGACCCTATGGCAAAAATAACTTCAAACACAGTATCGCAGTTGCTGTCCGCAGTAGGTGGCAGTAGCAACGTAAGCAAATGTGGTAACTGTATGACGCGTTTGCGTTTATCGCTCGCCAACAATGGCTTGGCTGATCAATCAGTTATCAAGCAAATTCCCGGCGTAATGGGTGTGGTGGAAAGCGATGAGCAGTTTCAGATCATTCTCGGTCCCGGAAAAGCTCAACAAGCAGCTGAGATGATGAATCAATTGATCGACAGCTTAACCTCTGGTGATAGTGAAGAACCAGATAAGCCGCAACAAGATCTTTCTGCCGTCGCGGCCGAGCAGAAAAAACAGATGAAGAGCAAACAAACCAGTGCGGTTCAGCGTTTTTTAAGCAAGTTTGCCACCATCTTTACGCCGTTGATCCCTGGTTTTATTGCCGCTGGTTTGTTGCTAGGTTTTGCGACGTTATTGGAACAAATGTTTGTTCTCGACCAGACACCAAGCCAGTTTATGTTGGATCTGATCGCCTACATGAAAGTCTTTGGTAAGGGTCTGTTTGCTTTCCTAAGTATTCTGATTGGTTACAACGCGCAGCAAGCATTTGGCGGCTCTGGTGTTAATGGTGCCATTCTCGCCTCTTTGTTTGTGCTGGGTTACAACCCAGAGGCGACATCCGGCATTTACTCTGGCATGAACGAGTTTTTCGGCTTTGCGATTGATCCGCGCGGCAACATTATCGGCGTACTTTTAGCAGCGATCATCGGTGCACAAGTCGAGCGTAAGGTTCGTCAATACATGCCAGATGATCTGGACATGATCTTAACGTCCGTTATCACTCTATTGATCATGGGTGCGGTAACCTTCTTGATCATCATGCCGATCGGCGGCGAGCTGTTTAAAGGGATGTCTTGGTTGTTCCTCAACTTGAACGATAACCCATTAGGCGCTGCAATCTTGGCAGGTTTGTTCTTAATTTCTGTGGTATTTGGCATCCACCAGGGTTTTGTTCCAGTGTACTTCGCATTGATGGAAGCACAGGGCTTTAACTCGCTATTCCCTATCCTGGCGATGGCAGGTGGCGGTCAGGTTGGCGCGTCAATGGCGCTGTATTTCAAAGCCAAAAAAGACGCTCTACTGCGCACTCAAGTTAAAGGCGCTATTATTCCGGGTCTTCTAGGCATTGGCGAACCATTGATTTACGGCGTGACATTACCACGCGTAAAACCATTCGTTACCGCTTGTATTGGTGGTGCTGCGGGCGGCTTCTTTATCGGTTTAGTTTCTTACCTTGGCTTACCAGTTGGTCTTAATACGGTGTTTGGCCCATCCGGTATCGTGGCGATTCCTCTCATGACATCTGAAAATGGCATCTTCCCGGGCATGATGGTGTTTGTTGCTGGCCTGCTTATCTCTTACATCGTCGGCTTCCTCGCGACTTACTTCTTTGGCTGCAAAGACGTCGATTTAAGCTAAATCATTCTTCCCCTATAGGAATGGACTAGCTCGCGCCCTTGGCAAACAAGGGCGCACCCTCTCTCTACTTCACGACAGTTTTTCTTATTCCGTTACTCGGAAGGGGCTTTGTCGTACCTAAAACAATAGAAATGAAAGGTCGTTAATCATGAAAAAGCACATTTTGACTCTACTTCTCCCAACATTGATGGCATCAAACGCAATGGCAGCGCAGCTGTATCAAGCGGAAGATGGGTCAGTTTTAAATATTTACTCTCGTCTTGGTTTCAATGTCACCAGTAAAAATGATGAGCATGGCGATGCAAATGGCGAGTTTGATGGCCGTATTGGTTTAAACGGTTCACAAACCATCAACGAGTACGCGTCGATCATCGGCCAAGCGCAATACCAAGTGGGTGCCGCTGAATACGCAAACCAAGTAAACGACAAACCGTCTCTGACCGCACGTTATGTATGGGCGGGTATTGATGCGAAAGATTATGGTCGCATTACTGGTGGTCGCGTGGCATCTGGATTGATTATGTTTACCGACATTGGTGATGTGTTCGCCTCTTCCGATGTTTCTATGGCGCGCCAAGCGAATAAAGTCGACAACACCGCGACGCAAGTTTTCCGTCAAGATGGCACGCTGCAATATCAAAACAGCCTAGGTAATTTCGACTTTTCTGTCGCGTACATTTTAGGAAACAACACTTCTGAGCTTGACTACGGTTACAACGCTGCACTGCGTTATACGCTAGACATGGGGAATTTGGGTACCTTGGCGCCAGTGGTGGCGATGCAGAAAAATAAAGGTGATGCACGTGAAAGCAACGACACCGATTACACATTCTGGGGCGCAGGTACGCGTTACTACCTAGGTGATTTGATGTTGGGTGCGTTGTACTCGGAAGATGAACTAGAGGGCCATTACTCACAAACCAGTACCGACAAAGTGATGGAACTAACGGCGGTTTACAGTGTAAATGACAAATGGGTACTGCGTGCTGGTTATCGTTCTTTAGAAAACAGTGATGGTGACGAGCTAGAGCTGAAAGATACAACGCTAGAAGTGCAATACAAACTGACGCCTCGTTCTTCTATCTACACAAACTACGTTGATCGTAACGGCTCGCGTGGCTACAGCAATGGACAAGAAGTCTCATTTGGCGGTGCGCACGCAGACGAAAGCTACTACCACTTAGGTCTACGTTACGAGCTGTAAGCACGATACTTAATGTAAGTTAGCTGAATCCATGAGCTTCTTCTGTGTCCGGTCAGTAGTTATTGCCTTTAATGCTGATTTGAAGAAGCTCACCCTCGCCATATGTTTTCTTCGTTACCTATTTTAACCAATACGCCTGCATCAGGGAAGCTGGTGACAGTAGCTAACAATTTTCCATCAACAAAGTGCAATGCCGCATAATCGTGAATGCCATAACAAGTGATGCTAGGTTGAGAACGAGCAAAGGCTTGGAAAACCTCGAACTTCTCACCTACATGAGAAAAATGCGCCGCAGCCAAACCGTCAATAAATCCAAGACAACGCATAACTTGGTATGCTTCGGGATCACTGTCTGTCACCGCAAACTCAAACCAACAAATTGCACCTGCGCTCATGCCACAAATGATGATGCCTTGTTCATAACACTGCTTGAGTATTCTATCGATTCCCCATTCGCGCCAAATGGCCAACATCGAACGCGTATTACCGCCACCTACGTAAATGATGTCTTGTTCAAATAGCGTTTCTTTCCAACCAGCTTCAAACTTAAACAGCGGAAAATGGGTCACGTTTTCACTAAGCTTCGCATCGTAAAAACGTTCAATCACTTCATCGGCATCTCCCGTGGCTGTAGGTAGAAAACAAATGTTTGGATTCTCCTTACCAGACAAAGACAAAATGTATTGATCGAGCGGGCTCGGATTCTCTCCCATCATCCAGCCCCCACCGCCAATCGCAATACAGTGTTTTCGCATTCCTTTGCTTCCTCTATTGTCACTAAGTTTGCTGTTGCTACTCGCCGACAGAATATATGTTCCTAAAGTGTTCGATGAACGCTCGCGTTCTTCTTGGTAAGTGCTCACGTTTTGGGTAAAGCAGATAAAGCGGCAAAATCGCATCCGTTTGCCATTCTGGTAGTAAGATCACGAGTTGTTCTTTTTGTACAGGTTCGAGTTTAGCCAGTGCAAATTCATCTAGCATGGCTACACCACAGCCCGCCAAAGTAGCATCCAACATGGACTGGACAAGATTAAAACTCAGCATACTTTCTAACTCAATGCTGCACTGCTGTTGAGTTTGCTTATGCCTAAACGTCCACTTATCTAACACCAAGTCGCGACTTTTATAAAGGATGTGCTCTAAGTCACCAAGATCCTCTGGCGTACTTACATTTGGTTTATCAGCTAAATACGAGCGATGAGCGATCGGTTTACAGTGTAAAGTGCGTAGCTGATGGCCGACGTATCCCTCAGGAGGAGTATCGGTAAAGTAGAATGCGATATCAAACCCAGCCTCAATCAAGTCGAGAGGTGTCTCTGTGAAGATCACTTCAACACTCACTTGTGGATGTTGCAATCGAAACTCGATCAATGTTTGGCTGAGTAACGCAGCTCCGAAAGAAGCGGACGCCGCTATTCTCAATTTTCCCGATACGATCTCGTTTGCCATGACTTGCTCATTGATCTGCTCAGCGCCTTCGAGCAGTTGCTTTACCTGCTGATAAAACCGCAAACCATCGTAGGTCAAATTAAACTGGCGCGTAGTTCGCTGAATAAGCTGCACCGACAATATGTCTTCAAGCTGTTTAAGTTGCCGACTTACATGCGCATTCGAACAATTCAGTCGCTTTGCTGCACCAGCAATACTTCGTTCCTCACACAAAGCGACGTAAAGTGGTACGTAGCTGAGCCATTTTATTTCCATACAGTAATTCTGAATCTCTAAAATCACACTACTGGAAATAATAGAAAGCCTCTAAACTCAGTACAACCTAAATTTGAAAGGATGAGTTATGAGTGTTTTCGACACGTGGTTAAAAGGTCAAGTCATTAAAGATCACATCACTAATCCCAATATCATCGTTGGCGATTACAGCTATTACTCGGGCTTCTATCATCAAAAAAGCTTCGAAGAGCAAGCGGTACGCTACTTGTTGGGTGACCCCGTCACACTTCAAGAATGGCAAAGTAGAGAACCCGATAGCATCGACAAATTAATCATTGGCAAGTTTTGTTCCATCGCTTCTGGAGCTACCTTCATGATGGCAGGAAACCAAGGTCATCGCATTGACTGGATTTCGACCTTCCCCTTCTCTCCTGAAGACTTCGGAGAAGGCGTACAAGACGGTTTCGAGCGTGCCGGAGACACGGTGGTGGGGAACGATGTTTGGATTGGCAGCGAGGCGATGATCATGCCCGGAGTAAACATCGGTGACGGAGCCGTCATCGGAGCACGCACCGTAGTGACGAAAGACGTGCAACCTTATTCGGTAGTGGTTGGAAACAACCAAGTCGTCCGTCAACGATTCAGCGATAAAGAGATTGAAACTCTACTCAATATCCAATGGTGGAACTGGCCAATAGAACACATTAAACAAGCAATGAAAGTAATGTGTAGCAGCCAAGTCGGTGCGCTTGCGGACTACTATCAAGAGCACATTGTCGATTTGTAGATAAAAAAAGCCCACACATCTTGTTGCGACGTGTGGGCTCAGTGAGTAAGAAAGCTTAAACCGCAGCGACGTCCTCTTCTTCCAAGTTCGCCGAGACTTTAATTTCGTATTGATTGAAACGGAACGAACAACCGCCATGAGTGCGCTTTGTCGTTACTTGTTCGTCGCCAAACTGCACCGTCACGCGTGTGAAGACACGCTCTTTGGCTTCGACAATATTTTCTTCTAACGCGACTTCAAAGTCATGTTCCGTTTGTTCTAGCTTTTGCTTTATCGCTTCAAGCTGCTCGTTGTTTTGTGTTTTCATCACGTCAATCTGAGCTTGTTCTTCGTCGGTACGTTCGGCTTTAGGACGTTTCTTAAATTCGAGCTCTTTACGAATCACATCCATCGTGCCTTCTTGAGCGCGTTTGTATTGATCTTTGAGCTCAACTAATCGCTCCTTAAATGCAGAATAGCGCGCGAACGCTTCTACCTTAGTGGCGGTGTCGCCTTCTACGCCCAATTGTAAGCACACCACTTTGTCACCGACTTTTGCATCTCCGCCGCTGAGCGTGCCGTTCCTACCGTTCGCATCTAGCACCGTCAGATTGCGCCCACAAACAATATCGTTATTCATGCTGTGCACCGCCAACTCAATATCTTCGCCGGCTTGCAAATCACAATATTGGGCGTAGCTGGCACGAATCGAACCTTTGGCTTTGACGTGACAACTCTTTGGCTGGCCATCACTCACGGTGTGGCCAATGATCCCTTTACCAACTTGGATGTCGTCTTGCGCTTGTACGTCAGCCGATTCAATGAAGCCGCCTACAGTAATAGAGCCCGTCGCTTTAACAATCATGCCAGATTCAATGTTGCCACCGATAATCACATTCCCTTTGAATTTCACGTGGCCTGTATTCACGCCAACGCTATTGAGGCAGAGTGCATTATCAACTTCGATGGTTTTGTCTTTAATCAGAGGCGTACCGGATACCGATGCAATCAATAGGTTTGGGTCTTGCTTGCTTATCTCGGTGCCCTTGCCTGGCTTCATTGGGCTGTCTTTTCCAGCTTGTGGAGGAATCACTCGCCCTTGAACAGTAAAACCTGGCGTACCTTTGGTCGCAGGCGTGCGGCGCATCACCTCATCGCCTACGTCAACCGCGATAGTTTCACCGAGGTTACGTAAATCAATTTTGTCGCTAGCAGATTGGCCGTCTTTGGGTTTGAGGATACGTTTGGTGATGTCTTTAACGAGAGGAGTAAAAAGAGCGTCTTTGCCTTTGATAGGTTGCTTACCAACCGCTACAGGTTGAGAAAAAGTTTCGCCTGGTTTGAGCTGAGTGCTGACAACCAACACTTTCTTCAAAGCCAGTTTGTTGATGCCTTTCGAAACTCGCGCTTGAGCAAGGGCTTGAACAATCTCGGGGCCACGTAAACCTCGGCCTCCGTACGCGCCGACAACGTTCATACTGGCGAGCATGTCATTATTCGATAATTCAACCTCAACTTGCGCGTTGCGTTTTTCCGCAATGACGATGCCTTCGTAGGCCTCGGCTTTACGTTCTTTGGCGCAGTTAATGAATCTCACTACTTCCCCCTCAACAACAAACATCTTTTCAGCGTTCATTGCGACGAGCTGCTCGTTTAATTCATTTTGATTTAGCTCACCACCGAGGTCCACTTCTCCCGGAAGACGGGCTATCACCTTGGTCTTATCTTCAGATAACTCAAGACACAGCTTCCACATACCCTTACCACTTTGCTTCCCATCAACACTTTCAGTCTACCCAAATCCGTTTTCTGAACAAACCTCGCATTTCTTATTATAGGGCTCACGTCACTAAAGAAAGTAATCCATCAATAACGGTTAAACAGGATATTAAGAGAAAACTCGATTTAGCCTAAAGCTCAATCAAAATACACGCTGAAACAAAAAGGAGCTGGATTTACAGTGTAAAATCAGCTCCCAGTAATTTCATTTACAGTGTAAATTTCCCTTTATTGTTTACAGTGTAAATCGCTCCAAATGTGTCTTACTTCGTCCCTTAACTGCTGCTCAACTTGCCTTCTTCCAGGTAAACCAAATTGCTGAGCACATTCAGTCCAACTACGGTTAAGAAAAAGCTTACTGATCATCAAGTCGGAAGCGGAGTTCAAACCTAAGTTAAGTAACCACTGCTGAAGCCACACAGACACAGACTCATAACTGTTACCACCATCAGCATAACATTCAATTAGTAATAACTTAGCGGGATGAAGTGGACTCATTCCCAAAGGTTGCGGCAATAGAGCTCGAAAAATAGGGGCTTCTAATTTTGGATAGACGTCAGCCACATTGTTAGACAACATTTCTTCAAATAGCGCCTGAGATTCATCGACCCAAGCCGTCTGTTTGGAATCACGAGCTTTGACCATCAAGACTGAATAACAACCGCTAGCAGCATCGCGCATTGATCCTAAGCGAATTGTACGGAAGTTCGATTGTCGCCAAAAATGGACCAATTCTTCAGTCGCACCGAAACTCGTGGATAAGTAAGCAATGTGCTTAGCCGCCATTTGATCAAGTTGCTGCAGCATTTTTTGACCGATTCCTCTTCCTTGCAATTCCGGATGAACCGCAATTCTCATGACTCGCAGCGTCGATAGATTCGCGACATTCGGGAATCCTAGGTGGTTTGCAATCGTAACTGGGGCTAAGTGTCCTTTTGGACGACGCTTACCAAGCTGAATTTCTTCAACCAATTCGGCGTCAAGCCCACCCTCTTCGACCGCTAATATTACCCCCACAACCACATTATCTTGCTTAGCAAAATAGAGCTGACTGTTGTCGTCTTGCAAAAGGTGAATCAAATCATTCGGCGAGGTCTGATAATGAGCATTAACCAAAAGAGCAAAGCCCTCGCGCAGCAAACTAGGCTGCGATATCAAATCGTCCTTATCGGCTTTAGAAAGGGAAATTGAGTCGACCTGGTTAAGTTGATGGTGCGTTAACTCCGCATCCAACAAAAATGCGTCATAGAGCCATGATTCGAGCGCATCATTCATGCTCCAGCGGATGGGCTGTGTCATGTGCCATGTTTTCATCCCCGAACGCTGTTTCTGAAGCCAATCAACAAATTTAATCGTAAAGCCCCGGCCACAACCTTCATAACCGTGAATAGTCGTAGAAAAAACGAGTCGATGATAATGTTCGGTAATGCTTTTGAGCATAGGAACTGGAATTGCAGCCGCTTCATCGACAAGTAACAAATCACATTCAGGTCGACTCAATAATAGTTCATCTGGAGCAATAAATTGAATGGCTCCCTGCCCTGATTCTAATCTGTCCTTCTTAATACGCTGTGCGCTAGGGAGTAAACGTAAAGCATGTTGGTAAACAGGCTCAACGGCTTTTATAGATGGTGCCGTAATTAAGATTCTAAGCGGCTTCTGCTGTAATAAGTTCGCACACGCAATTCCGAGGGCACTTGTTTTTCCACGTCCACGATCAGCGGTCAAAATTAATGGTCGCTTTCGATGTCCTGTCACCACCTTTTCAATTAGAGAAATGGCATGTTCTTGTTCCGTGTAGTGGCTTTCTTTTTCTGCTTGCTTGATGTCTGGAGCCGTTGGCAATGGTTTGTCTTGCTCAATAACAACGAGCTTCTCCCATTGTTTGTGCATCCATTGCTGAGCAAAATTCGTTGGTTGTCGCGGCTCAGTAATGACAATAAGAAAACCGCCGCCAACCAATGAGCCAAGCGCGGCGGTAAAACTATTTGCGTCAAAGCCATTTCGAGCATCAAACAATAGAACGTCACACTCTCTGCCTAGCAACATGTGCCCTTGTTTAGACGAAACACTGGATACGTTTTTCAAACCAAAATCACCAACAGAAAACCAACGTTGATGGCGCTGCGTTTTATGGAACTCTGACATCAACGCATTTTGCCAAGAAGCCTCGCCTTGAATGACTACACCAATCCTTTGGAAAGATTGGTGAGCTTGATGTTGAAGTGATGAAAGGAAATCAGATTGTGTCTGCATTTTGTCTATCCAACGTTGAACTGACACAATGGTATCACATCTTTAATTTGACGCTTCTCAGATATAAAAAAACCGCCCGGAGGCGGTTGATTCAATCATCTTTTGTTATTGCAGCTTGTTTTGCACAAAGGCAAGAATCTCTTCCATCAAGCTGTCGTCAACTTTCTTCAAGTTCAACGCCAGACTGCTACCTTTTCGGCTGTAGCTTGCTCGACCTTTAACTAAGTCGACTTTTTCCGTCTTCTTACCAGGTTTTGCTGGTGCAAGTTCAGTAATCCAATTTTCGATGCTTTCCGTGACTTCTTTTGTCAGACGAGCAACGCCTTGAGCTGTGCTTCGCTGCCATAAAAACCCTTCGCTAGAGCGGCATTTATCTAACAGCTCTTGCTGCTGCTCTGGCGTCAGCGTTGAAAACTGTTTGTGCAGTTTCACGATAGTTGGACGACCGAGATCGCCAACATTCGGATACGCTTGAAGCAGTTCTAACGGTAATGCTGCGGCTTTTAAAGCGCCGCTTACCAACGCTTCACTGCACTGGAACATTTTTGCCAATGCTTTCTGATCCTCAGCTTCACCACTATCAAGCTTAGCCTGCATCTCTTTACCTTTTTCGTATAAAGAGAGCGGTTTGTGAGCATTTGCCACATCAGACAAAAACTTAGCATGGTCAGTATTGATGTTGTCAGCAACATAAACCAAAAAATCTTGTTCAGCGAGGATACAAGACATGCGACGACGGCTACCATCTAAAACTTCGATCTTGCCATCTTCAGTTCTACGACCCACAGCTGGATATTGTTGGCCACGCTCTTTGAGTGTGACTAAAACATCAGATAAAGCATGTTCGTTTAAGAACGATTGCTCACGAGCGTTATCAACAAATACTGTTGTTTCTGTCGCAACTTTATTTGCAGGAATACGCACAAGTTCAAACTGAACAATATTTTCACCTGCAACTGCTAGTTCAATCGTTTGAGCTTTCTCTTTTGCCGCTGTTTGCGCCTCTTGCGGAGTCACAACACGACGCTTATTCGTTTTGCCAAATAATTTCGCGTTTAATTCAGACGTTTTCAAAGCCATTTACTTATTACCCCTGATTCAATGACGGCCAATTAGAGTGCAGCACACGCTCTAATTCCAGTGCGCTTTTATGAACAGCGTCTTGCGCGGTAGCTAGTGTCTTCTTACCGCCTTCAAAATCGCTTACTGTCAGATCAAATACTGTGCTGTAGGTATCGGCACAGGTTTCAAACGCACGGCTACGAGGAATAGTAGCCATCATAACTTGGTCACCTAGAAGATAGTTCATTTCAGTTAAAACAGAAACTTGCTTCTTATTGTCGTCCTCAAACATGGTTGGCATCAAGCGAACAAACTCAAGACCATTCCAGTCCTCCGGGAACATTTCATATACCGTAGGCAAATGCTGGAAGAAGTTTACTGTTGAAGCCCAGTCCAGACGCTTAGCCGCACAAGGAATTAGCAAGGCATTTGATGCATACATCGCATTCCATACTAATGGGTCAACGTGTGGACCGGTATCAATCATAACGATATCGAAGTCATCAGCAATTTTATCAATCAGTTGCTCTTTCAGCAGACGGACGATATCGAGTGATGGGTCTTCAGATAGCGTTTGCCATGCTTCCGCATTAAACATCGCGTCTTCTGGAAACGCTGAAATCGACTTTAAGTTCGGATATTGCGTTGGCAGCAATACGTTTTTACGTAAAAATTCACTGTCAATTTCCACACCATCAGGCACGTTACCCAACATAATGTCTACCGCAGAATAGATATTATCATGCTCTGCCATGCTGATTTGCGGGTTGAGGAATAAACGTAGCGAGCCTTGTGGGTCTAAGTCGATTAAACAAATACGGTATCGTTTATCCAAATTTAGCGCTAAACATGCCGCTAAATGAACCGCGGTCATTGATTTACCTGTACCGCCCTTTTGGTTCTGCACATTAATAATCCAAGGTTTGTTACCTGAATTCTTTTTACGCTCATGAAATTTAGGCACTTCAGCCGCATCCATGAGCATGTGTGCTTCTTCTAACGTAATTGAATAATGATTCGCGTTGTTTTTAGTAAATTGATGCCCAGCGGCTTCCATTTTACCAATCGCGTCGTCGAGCTTACGGCGAGTTAGACCAGAACGGGTTTCCATCATCGCTTTCGACATTGGTGGGAAGTAGTTATCGCTTCGCTCTTCTAAAACAATTTCAATACGGTCAGCTTGAACCTGCTGAGTCAGCTCCGCTAACTCAAGAAGGTTTTCAATCGTTTTTTCTCTTTTCATGCCAAATTCCGTTGGAAGGATTTATAACTGCAATTGTACAGCAGTAAAGACCAAAAACAACAAAAAGGTGCACGAACATTTTGAATTACCATCACATAAAAAAACACCCAAATCGACGCTTTTATGATTTATGGTCAAAAAGATAACTATTTTTAATCAAATAATCTTCTCATAAGTGGACACCTAAACTTAAAAATAAAAAGTGTTACAGCGTCACTCATTTACAATGTAAATCAATTTTCTACCGGAACGATTATAATCTTAAGCTAAATTACGGATTATGTTAGACCAACCTAATTTAAACGAAAAATAGTAAGTAATATCGGAACAATAAAGACCTGAACACCTTGATCATGTCTCCGAACAAAATAGGGCAGTTCCAGCGAAACATCTATGGAAGTATGATCAAGGTATACTTATGATCATGCTTCCGTGTTAATAAACAAATCCGAAAGCATGATCATGGCAAAATTGAGCAGAGTACGGTGTAAACACGCAAATAAAATAAGATCCATTAATCGGAAATATGATCAAGCCTTAGAATCTCTCGGAAGCATGAGTTTTCTTCTCTGATTTACGGTTGAGTGCAGACAGAATGGGGGATTGAGCAGAAATTGACGGTATAGAAGCCGGAACAATGAAATTGCTCAAGTTGCTATGATAAATCACGCTCTCATGATCATGCTTCCTGTAAATAAGCAGAGACTAGGATTTACTTCTAAATATGAGCGACTTGAATGTATTTTAATCAGATGAGTGATATCTCATCAATATGGACGCCAGAACGATAGATATATTGGCTCTTGATCATCGATCCGAGTATAAATAACATCACCAATGCACAATATAATCATCGTGAAGATCATTATTAAATACTGCATCTGTGGATAACCTGTAAAAACATCATGATCATCGTTTCAAGACTCTTTTGATCATCTTTTCATAACCTTAATGATCATGCTTACGAAGAAATATGATCATGCTTTCAGGTTATTGTTGATCATACTTTCAGACTTCTTATGATCATAGTTCCGAAATACATGGAAATAATAGTCTTATAGAACAAAAGCTTAGCGAAAAATTTCAAGCCAGATCATTAGATCATATAATCAATTAAGATCAGATTAATCAAAAAGATCAGTTATTTAAAAAACAATCTTTTTTCTTTATTTATGATCTGTTTTTCTTTATTCTTCGGAACCATAGCACAACTACGGCTAGTGTGATCTGGATCTAAAATGACGGCTGATGAAAAAATTCTGATTAAAGCACCGAGAAGCCACAAAGATGGCCATCTTTTTGAGGTACATGAATCCTCTGCGGATTGGGTAGAGCAGTACCAACATTTCAAAGGGGTGACCAAAAGCATCTTAGAGTTGCTTAATCTGATCTCATTACGAGGCTTCAGCAGCAAGGATGGTTTGGTTTCAACCACAGAGATTGTGGAAGCAACAGATGGGCAACTCACACGTGCAGCTCTGCAACAACGTTTGCGCGCGGCAGTAAATATTGGTTTATTTACTCAAACACCAGTGCGTTTTGAAGAGGGACTTGCTGGTAAAACGATGCTACATAAATTTGTGAATCCCAATCAGCTTATATCTGTGTTGGGAGCAACAAGTCTTGTTACAGACAAAGTTCGCCAGAACGAAAAACAAAAACGTTCGAAAGCATTGGCTCAGACTCAAGTAAACAAACGTTTGTTGAATGAGCACGGGTTAAACACACCTCCCACGATGAAAGATGAAGCCGATCAATTTGTTGTATCTCCAACAAATTGGGCTGGGATCATTGACCAAGCACTTGCGCCACCAAGAACTCGAAAAAGTTATCAGAAATCCATGGTGTCGATCTCTGGTACAAAGGCCGTTATCGAGACGCGATCATCCAAAAATATCATGACTGTGGATGATCTCATGACCCTGTTCGCTCTCTTCACGTTAACGGTTCAGTATCATGATCATCACAAAGATCAGTATCAGCTTGATGCGGCTCACGTACCAAACAAAACGCCGTTATACATCACTGATATTTTGTCGCTCAGAGGCAAAAAAGACAGTGGCCCAGCTCGTGATTCCATTCGCGATAGCATTGATCGCATTGAATTCACTGATTTTCAGCTCCATGAACTTACTGGACGTTGGCTAAGTGAAAACATGCCAGAGGGCTTCAAAAGTGATCGTTTTCGTTTTCTTGCTCGAACCATCACGGCCTCTGAAGAGGCACCTGTGGAGGGAAGCGATGGTGAAATTCGTATCAAGCCAAACTTATATATTTTAGTTTGGGAACCTTCGTTTTATGAAGAGCTGTTAACACGCGATTATTTCTTCTTGTTTCCGCCAGAGATCTTGAAACAACATACGTTGGTGTTTCAACTGTACTCTTTCTTCCGTAGTCGCATGGTTCGTCGTCACACGGATTGCATGCTACTGAGTGAGTTAAACCAGAAACTTGCACGTAACATTGAATGGCGACGTTTCTCCATGGATTTGATCCGAGAACTAAAGCGTTTGTCTGATGGAAAAGGGAATGATGATCTATTCGTCGTTAATTTGTGGGGTTATCACCTGACGATCGAAACCATGATCGAAAATGACAAAGTGATGGACTACCAGATCGATATCAAATGTGATGTCGAAGAGGTCTTACGTTATTCGCGAGCGCGAACGACCAACGCAGGAAAGCGTAACATGGCGCCTACGCTGCCAAATCCACTTCGTAATGAGATGGTAACCCGACAACAGCTTGAGGAGCTCTCAGGCATCATAGACGGCGAATTTGAGCCCATTCAACGCAAAGCACCGTCTCCAAGAGGAAATTTAGGGCGACGCGTGAAGCAAAGAAAACATTTGGTAGAGATCAATGCTGATGAGATCACCATTACTCTATCTAAATATACCTCACCAGAGGCTCTAGAACGCAGTATAACGGCTTTGTCTGCGATGACAGGGCACTCGTATGCCTCAATCAAAGAAGAGTGCTCAGATTACATAGAGAAGCTCGATTGGCTAAGGGTAGGGGATGAGCCGATTCCTTATGAGACATTAAGTAAAACCGTCGAGCTGTTTAACACCCAGAACGATGTTAAGCATCTTACCATCGAGCGCCTGATTGCGGGGTTAGCGGTGCGTCGGAAAGTTTGTCGTCAAATCTTCGATGGTCACATGGATGAAATGGTATTTCGTGCCTTGGATGAAATGGCGATTTAAAAGTGTCGCTTGATGTGTATCAAGCTATAGGTGTGATGTATCGGTTTGAAATGTAACAATGTCTGTCGATGATAAAAAACAGACTTAACTCTTACAAACCACTGACATTAGAAGCTAAGCCTAATACTACTATTTATCCCGAATAGACAACCTTTTGTCCTTTCTGATGATTAATAGATTGGCTCATATTGTTACATTCATTCTGAATAGACTTCGCGAGTTTCTCCTCAGGAAACTCGCTTTTTTTTGCCTAAAATTCCGCTAATTAAGCCTTGATCATTTTTCCGGACTAATGAGGTAAACCTTGATCATGCTTCTTGGGTTCATTCCAATGTAATGAACGCATCAACGCAACATGTGATTCGATTAAGCTATGGGCTTGTTCCTGCCACTTGTTTTGATCACACTGCTGATTACAAAACTCTAACGCCACAACGGTGAGATGCTGAAGTCGTCTCAAACACCAATCTTTGATCAGAATATCAGTCGAGACTTGGCATGCTGCTTGTTCAAGCTTTGCACTCGTATAAAGCAAGGTTTGATATGCTTTCTGAGGGTCTTGGTACCTTGCATGTTGAAACACGCGTAAACATCCATCCAACCAGCAAGCAATCGCTTTACTTTGAAGATCACTCAATTCGGGTCCAAACACGTCATCAGGCACCTGATATAAGATCGTTTCCAATTTTTCTACTTGATCATGTTTCCGCTGTTCGTATCACATGGCGATTTGATCTTGCCAAGTACTCAAATCCATTACGCTGCCTCAGTCCATTGTTTTACATAGTGATTTGGCCCTATTTGATCAAATTCGTCGACAATTATGCTGCTACGTTGACGAATTTCATCGGCATCTATCGAATAGTTTGGCTCATTTTTCACTAAGTTACCAAAAGGTAAGTCAGGATCAGGAACGGCAGAAATCAACAGCTTAGTATAAGGATGCTGCGGATTCTTAAGTATTGAATGAGTGTCGCCCCATTCAACGATTTGCCCTTTGTACATTACTGCGGTTTCTTCCGCGATGTAGTGCGCAGTCGCCAGATCATGAGTGATGTATAAAAAACCAATTCCCAGTTCTTGCTTCATTCGTTGCATTAAATTCAACACTCCCAAGCGAATAGAAACATCCAGCATAGACGTAGGCTCATCCGCAAGAATGATTTGCGAACCTACCGCTAAAGCCTTTGCTAAGTTTACTCGCTGACGTTGCCCACCACTGAGTTCGTGAGGGAACTTATTCAATGTCTCTTCAGGTAGTTCCACCAGCTTTAGAAGCTCTTCCAAGCGGGCTGGGATGTCGCGCTCGTTTTTGACTTGTTTATGAATTTTTAAAGGACGTGTTAGGTGATGGCGAATGGTATGAGTTGGATTGAGAGAGCCAAACGGATCTTGAAACACCATTTGTACTTTACTGCGATATTCTTGTAGAGCCGATCGTGACGTGATCTCATTTATGTCAGTGCCATTGAAAAGGATCTCGCCTTGCGTTGCTGGATAGACTTTGGTTATTAAGCGAGCGCAAGTACTCTTACCGCAGCCTGATTCTCCAACCAAAGCCAAGGTTTTTCCTGCGTACAGATCAAAAGTCACTCCTTGAAGCGCACGAAAGGTTTCCTCTTTCGCTAAACCACCGCCCACTTTGAATTCTTTAATCACATTTTTCATTTGGATGATAGGCTGGCTCATGGTTACGCTCCTTGTAACTCTGGTTGTTTGTGGACGTCATGGATGTTTGGGAAAGAAGCCCATAGCTTTTGCGTGTAAGGGTGTTGAGGATGATTGCGTATATCGTATGCTCGATTGACTTCGACGATTTCTCCGTGACGCATGATTGCAATTCGATCACATAGTTGGCTCATGAGTGCCAGGTCATGAGTGATAAAGAGGACTGAAAAACCGAACTCATCTCTAAGCTGATAAATTTGCTGTAAAATTTCTCGCTGTACCACTACATCTAATGCTGTTGTGGGTTCATCCATAATGATCAGTTTTGGATTTAGAGACAAAGCAATGGCTATCACCAACCGCTGACGCATTCCTCCTGAAAATTGATGAGGATATTCTGCTAAGCGTTCTCGAGGAATATTGACCAAGTCCAACAACTTTTCTGCTCTATCTTTTGCTTGAGCGTTAGTGAGGCCTTGATGGTGTCGTAACACATCTGCAAATTGCTCTTGTATCGTTAAGACAGGGTTGAGTGAGTTCATCGCGCTCTGGAACACCATGGCGATTTCACTCCACCTTAGAGCGGTCAGTTCAGAGTCTGAGATACTAAGGATATCTTTGCCATCAAACCATATTTTACCGCCAGAAATGAACGCTGGCGGCTTATGAAGACGATTTATTGAGAATGCAATTGTGCTTTTACCACATCCAGATTCACCGGCAAGACCAAATACTTCGCCTTTGCCGATATCAAAGCTGACGGACTTTACCGCATTAAAATCACCATTATCAGTGATGTAATCGACGCACAAATCTCGGATCTGGATGACCGGGTCATTGTGGTATGCATGACTTAAGTTAATACCATCCATATAAACACCTTACCAATCTAAAAGATAATTATTATCATTATCAGGTGTGGCGGTTTTTAGAAAGTATCAAACTATGAATCAGTGAAGTGACTCGAAAGTTAGGTGAAACAGGAAGTGGTGTAATGCGTCGTTGATAAAACTAAAGAAGAGCAGAATTGAGAGCTAGATCAGCACACTTTTCGTAGGGGGAATTACTCAAATTTAATCGTAAATTTGTCCCTTGGCAAAACTTAAATGATGAATCTATTAAGGAGTTAACGAAAGGGCGGGAGGGGTCACATTTCCCTACAGTTTTTCTTACCACCTTGTTCCGGTTTTGCTATAGATTACGCATCGAAAACATGGTGTGTTCGGAGGAAATATGTCCATTAATTCTATCGACCATGACGAGATGACCAACATCGCTCACAAATGGGAATTACCTGATGAGGAAACCGTTGTGAAGCCAGAGAAAACAGTGAAATCAGCAGAAGCCAGAAGACGCATTGAAGCGTTACGTGAGATCCGTGAAAGTGGGTTGACCATTGAAGAAGCAAGGGAGCTTGGCTTGATACACTGATCGCCTCAGGTTGGTTTAGCAACCCATAGGGTAGTCGACGGACTGCCCTTTTTATTTTGTCACTCTATTACTCTCTTATTCAAAACCTCCATTTATCTGTCTTGCGCCTCAAAAGCACGAGTTTCACACTCACGTCCCGTCCCGAAGAAGTTTGACAATCTGACCTTGTGTTACTAGATATATCAGTAGCGATATGCTTTTTGTTGATTATCGCAACCACAAAGCAAGGAGCGCAAGTATGGTTGATCAAATCCTTTTTTATGAGCCCGATGAGCCCCACGGTTTTCTCTCAAATTTTTGCCATGCCCCAGTCAATATCTCCTCCCAAACTTGGCCCACCAGCGAACATTATTACCAAGCCCAAAAGTTTCTCGATGCTCAGTTGCAAAGTAAAATTCAGCACGCAAGCACCCCTGATGAAGCGTTTGCTTTAAGCCGTAAATACGAACACTTTGTCAGAAGCGATTGGGACGATATAAAGTTGGCTGTTATGGCTTTCATCGTTAGGGAAAAGTTTCTACAAAATCCACCATTAGCGCAGCAATTAATGAGAACGGGTAACGCTTGCCTAACAGAGCATTCTCATAAAGATGCCTTTTGGGGAGACGGGGGAGATGGTAAAGGAGAAAATCATCTAGGAGAGATTCTGATGAATGTGCGGGCAGAGCTGAGACATGTTGAGCCTTACAATCTCGTGAAGTTTATCGATAAAGCCAAATTGCCCACCCAGTGGGGCACATTTATGATGTACGGCTTTATTGAAGCCGCGACAAATAAAGAGCATCTTGCTCTGGTCTATGGTGAGCCAACAAAAAGTGCAGCTCCACTTATTCGGTTGCATTCGGAGTGTCTTACCGGAGATGCTCTATTTAGCACGCGTTGTGACTGTGGTTTTCAGCTTAATAGAGCGCTACAAAACATCGTCAAAGAGGGATGTGGCGTGCTGCTTTATTTACGTCAAGAAGGGCGTGGAATCGGCTTGATTAATAAAATTCGTGCCTATCACTTACAAGATGATGGCGCAGATACCGTGGAAGCAAATGAGCGTTTAGGTTTTGCCGCTGATATGCGTGATTACGCGTTCTGTAAAGGAATGCTAGAGCATTTGGGGATTGACGCTGTGCGTCTAATGACGAATAACCCACGCAAGCTCGCCGCCTTAAAAGCGGTTGATATTAACGTCATTGAACGAGTGCCATTACAAGAAGGGAATAACCCAAGTAATCAACATTACCTGCAAACCAAGGCGAGTAAATTGGGGCACATGTTTGATCCTAAGTTTGTTAACCACACTAAGTAAGTGCTACAGATTTTACAGAAACAAAAACGCCAACGTATCATCGTTGGCGTTTTTGTTAATGAGTTGATTCATTGATACTTTTGAATGATTTCATCAATTTCCCCTGAGGTTTTTAATTCAACGAGTCGTGTATTAATGTAATTTTGAGTTTCTGGTTGCATTTGAGGTGAAAAAGCTAGGTAGATTGAGTAGTCTGGAATAACCGAGCTGAAAGGCTGTATCTGAAAATTCTCTAACGGCAAATTGAGTCGCTTTAAGTTGTAAAGGACTCGGGATTCCATCTCGACAAAAGCTGTATCTCCAGGGGTTCGGCTTATCACTCGGTATGCGGCGTTGTAGTCTTTCACGCGCATTTCATTGACACTGCCATTTTCAAAGAACGGTGTTAAATTTGGATAATCAAACCCCAGCAGTAATACAATAGAACGACCATGCATCGTATCCATATTTTTGAATTCTAAAGGCTTCTCGCTACTCGACACCAGTACATGTTTTACAGTGTAAATGGGCTCCTCAGATAAATTTTCCGATTGCACCTTGCCCCAGTTCGGGCTGCCATAAGTTAACCAGTTTGGCTCAGCGCCTTCTTCCAATATGGAAATCATACGTTTAAATGGATAAGTATGATAATTCACTTGGTAATCCGACTCCGCGAAGATAGCGCTGACGATATCGGTCACAATTCCGGAGTGCATTTGTCCCTGTTGTTCAATTTGAAATGGTCGAGCTTGTTCAGCAATGACGTAATAGTTCACTTGATTTGCGGTCACATGAGAACTTACAACAATTAAGCTAAAAGCCAATCTAAGTAGAAGTCTTTTCATCGTATCCTCGATTATTATTTGTGCGTAGCTATATTTAGAGTAGCGCAAGTTTATCGGAGCGGTTTCATATGGATGAAAAAGAGCGATCTCAACGTCGTTTTAGTATCGGCAACCAACTTATGTTGGCGGTATTAACGTTGAGTTTAATCTTTACGGTCATCATTTCTACAGTGAGCTTATATCGAGTTTTTCACGAAGATTTAGCCCATTTAGATGTTGAATTAAAGCAGGTTGAGTCTAGCTATTTATCGAGTTTTTCTGCGAGTTTGTGGGTAGAGGATAGGGAGCTGTTGCTGACACAAGCTCAAGGTGCAATGCGTATGCCCTCGGTGGACTACTTACGTATTGCTAGTGAAGACGAAGTTATCATTGAATTAGGTTCGGCGCTTTCTGAGGATGTTGTCGAGAGAAGCTGGCCGATGCAGTATCGGGTCGGCGATAAAACGTATGATCTCGCGATATTAACGGTTCAATCGGATCTTAGCGCGATATATGAAGATCTTTGGCAGCAGTTCTTTTTTCTACTTACGACAGAAGCGATCAAAATTCTTGTCCTCATCATTGGTGTTCTTTGGGTGGCGTTTCGCTTGTTGGTCAATCCGTTACAATTGCTGTCTGGTGCGGTGAGCGATTTTCGTGGCGGTACAGTGCCGAGTAAAGTGACTCTCCCTAAACGATGGTGCTTTGATGAAGTGAGTGTTTTGGCAGAGAAATACAACCGAAGTGTTGAGAAAGTGAAAGAGCACCAGACTGAGTTAGAGGCTGAACGCGATAGGGCAGAAGTCGCTAATCGTAAGAAAAGTGAGTTTCTTGCCACTATGAGTCATGAGATCCGCACACCGATGAATGGCATTATTGGTGTGTCGTCGTTGCTCAATGACACCGACCTCGATCCCCAGCAAAAAGAGTTTGTAGAGATCATTGACAGTTCTTCTCACTCACTAATGACGATCATCGACGACATTTTGGACTTCTCTAAAGTTGAAGCTGGCAAAGTAGAGCTGGAATACACGAGCTATGAGCTTCGCGAGCTACTTGACGATGTCATCAGTTTACATAGTGTCAAAGCCAAGCAGAAAAACTTACAGCTGCTCAGCGATATTGATCCCCACTTGCCAATGGAAGTGCAAGGTGATGCCACACGATTGAAACAAGTTCTGAACAATTTGTTGAGCAACGCGATTAAATTTACCGAGCGCGGCCATGTGAAGCTTCTTGTAGCGTTATCTCGACTTGATGGAGAGACCGCTCATATCCGGTTTCGAGTTGTGGATTCTGGTATTGGTATTGCGAAAGAGCACCAACAAGCAATCTTCGAACGCTTCCAACAAGCTGATGGTAGTACCACCAGAAAGTATGGTGGGACAGGGCTTGGTTTGGCGATAGCTGCACAGTTGGTTAACTTGATGGGAGGGGAAATACAACTAACAAGTGAGCTTGGGCTGGGAAGCTGTTTTGAATTTTCGATTCCTGTTGCTGTAATAAATGCGCAATCGACCTATACCGACCAACTTAATGTATTAGATTTCCGGAAAGCGGAAGACAACGAAGTCAGCCCTCAAGATAACGATAAACCTTGGGTATTGGTTGTTGAAGATACCATCGTCAATCAGAAGGTAGTTCGCATCATGTTAGAAAAACTGGGTGTGCGAGTGAGTGTCGCCAACCATGGCGAAGAAGCATTGCAGCTGTGTGATCAGCAGCCTTTCGATTTGATTTTTATGGACTGCCAAATGCCTGTGATGGATGGGTTTATTGCTACGGAGCGAATTCGAAAAATGGGAGAGTGGGGGAAACACGTTCCAATTATTGCGCTAAGTGCCAATGTCATTAAAGAGGATCAGCAACATTGCTTCGATGTTGGGATGAACGAGTTCGTGGCTAAACCCGTTACCAAGACTCGATTACAACAAATATTCGAACAGCATTTACCAAAAGCACTGAAAATCAGCGCTGTGCCTAAATAGTTAACTTGAAATCGATCAAGTTAAGTGCGTTTCTATTCTGTAATTGTAACTCTGTGTGATATAGTGCCCGGCTAGTATTTAAAGTACCTTGAGGCTGTGAATGTCGTTTAATCTATCCCTATTGCCGCCTGACGAAAAAAACAAAATCGAACTGGATAAGCAGGCGTCGTTTTTGGTTTGGAAGCTCAGAGAGGCCAAATCTGGTCCTGAAGCAATAGAAGAACAGTTGTCCAAGATTAACGATGCTGATGAAAAGGCGTTTTTTCAGCAATCGGTCGAAAAGTACAAACGAGTAATGGGTGTCGCTTAACGCGAACCGTGGCAATGGTTCAATCCAATGCGACGAATGAGGTAACCTCCCTATTCCTTTGCTAAGCGAAATTGAAAAGGTTTCGCTTTTTGCTAAAATCCTTCGCATTAAATTTGAATTTAGAGAGACATCCCGATGGGAAGAAGTTTTGAAGTGCGCAAAGCCTCTATGGCGAAAACTGCAGGCGCGAAAATTAAAGTTTATTCCAAATACGGTAAAGAAATTTACATGTGCGCGAAAAACGGTGGTGGTGATCCAGACATGAACTTGTCTTTGAAACACCTGATCGCAAAAGCGAAAAAAGACCAAGTTCCTGCGCACGTTATCGATAAAGCGATCGACAAAGCGAACGGTGGCGGTGGTGAAGACTACACTCCAGCGCGTTACGAAGGCTTCGGCCCTGGCGGTACTAGCGTTATCGTTGACTGTCTAACAGACAACGGCAACCGTACTTTCCAAGATGTACGCCAATGCTTTGTGAAAGTCGGTGCGAAAATTGGTGTTGAGGGCTCGGTTTCTCACATGTTCGATCACCAAGCGGTATTCCAGTTCAAAGGCGACGATGATGAAATCATCCTAGAAACGCTAATGATGGAAGACGTAGACGTTACTGACGTTGAGCTAGAAGACGGTGTTATCACTGTATTCGCACCTCACACAGAATTCTTCAAAACAAAAACTGCGCTTAACGGTGCATTTCCAGATCTAACGATCGATGTTGAAGAAATCACATTCGTTCCTCAAACTCATACGCCTGTATCGGGTGAAGATGCTGAGAAGTTCCAGAAATTCCTAGATCTTCTAGATGACTGTGATGATGTTCAGCAGGTTTACCACAACGCAGAGCTGTAATTAATTCGCTCATATCGTTGTAAAAAGGCTTCCTTAGGGAAGCCTTTTTTGCTTGCTTTCTCAAGCAGAGCTATGCGTTACGATATTTGGAATAACACAGCGACATGATTACACCAAAACAGATACCTTGAGTTAGCATCGCCGTGCCGCCATAGCTAAAGAAGGGAAGTGGGCTACCCATTACTGGCAACAAGCCGCTAACCATGCCCGTATTGATAAAAGCATACAGAAAAAAGCTCATCGCTAATGCGCCACTTACCAGCCGACTAAAAAAGTGGTCAGACTGACATGCAAGCAACATAACGCGTGCAGTGATAAACAAGTACAATGCGAGTAAGACTAAACTGCCAACAAAGCCCCATTCTTCTGCATAGGTCGAAAAAATAAAGTCCGTATGACTTTCTGGAATAAACCCAAGTGTTCCCTGCGTTGCATTCATCCAACCTTTGCCTTTCATACCGCCTGAGCCAATCGCAATCAAAGATTGGATGATTTGGTAGCCCGAACCCAGTGGATCGGACTCTGGGTGCAAGAACTGTGTTACACGGCTCTTTTGATAGGTTTCCATAACGAAGAACCATAAAATAGGTGCTAACGTTAAAATGCTCGCAATAAACCCGCAGATTATTTTCCAGCTCATGCCAGCCAAAAACAAAACGAACAATGCATAAATGATGGTAAAAACTGCACCGTCTAAATCCGGTTGTAGCGCGATTAACCCGGCAGGAATCATTGTAATAAGTAAGCAAAACGCAATTTTCCGACTGTTTGGTCGACCTCCTTCAATATGCAGCATCCAGGCGATCATGATTGGAATGGAAAGTTTGATTAGTTCAGACGGTTGAAAGCGGAAGAAGCCGATATCGAGCCAACGTTGAGAGCCATTGGTGCTATCACCAAATAAAGCGACAGCAAGTAGTAGCGCAACCGCAATAATGTAGAGATATGGAGCTGAGCGCTGATAGCTGGACGCTGGAATCGAGGACATGACCAAGATACAAACTAATGTCAGTCCGCAGCGCGCCAAATGTTTGAAGAGCATCGCCTCATTAAAGCTACTGGCACTCCAGAGAGTGAGCGAACTTAACAGCATGATCGGAATGATCGCCATGAGTAGTGGCAAATCAACTCTTGGGAAATAACGCTTATTCATTTTCAACGACCTAATAACGCACCTATTTTGAGTGCGAAAACAACTAAAACTCGAAGAGTTCAAACTATTCCGATGCTAAGAATCTCGATTTCGAAACAACAGACACCATGCAAAGGTGTGTAAGAAAGGAGAGTGCGACACTGTCTGTTATGGGTAGCTGTGGGATGGATAAATACACTAGCCTCAGATTTTAAGCCAGTGTTTTTATTGTGACTGCCGTAAAAATGTAGCGTTACGAATGAACGGAATTGTATTTTCTGTTTAAGTGAATGTCATTCATCCTCTCTCAATACCATTCACTCCGCATAACTGCCATTGGTCGCATGCAAAAGCAGCGTGCGACCTTCTCCCTTAATCTGAAACCATCAAATCACGTTCAACTAAGGACAGTACATGATGGTTTCTCAATCTCGCTCAATCAAAGCTCTTAAACTGGCAAGTACTTTTATCGCCGCATTTGCACTCAGCAGCAATCTGGCGCTGGCTAATCCAAGCGAGCGCACACTCAGTCAATTCAACCAAGCAGCGCAGGGTGACTCTGGCTTAGTTGATACCGTTTACGGCGAATTATCTAAACAACTCGAAGAGCAAGGCGCTACGCCGGTGACTTTGGTGTATTTAGGCAGTGCTGAAACGTTGCAAGGTCGTGAGGCGTTTATGCCTTGGAACAAGATGAAGTTCACCGAGCGCGGTCTTGCGACAATCCAAAAAGGTTTGGATTTAATGGCGAATCAGCCAGTACCACTGCAAGAGCAACAACGCTTACAAGGCTTGCCGGAATACCAATTAGCCACCGCCATGGCAGCCACCACCTTTACTTCTCTACCTGACATGTTCAATCACTTTGAGCGTGGCTACGAACTGTACCTTTCTCTGCTCGATGAACCGAGTTTTAGCCAGCAACCTTTCGCCGCAACGTCTTGGATTTATCGCTACGCCATTGAAGCTGCATTGCGCGCTGAAGATGTTCAACAAGCCAAAACATGGTTAGCGCAAATGGAGCAATTGGGTGACAGCAATCTAGAAACGCAAACCGCGAAAGCGCTGTTAGCGAAATATTAGGGAGGCGTCATGATCGTTTTTAATCAACTTAGCCGCGATTACGCCCTTGGCAGCCAAACGGTGTATGCATTGCGAGATGTGTCTGGTGAAGTGTTTGCGGGCGAAATGGTGGCATTATGCGGACCGTCTGGTTCAGGCAAAAGCACCCTACTTAACGTGCTTGGCATGCTGGATACTCAATACCAAGGTCAGGTGACATTTGCAGGCAGCCCATATCCAACCGGACAAATGCAGGCTGCGAAAATGCGCCGTGAAAAGCTTGGCTTTGTGTTCCAAAAATTCAACCTTGTTCCCGTGATGACGGCACTAGAGAACGTGGCGTATCCGCTACATCTCAATGGCTTTTCAAAAGTAGAACAAACCGAGCTCGCCACACAAATGTTAGAGCACGTTGGCTTAGGCGAGTTTATTCATCACATGCCAGACAACCTATCAGGCGGCCAGCAGCAGCGTGTGGCAATTGCTCGTGCGTTAGTACACAAACCGGCGTTGGTGATTGCCGATGAGCCAACCGCAAGTCTTGATAGTCAAACTGCTAACAAGGTCATCGACATTATGAAAGGGCTCGGACACGAGCTAGGTACCACTTTTATCGTCGCCACACACGACCCTCGTATGGCATCTCGCTGCGATCGAACCATTGAGTTAGTGGATGGCAAAATTACCCAAACGCACGCGAGTGTGGAGGAGGTTTCATGGGCAAGCTAATTCCCGTTTCGGTTCGCCTTGCTTGGTTGAACCTGCAACGTAATCGCCGCCGCAGTTTGTTGTCGATGCTGATCATCGCCATTGCCGTGTTTGCCTTAACCAGTGCGGGTGGTTTTGGTCTGTACACCTACGACAGTTTGAAAGAGTCAACAGCACGTGACACGGGGCATCTGACGTTAACCACGCCGGGTTACTTCGCCAAAGAAGAAGAGATGCCGCTGAGTAACGGTTTAACTCACGCCGACGACATCACCAAGCAATTGATTGGGTTGAATGAAGTGCGAGGCGTGCAGCCACGAGTTGAGTTCAGCGGTTTGATTTCCAACGGCAACAAGTCATCGATCTTTATCGGCATTGGTGTTAACGAGCGCGAATTCGATATGAAAGGACCGTTTTTAGACGTGCGTGAAGGGCAGACGCTGTCCAACATTCATGCATCGCGTTATGACCCAGCAGAGCCAGAAGTGATGCTCGGCGTTGATTTGGCGAACAATCTAAGTGTGCACGTTGGCGATTGGATTACCTTGCTGGCGACCACTACCGACGGCGCATTGAACGCGTATGACTTCAAAGTTCGTGGTATCTATTCAACCGGCGTGCCTGAGCTTGATAAACGCCAACTGTACGTGCATATCAACAGCGCGCAATCGCTGCTCGGTTCAGACAAAGTCAGTGCGTTATCTGTCTTTCTGTTCGATACCAGTTTAACTAACCAAGTCGAGCAACAAGTGGCTTCGGTTCTGAGTAAGCAAAAACAGAACTTTGGTGATCAAGATATTGAAATTACGCCTTGGCAAGAACGTGCGTTCTTTTATCTCAAAGTGAAAGATTTGTACGACCGTATCTTCGGCATCATGGGAGCAGTAATGGCGCTGGTGGTCTTTGTCGCCCTGTTCAACACCATGACCATGTCGGTAACGGAACGCACCCGTGAAATTGGCACCCTGTCAGCACTTGGTAGCTACCCTCGCGAAATCATTGCTGGGTTCTTGCGCGAAGCAGGGTTACTTGCCGTGATTGGCAGCTTAATCGGCGCTTTGTTTGCTGCGTTAGTCACCGTCTTACTGATGGTCGTGGATGTGCAAATGCCGCCACCGCCAGGACGCACAGAAGGTTATCCATTGACGATTTACTTCTCTTGGGAGCTGGTCGCTGTCGCAGGATTCGCAGTATTGATGATTTGTGTGGTTACGGCGTTTTTCTCGGCGCGCAAAGGGGTGAACAAGCCAATTACGGAGGCACTGATTTATGTTTAATTTCAAATCACTATTACCAATTGCACTGCTGACGGTAAGCGGCATGGCAAGCATGAATGCCAGTGCGAATGAAACAGCGCTAGATGCACAGCAAGTCGCGCAATTGATTGAAAAAGCGGATAGCTACCGCTTGCAAGATGATTCCTCCAAAGTGGTGTCTCTGGTGCGCTTATATCAAGACCAAGAGTTAGATAAAACCCGCCTTTACCACGTGTACACACGCCCAAATCGAGAATCGCTGGTGGTATTCAAATCGGCGGTTGAAGCAGGGCAAAAGATGTTGATGATGGGCGACAACTACTGGCTACAAATGCCGAAGAGTCGCCGTCCGATTCGCATTACGCCAATGCAGAAGCTGCTTGGTGAAGCGTCTATCGGCGACATCTCAACTCTGACGTGGAGCCAAGATTATCAAGGTGAATGGAAAGCGACAGAAACCGTTTCGGTAAACGGGGAAAGTGTCGCGGCTTATCACCTTGCTTTAACCGCGAAAACCAAAGGGGCGAGCTATCAGAAGATCGACTTGTGGTTGTCTGAGCAAGATGCGTTTCCAATTAAAGCTGATCTTTACCTGCGCTCTGGCAAACTCGCCAAGCAAGCGCAATACGGACGTGCAACTGACAACGGTGAAGACTACGTCAGTGAGATGACCTTGCTTGATAGCATTCAGCCGAGCAAAAAGACCGTTATCGAGTACCAAGAAATCGTGCCTTGGCAGCTAGATAACAAGTTCTACAACCCAAGTTATTTGCCGAAAGCCAACACGACTCAGCTTTAGTCTGAGCTTCGTAAATAGAACCATGAAAACGAGCAAGGAAGTCACATGAAATCGCACCAGCCTAACCTTAACAAAAGCACCAGTTTGTTGATTGCTGCGTCGTTGTGTGTGGGCGCAGCAGCCCCAGTTTTTGCCAATGATGAGCTGAGTTTTGAGTGGGATTGGGCTGTCAGTTACGAAACCGCTAAGCAGCGTGACAGTGCGTTTATGCAGGCGCAGGGCAGTTCTCGTGATTCACTTAATGCACTGTTGGATGTGCAGGTGAATTATCAGAACTTTAGTGGCTTGTTTGCTCTGTACAGCCAAGGGTTGTACCTCAACCAACAAGGAGAGAGTGATTGGTGGAGTGAAGCTGATAACCAACTGTTGATTCGAGAGTTGGCTTGGCTAGGGGAGTGGCAAGTCGGTGACACTACACTTGATGTGAGTTTGGGTAAGTTGCGCGTGGATTGGGGAGTGGGTTATGGCTACCGACCTTTGGACCTGTTTAAGCCTTATCGACAAAACCCGGTTGGCTTAGTCGCAGAAGAGGGGGCGGGCGTGTTTTCACTTTCACACTACGATATGGCCGGCGAGTGGACAGTCATTGCGACGGATTCAAGCTGGGGGCAACAAGACCAGAGTGCACTTGATCAAGCCGCAGAGCAGCAAGGTGTTGGTATTCGTCGTTATGCGCTGGTGGGTGATACCGAGTATCAACTTATTGGTTATTACGATGATGTGCGCCGAGGTTTACTCGGAGCCAGTGCCATTGCGGTGTGGGATGAATCCATCGCCATGCACGGTTCCATGCTGTGGCAAAAGCAAAGTGTTGGCTATCAGTTTCAGCAGGGTGATCTTTACCAACCCGTTTCGGTTGAGGAGCAGGGCAGCGCATTCCAAGCCTTAATTGGA
Source organism: Vibrio sp. 1069 (assembly GCF_033340555.1). Taxonomy (NCBI): domain Bacteria; kingdom Pseudomonadati; phylum Pseudomonadota; class Gammaproteobacteria; order Vibrionales; family Vibrionaceae; genus Vibrio; species Vibrio sp. 1069. The sequence goes on from NZ_JAWOWP010000003.1 coordinate 366,564, forward strand.
TTGAACTGGGCAAACCAAGCTGGACACAACGTGATTGCTGAATATTGGTACGACAGCCGTGCATGGTCGAAAAGCGAATGGCAACAAGCAATAGAACGTGGCGAACTACTCTCTCAAACCCTTAATCCCCAAACGTCTCTACTTGCAACAAGCTACGCTCAAGGGTTTCAGCATGCCAATATCGTTCAGCATAACGTAATGCTGCACTGGAGTTGGGATGTAGAAGCATGGGCTGCATGGAACGGCAAAGCGGATATGGGCTGGCTAAGTGATGTAACTCCTACGTTGGATGTGATGTTGTCGCCGCAAGATGGCGGTGTGATTGTCACGCAGTGGCTTAACTACCAATGGATTGATACTGGCGACCAAAGTGTAGAAGTGGAAGTTGCCGCACGCTTTTTAACCGGAGACGACCAATCTGCTTACGCACAAATCAATGATAAGCATATGATTGTATTTAACATCAAAGGGAAATTCTAAATGTGTTCAGCAAAATCAGTGGTGAAAAGTGGATGGCCGCGTAGCTTATTAGTGACCACGGCATTTTGTCTCTTTATCGCAGCAATGACGCTCTCGGTTTGGGGCGGTCCATTTTACATTCATGTAGCGGTTAGCTTTGGATTTGGCTATTCAGCTATTTTTTTCTCATGGCTTGTCGACCGCCTGTTTCCTACCATTCCTCGTTTGGCGGAAGTGGCTATCTCGCTGACGGCATGCCTACTGTTTGGTGTGGTGAACGCTCAGCTTTGGCTTGGGGAATACTTCGGTATCTCAAGTATGCTGTCGGTTGGTCTAATGGGATTGTTATTCAGTGCCATGTGCTTTTTCTATTTCTATTCACGCGAGCAACATGCGATCGCTCAGCGAGAGTTGGAAGCCATCAAACGCGAGAAAGCAGAGCAAGATCGTGCGCTGTTGCTGAGTCAGCTTAAGCAGATGCAAAGCCAGATTGAACCACATTTTCTATTCAATACCTTGGCGAATATCAGCGCGCTCATGTCGCAAGATGTTGATAAAGCCAAGCTGATGTTAGAACAGTTAACCGCGCTGCTGCGAGCAACGCTCAAAAGCTCACGTGAAGAGCACACCACCATAGACAATGAAACGGCGTTACTTGAGGCTTACTTAGGCATCCAACAAACTCGTTTGGGTGACCGACTCAGTTACAAGGTTGAAGTGGAAGAGGGGTTAGGCAGAACCGAATTACCGCCGATGATGCTCCAACCTTTAATCGAAAACGCCATCATCCATGGTATTGAGCCGAAGCGAGAAGGTGGCGAAGTCAGCTTGCTCATAAAGCGCGAACAACAGAACTTGAAGATTGAAGTCAGAGACACAGGTGTTGGCTTGAATCACGTTAGTGGGCACATGGGCTCTGGCGTGGGTTTAAGTAATCTCAAGCAGCGAGTTGAAGCTTTGTTCGCAGGACAAGGAGAGGTTTCTATCAGTGAGTCTGCTCAGGGTGGCGTTTGTGTTCGCCTGAGTTGGCCAATGGAATCGTAATCAAGGAAGAAAGGAATGAATACAGGGTTTACAGCCATTATTGCTGATGATGAACCGCTATTGAGGCGTCATCTAGATAAAAGCCTAGCTGAAGTGTGGCCAGAGCTAGAGGTGATAGCCAAAGTCGCGGATGGTGAACAAGCGTTGCAAGTCATTGAGCAAAACCAACCTGACATTGCGTTTCTTGATATTCGTATGCCAGTTCTGGATGGCATGACACTAGCGCAAAAACTCAATCAACTCGCCAATCCACCTTTGATTGTGTTTGTCACCGCGTACGATGATTACGCCATCAAAGCCTTTGAACAAAATGCCGCCGATTATTTGCTCAAGCCTATCTCGGATGAGCGCCTCCTGACAACGTGTGAAAGAGTGAAAGCACGCCTTGCTAAGCGAGAACAAGAAAGCAGTAATGTGCAGATGAGCAGTCTGTTAGAACAGTTGCAGCAATTATCCGCGCCACAAACGCCGCAATATCTTCAGTGGATTAAAGCGACGCAAGGGGAAGACATTCATCTGATCGCCACGTCTGATGTGTTGTATTTCAAAGCGGAAGAAAAATACGTTTCTGTGTATGCCCAACAAGGACAAGGCAAAGTGCAGGAGTATTTGATTCGTACATCTTTGAAAGAGTTGATAGGGCAGCTTAACCCAGAACAGTTCTGGCAAGTACACCGTTCAAGCGTGGTGCAAGTGTGCAAAATTAACAAAGTAAACAAAGACTTTGCTGGCAGAATGTTTGCTCACGTTGGAGAGAACAAGCTCCCGGTGAGCCGTGCATCTCAAAGTTTGTTCAAAGGGATGTAATCGCTAGAACTGCTCACTTTTTACACTGTAAACTCGCTGCTCATTTTTTTCAGCAATAAAAACAAAAAGCGCCTAGGTCATAAGACGTTAGGCGCTTTTATTGTTTTATAGCGACGATTTCTCTGCAGAGGCGAATGGGTTTATTCGCTGATCGTCACTTTCTCGATAATGATTGGATCGCATGGCACATCATCGTGACCAAGCTTAGAGGTCGTTTTCACTTTCGCGATGCGGTTTACGACATCCATACCCGCGGTCACTTTACCAAACACGGCGTAGCCCCAGCCTAGGTTGGTAGTTGCGGTGTGGTCTAGGAAATCATTGTCTTCCAAGTTAATGAAGAACTGTGCTGTTGCAGAGTGCGGAGCATCGGTACGCGCCATTGCGATAGTGCCAACAAGGTTCTTTAGACCACGGTTTGCTTCGTTCGCGATAGGGGCGCGTGTTGGCTTTTCTGCCATGTCTTCGGTATGACCGCCACCTTGAATCATAAAGCCATCGATAACGCGGTGGAAAATGGTGCCGTTGTAGAAGCCATCTTCACAGTATTTTTTGAAGTTCTTTGAACTAACTGGTGCTCGTTCTAGGTTCAGTTCAATCTCGATGTCACCGAAATTGGTGGTCATAATAATCATCTGGTTTTGCCCTTGTGGGTGCTTAGTTGGCGGCATTATAGCTAAGTCGCATTATGATAGCAGAAATAAAAACAGCGACGTTTTGGCGTCGCTGTTTGCATGTTGAGTGTTTGAGGAAAGCTCTAGACCGTAAAGCGACCGACCAAGTCGTACAGTTCGTTGGCTTTGTGGTTAAGGTTGCCACTGCCTGCACGGTTTTGATTCGCAAGGCTTGCCGACTGACCGCTTTGTTGAGAGATCACTTCAATGCGTTGTGAAATCTCTTGCCCAACTTGGCTTTGCTCTTCGGTTGCCGTTGCGATCAGGGTGTTCATGTCCATGATGTTAGCAATTGCGGCTTGGATTTCTTGCAGTGCGGCAGAGGCAGCTCGTGCTTCCTCAACCGTTGCTTCACCACGCGCTTGGCTTGAGCCCATGGCTTTCACTGCCGCATCCGAGCCAGACTTCAATTGCTCAATCATTTGGTGAATTTCGCCTGTGCTGTCTTGAGTGCGACTCGCCAGTTTACGAACCTCATCGGCAACGACTGCGAAGCCGCGACCTTGTTCGCCTGCACGGGCTGCTTCAATGGCTGCGTTCAGTGCCAATAGGTTAGTTTGCTCGGCTATATCCTGAATCACTTCCAGAGAAGAAGAAATGTTTTTTACGTCGCTCTCTAAACGAGAAATCACCGTGCTGGCTTCCGACACCTCTAGCGCGAGTGCTTCGACAGAGTTCGCTGCTGAATCAACAATGTGTTTTGCTTGTTGTGAGTTTTCATCGGCGTCTCTGGCTGATTGCGCTGCTTGGTTAGCGTTGTTTGAAATCTCGTGCGCCGTTGCTGTCATCTCGGTCATTGCCGCTGCGACTTGTTCGGTTTCTTCACGTTGACCAGAAGCTAATTCATCCACTTGCGATGCACGCTGTGACATCTCGTTGGTCTCTGAAACCACTTCTTGTCCTACGTGGCTAACGCTCTTAATGATGCCTTGCAGGCTTTCAACGAAGATATTGAAGTTACGGCTAAGTTGGGTGAACTCCGGCACGCTCGATTCTTCCATGCGCGCGGTTAAATCTGCATCGCCTTGCGCGAAAGAGTGAATTGAAGCATCAAACTGCTCAATAGGCTTCATGATGCTGCGGTTAACAAACACGGCAAAGACTGCAACTATCGCTGTAATCGAGGCACAAAACAGGGCAATTGCCGTCAGTGTGGTGTTGAGATCTTCGTGTGCGGCTTTTTCCATGTCTGCCACAATGGCGTCGATATCGTCCGTGTAGAAACCCGTTCCCAACATCAAGTCCCATTCAGGAATAAAGACTGAGTAGCTCAGTTTCGGTAGTGCTTCACTCTGACCGAGTTTCGGGAAGTAATAAGTCGTGAACTCACCAGTTTTGGCATTTTTTAGCAAATCCTGAATCAGGTAATTGCCTTTCTTGTCCTGCAAGTTATAGAAGTTTTCCCCGATGCCTTTGGTGTTTTTACCCACCACGACGCGAACGCCTTTTGAATCATAACCAAAGATGTAGCCGGATTGACCAAACTCTAGTTGTTTCAAGATAGGCAGAGCCTCTTCCAGTGGGGCATTTTGTGCGAGTAGCGGCTCGACAGCGGAACGCGCCATTTGTACGTAACTTTTGAGTTCGGCTTTTTTCATCTCCATCATTCGACTTCGAGTTTGCTCAATCTCGTGCTCGTTGTAGGCCGTGGTTTGTACGTAGGTGAACCACATCATGCCTATTGCCATAGTTAGAATTGGAATTATTGAAAGGATATATAGTCGTTTTCTGATCGTCAGATTCATAGAGACGTCCTTCTCTCGGCGCAGCGTTACAAGTGACAAGCTGAATAAGCTTGCCTGATAAAAGTGTTAATACTTATTGTTGTAATGCTTAGAGATTAACCGAGTTACTCAATCAGAAGTACTGGAAATTTGTAAATCTAGACGAAGGTCGTAGCATTTTTAAGCGGGATCACAATTAACGTGAACACGACCCACTATTGCAACGAGAAGTCCCCGTTAACCAATATGAGACGCGATACCTATTCTTTGCGAATTTGAGGTAAAGCCAGTCAGCAACAGGTTTAACGAGGCGCCAACGCAGTGGAGCGTAGAGCCAACCGCGACCAACTAATTGCCACGCACGATGAGTCACGTCCAACCCAAGCAGAAGTTCCCCCTTTTCGTTGAGGGCGTGCAAAATGGTGTTGGCTTGTTCAGGATCTATCTGAGGATAATCTGAGAATGCATCACTATAGATATCGACGGTTTTGATGTGCTGCTTGGCATCGCGTTGTTTTAGCGCCTTCATCTCTTTGGCACAAAGCGGGCAGGTTCCGTCATAAAATATGATGAGTTTTGTCATTGCGGTTTTCTTGTTTGAGATTTTCTAATCGCTTTTACGTGGCGAATTTTCTTTTGGTTCATTGTTTTGCAAGTAATGCAGCCAATTGTCGCGAATGTTGCCGTAATTGAATTGGCAGAACTCTTTGCGATCACGCAGGTAGTCTTTTTCTACTTCATCGAGTAAGGCTTTGTATTGCTCAGGATCACTACCGTACACCAGACATAACGTTGAAAAGTAACGCTGCAAATCAAAGCTGTGTTCGTCAATGTACTCGCCAAAATCGTAGTAGTCCGGTCTGTCGTCGGATTCGAATGCGAACATGTCGGCGGCGCTAATGGCCATATCTGCGCCATCTTCTAGGAAGTCAATCATTAAAATAGTGGCAAAATTATCGACCGCATCTTCTTCTTTTCCGAGAACAGGGATGCTTTGATCTTCGATGTAAGCATGTCCAGCTTCATGAAGTAAAGTGTGCAATAACGTATCTAGCGCCCCTGTTTTTGGGGATTTTCCGAAGCGTTCTTCATACTGATTATTGGAGAAGTAATTGAGCGACTCCAAATAAAAAGTGTAAGGAACGTATATTGTGTGTGTATCAGGATCATACATTGGACCATCTTCTCCGCCGTAAACCAGCGTGAGAGCTTTATCAAATGGAAAGTAGGCCTGAGACAGCTCAACAAAGATGGTGTTTACATCGCTGCTTTGAATCGATTGTTGGGCGATTTTTTCATGAGTTGTCTCTATGGGAGAATATTGAATACGAATGTTTTCAGCTGCTGTAGCTGATGAGACGACGCTGAGTAATAGCGCAGGGCAAAGAGAATGAATGTTCATGTGGGACTCTTGTTATTGAATAACTTGTATAAAAAATTATACATGTTTTTGTCTGATGCATAGTTGGGGTTGTACTCATCAGCCAAAGTCGGGGCATCGGTCTCGAAAAGCAATCATGATAACATCGCATATTTCGGCTGCTTGGTTCTCTAGGGCGTTTATCAAGACCTCTTGGATAAGAACGGCGGTGAAGTTATTGGCTATGCATCGTTTTCTAAGAAGCTTACTGAGTAACTGTGCTTCGATCTTTATCTGTGAAAATGATAATAGGCAGTTAATCATTGCAAGGTTTAACCATGGGGTTGGTGAATGTCACTGAATTGAAGAAAATTATCAGCGATATGTTATAATCCTGCTCCGTTGTGACGAAAACGTTTGTTGCAGCCTAAGAGTTTCCTTGGATTCGGCTCGTTTATACACCATGAGCCAGAGTTGAAAAGCTACGACAGGAACAGGCAAACCCAATTGTTTTGAACGCGCTCTCGGCGTTTAGCGGTTACAACGGGAAGGAACTTTGTTTGATAGTAATTGACACATTCTGTTTAAGTAAGGGAGCCCGAAGTGGTTCAGAAAGTGTCACCCAGAATTTACTCACAACACAACACCCCAAGCGATAACGCACAGGTATTGCGAGGGGCCATTTGAAGGAGCTGTATCAGCTCCTTTCACATTTAAGGGCTTGCTAACAGCGTAAAAACTGACACATCGCTTAAGGAGCGCCCCTTAAACTAGCCTAAGGCGCATCTACACCAACTTTTTGAGTATTTTCGAAACAATAAAGCGAGAAAATTTGCTATTGAACGAAGGTTAAACTAACACTCATTCATTACGGAGAATGAAGAGAACAATAATAAGAGGCGATATGAATCATTTAATATCTGTAGGTGCACTGGAGTCCTTCTTGGTCGCAATCAGTGTGCTTTTCCTGGGGCATTTTATTAATGCTAAGCTACCGATTTTAAAGAAATTCAACATACCTGAGCCGATTGTAGGTGGTCTTATTGTAGCCTGCATGATTACTGCTCTTCATTTCAACGGCATCGACTTAGAATTCGACTTGCCATTACAAAATACGTTTATGTTAATGTTTTTTGCGACAGTTGGTTTGGCCGCAAATTACACTCAGTTGATGAAAGGAGGTGCGAAGGTTTTTATCTTCTTAGCTGTCGCATCGTTTTACATCATCATACAAAACGGCGTTGGCGTTTCACTTGCGGCGGCGCTCGGTTTAGATCCTTTGATGGGGTTAATTGCTGGCTCGATTACTCTGTCAGGTGGTCATGGTACAGGTGCTGCGTGGTCACAAACCTTTCAAGACGTGTATGGATTGGATAACGTCTTAGAAATTGCAATGGCATCAGCGACTTTTGGTTTGATCATCGGCGGTATCATTGGTAGCCCTGTAGCGCAGCGTCTGGTGGAAAAGAACAACATAGAGTCTGAGTATGGTCGTGGTGGTCGAGATGCCAAAACTCACGAGAAATTCCCGGAGTTGGTGACTTACAATGAATACGAAGAAGATAAAGTAACGGCGAAAAAAGTGGTGGAGAAACTCTTCTTCCTACTGATCTGTGTTACTGGGGCCAAGTATGTCGAGCAATGGGTAAGCACGTATGAAATCTCATGGCTGATGATTCCAGACTTCGTATATGCGCTATTCATTGGTGTGATCATTACGAATTTCTTGGAAGTGACCAAGATTCGTAAGTTAGATGCCGAAACGGTCGATATGTTAGGTACGGTATCGCTATCTCTGTTCTTAGCGATGGCTCTGATGAGCTTGAAGTTATGGAATATCTTCGATCTAGCGATTCCATTCTTGGTTATTTTAGCTGTGCAGTCTGTCGTCTTAGCAATCTTTACGTACTATGTTACGTTCAAAGTGATGGGAAGCAACTACGATGCTGCTGTTATTGCAGGGGGGCACTGCGGTTTTGGCTTGGGGGCAACCCCAACAGCCGTAATGAACATGGGTTCGATCGTTAACCGATTTGGCCCGTCGCCACAAGCATTTATGGTGGTGCCAATTGTGGGCGCTTTCTTTATCGACATCGTCAACTTAATTATCTTGCAAGGCTACATTTCATTCCTTGGTTAAAGTTAAGTGGATGAGCTCCTAGAGGCGAAATAAAACGGTCACAACACTGGTTGTGACCGTTTTTTTATGACTTGGTTTGGTCGTTTATTGAACGAAGCATTATTGGATAGTTCGGCTGAACTTGAGGCTAGCTGTCCAACCAAGAATACCAATGAAGGCGTAAATGCCAACGTTTAACCAACCCGCTTGAGGAATGGCATTGAATGGGTTTGGTGTAATAATGGCGTGCAGCGGAAGGTAAAGCACTTCGGAGAAAAACTGATCTAGCCCGTAGAAACCAAAAAGTGCGATAGGCATCCAACGCAGCGCATAAATGGCGATAAACAAAATGACCAGTGGTGAGTTCACTTTTTGTGAAATAGCCATCGCAGTTAATGCCAGCGGTAACAGCAGAATACCGGCGAACAACATTCTGATTAAAAACTCTCCCCAATGCAGCAGCACGTAACCTAACGAGGCTTGGCGGTACAATAAAGCCAATTGGTGATCAGTAGAGATGTTCAGCAACCACAACATTGAATTTGCAGCGAGTACGAGCACCGAGCAGACAAGCGGAATCACCAATAAGCCAAATCCTAGCTTCACTAAATGGGCTTTTATGTCACTGACAGGCATACTGCGCCAAAACATAATGCTGCCTTCCGCCCGTTCTTTGCGTAGCGTTCTTGGGAAGTACTGAACGGCTAACAAGATAGACAGCAGCCCTGCTCCTCCGGTAATCAACATATTGACATCATCACCAAGCTCTTTGTGAATGTCACTGATATCGCCACCAAAGCTCATTTGGAAAAACATATTGTGTTGTAGAGTGTCGTTACTCATTAAACTCACAAAGAGAATAACTCCACACGCCAACACAAACAGTGGAATACGTAAAACAAGAGGGTTTTCTAACCACTCTTTTTGCAACATCGCGACAACTGAACGCATTACGCTGCCTCCTTCTGCAATGCTAAAAATAAATCCGCTAATTTCACCCCATGGATGGAGCCCATTGTTTCTGCTTGTTGGGCATACTGGGCTTTGAGTAACCATTTCGTTGAACCGAGGCCTTTTTGTGACGAGAGTGGGTTCATCGCTTCAATTTGTGTGCGGTGCTCGTCGTTGGCTTCAAGAATGAAATAGTCTTCACTGATACTGTCCATCGAGGTTTGCAGAACGGGGCGACCATGCTTAAGAATCAGAACATCTGTCAGCAAGTGCTCAATCTCTGATACTTCATGACTGGCGATGATCAACACGCGCTCGCCGTCGTGAAACCATTCCAATAAGTGACGATAAAACGTCTCGCGATACACGAGATCTAACCCGAGTGTCGGTTCATCCAATATGAGGATTTGGGTGTTGGTCGCGATCACAATCGCGAGGTGTAATTGCACCTTCATCCCTTTGGATAAAGATTTGATACGCGCACGAGGTTTGATGTCCGTTTGACGAAGTAGCGTATCTGCTTGGGCGCGATTGAACCCTGGGTGCACGCCCTCGGTATAGTTAAGCAGTTGAGCAACGGTCATCCAATCTGGCAGAACGTTGACATCCGAGATGTAGGATAAGCTCTGCATTATCTTGTCGCGTTGCATAATGGGTTCAAATCCGTTGATACGAATAGTGCCCTGATATTCATGTGCACCGAGTAGGGCATTAATAAGCGTTGATTTACCTGCGCCATTATGGCCGAGTAAGCCAAGTACTTGTCCTGCATGTAGGTCGAAACTCACTTCATGCAGTGCTTCTCCTTGTTGCTGATATTGCTTGGAGACGTTGTTTACACTGACTAATGCGCTCATTGGTCACCTTTCAAGTGTGGTTTTAGTTGTTGAATGAATTCGTCGAGTGACATATCCAGACGCTGTATTGTGTCGGCTATCTGCGGAATTTGTTGCTGAAGAAAACGTGCCTTCTCGTCTGCGAGTAATTTGAGCTTTGCTCCTGAAGCGACAAACATACCTTGACCGCGTTTTTTCTCCACTAGCCCGTCATCAACAAGCAATTGATAGCCTTTCATAACGGTGAGGTGGTTAATTTTCATATCTGCAGAGATGCTACGGACGGAGGGCAGAGCATCGCCTTCTTGCCAGACACCTTGCAGTATTTGCTGCGTGATCTGGTCTGCCAACTGTCGAAATATCGGTTGGCGATCATGCCAATTAGTCATGAGTGAATCTCTTGGTTGAGATGGTGTTATATATATGTATAACACCTAGTGCGTTAGAGAGAAAGTAATAATTTAAAACCTAGTGTATCCGCCTGTCTCATTCGCTCTAAATATCCACCTATGTGGTCGTTGTTTTGAGGTTTTGTTTTATATGGAAATTAATTGCTTCTCATAAGTTGAGAAGTGTTGTTTTTCTCTTCCCATCAATACACTTATCGCCTGTTCTAAATAAATATTCTCACTGAATGATAATTAGCATAATTTTAGGTCTGCCTATTTCTTACTTGATGAGAATCAATGGTCAAAGAGGCCTAGAAAACAAAAGTTTCGAGAGGCAATCTGACTGGCTTAGGCACCTATCTCACGTTGAGCGCGTGCTCAATGAATGAGAAAGAGTAGAGTAAAGAGGTCTCATGAATCAGGTAATATCTATCGGCCCACAGGAGTCGTTCCTTGTCGCAATTTGCGTGTTGTTTTTAGGGCAGTTCATCAATACCAAGTTACCAACCTTAAAAAAATTTAATATTCCAGAGCCAATTGTTGGTGGTCTAGTGGTCGCTTGCGTAATCACGACGATGCACTTAAACGGTGTGGATGTATCCTTTGATTTACCACTGCAAAACGTTTTTATGCTGATGTTTTTTGCAACCGTTGGCTTAGCGGCAAATTACACCCAACTGATTAAAGGCGGTGCGAAGGTTTTCATCTTCCTAGTTGTGGCATCGGTCTACATTCTTATCCAAAATGCGGTCGGCGTGTCCTTAGCAACAGCGTTGGGGTTAGATCCACTCATGGGGTTGATCGCCGGATCCATTACGCTTTCTGGCGGACATGGAACTGGAGCTGCGTGGTCGCAAACTTTTCAAGAAATGTATGGTTTGCATAATGTTCTAGAGGTGGCAATGGCTTCTGCTACATTTGGCTTGGTGATGGGCGGGATTATTGGCAGCCCTGTTGCACAAAAGCTACTAAACAAACACAACTTGGAATCGGAATACGGACGCACCAATCAAAGTCATCAGAGTTTCCCTGAACTGGTGACGTACAACGAACATGAGGAAGATCGCGTCACAGCGAAAAGAGTCGTTGAAAGCTTGTCCATCATTCTACTTTGCGTGACAGGCGCGAAGTATCTGGAGAGTTGGGTAAGCAGTTTTGACATCAAGTGGTTAATGATTCCCGATTTTGTGTATGCGCTGTTTATTGGTGTTGTTATCACTAACATCATGGAAGTGACGAAGGCGCGCAAGGTTGATTTAGAAACCGTTGATATTCTTGGCACGGTTGCACTATCTCTATTTCTTGCCATGGCCTTGATGAGTTTGAAATTGTGGAATATTTTCGATCTTGCGATCCCATTCCTTATTATTCTTGCTATTCAGTCGGCAGTGTTGGCGATGTTCACTTACTACGTAACATTCCGCATGATGGGAGGCAACTACGATGCGGCGGTGATCGCTAGCGGACACTGCGGTTTTGGGTTAGGTGCTACACCGACTGCGGTCATGAATATGGGCTCCATCGTGAGTCGATATGGTCCATCACCACAAGCATTTATGGTGGTTCCAATTGTCGGTGCATTCTTCATCGACATTGTGAATTTAGTGATTTTGCAAGGATGCATCGCTTTTATTCGATAACATTCGCTTTTTTACCGAAATAACAAAGCCAGCACCTATACGCTGGCTTTGCTATTTGTAACACGAAATCTTGTTTGCCTGACTTCAAGCCGTGAAATCAATGCGTTACTATGACGACATAGTGTTCAATTTTGCAGCAGCATGAGGTACCCACATGTCTGAAAAAATATCGACGTCGGCATTAGCGAAAATGCGCAAGGTAGAAGCTAAGCTGCTGTTTGCCGATCTCAAACGTGCAGGCTACATCGTTCGCCAAGATGAAAAGTGGATTTTGACCGAAGAAGGGGCAAAGTTTGGCGGTGAGTATGTGGATCACCCTAAATTTGGCCAGTTCATCGTCTGGCCGACCAACTTACATATTGAGCTGACTCCCAGCTCAGGGAAAACATTGAGCGCGACACAACTGGGTGAAAAGCTGAAATTGAATGCGAAGCGCATGAACCAGCTTTTGAGTGAACTGGGTTGGTTGACCAAATCCGAAGAGGGATGGAGTGTCACAGAAGCTGGTGTGCGCGCTGGTGGGCAGCAAAGAACCGATAAAGAAACACAAAATACCTTTGTCGTATGGCACGATGTGGTGCTGCGTAACAAGCGTCTTAAGCAGTCTGTCATTGAGTTTTTGGGGCAAGACGCGGAGTCACATTCTACGGATAAATCGTACTCAAGCTTTCGCCAAAAATTTGAAGCCAAGCACCGAACATTAGATGGGCATTACGTGCGCTCTAAGGGGGAGTTGCTCATCGACAACTGGCTGTACTTGGCTGGTGTTGTGCACGCTTATGAGCGTCAGTTGCCGATTGACCAAGATGTCACTAGCGATTTTTACTTGCCAGGTGGCAAAGTCTATTTGCAATTTTGGGGAAGTGACGATGGGGAGATGGCTCAGGCCGACCGTGAGACCATTCGTACTGTTTATGAGCAGCATCATTTCAATCTTATCGAAGTCGAACCGAGTGAACTAGACAAGTTGGATGAAGTGCTTCCTAAGCGTCTTCGTCAGTTTGGTATTAAAGCTTATTGACGACTTAAGCCCGCTGTTCAGATAAGAAAAAACCCGTGTTCAACACGGGTTTTGTATTTTTAGTGTGTTTCTAGGCTGCCATCCTATGGGTTAAAAGCCTTTGATGTTTTCTGCTTCTAGCTCAGAGAAGTACTTCACTGTCTTCACTTTCAGTTCTTGTTGAGCTGGTTCGTCGCATACGATCACCGCTTTAGGGTGAAGTTGAAGAGCAGAAACTGTCCATAGGTGGTTTACACAACCTTCCACGGCTGCTTCAAGTGCCTGAGCTTTGTTATGGCCAGTGACCAAGATCATTACTTCTTCTGAGTCTAGAAGCGTACCAACACCGATAGTCAGCGCGTATTTAGGCACTTGATTGATATCGCCGTCAAAGAAGCGAGAGTTCGCAATGCGAGTGTCTTCAGTGAGGGTCTTGATGCGAGTACGAGAAGAAAGAGATGACGCTGGCTCGTTGAACGCGATGTGACCGTCGTTACCCACGCCGCCCATGAACAGGTTGATCTTGCCGTAAGACTTAATTTTGTCTTCGTAACGCTTACATTCTGCGTCGTGATCGTCTGTGTTACCGTTCAGTAGGTTGATGTTTTCTTCTTGAATATCAATGTGATTAAAGAAGTTGTTGTACATGAACGAGCGGTAAGATTCTGGGTGATCCGCAGGGATGCCAATGTACTCATCCATGTTAAAAGTCACGACGTTTTTGAAGCTGACTTCGCCGGCTTGGTAAAGCTCGATTAGGGCTTTGTAGGTTGCTAGAGGAGTGCCACCAGTTGGTAGACCCAGAACGAATGGACGCTCAGCAGTAGGTTTAAAGTCGTTGATACGCTTAGCGATATGCGCAGCTGCCCACTTACCTACTTGTGCTGCTCGAGTTAACGGGATAAGTCTCATTTTGTGCCCCTAGTTATTGGAATTGACGATGTACTGAAACATTAATTCGCATTATAAAATAAGTAATGGCGAACTGCTATTGTTTTAGGTCAAAATTTTGCTTTTTCTTTAACCAATGTTGGTTTTGTCGACGATTTTTATATCTAAATGCTTTTATAAGACGATTTTTTACAAAGAAATTGCATTATGAAACTGACGAATCAATAGATAAAATTTATGATCTAAATTAAGTTCTGCCTTCGCACTTAACCTTGTTTTTTAACAACCTACAGAGTGCGAAATCGCACACGAACTTCAAATATTATGGGTTAGATATGGCATGGCGCTCATTCTTTAACCATAATTGAAATGTGTAAACCAGTGAGGAATTCGGTATGAAAAATGAGTTAGATCCGAGCAAAGTACTACAGGCTTACGAATGTGTGATGAACAACGGTACGCCAACCGAATTTGGTAAAATGTATGAAGGTGTAGAAGCGTTTTCTGACTACGATGGGTACAACGTTTTCTTAAGAGGGAATGGTGTTGAGCTAAAAATTGGCTTCCACAACACCTATCACTTGGAATATGACCAAGAGCATTTGAAAGAGAGCTTTCTGAAAAAGATTGCGACGCTCGCCAAGTAAACGGTCATCACCCAAATATTAAAAAAGCCCTTGGGAGAATGCCCCCTTGGGCTTTAGGAGAAGAAATGAGCTTGTCTTGCTCGCTCAGTAAAGTCAAACGAGCTTTCGCCTACTGCTAGAAAAAGGCGAGAACTAGGTTATTGGTTATTAATCGTCTTCAACCAAACTCTCTTCAATGTATTCTTCTGTGGCGTCAGGCTTGTTACGACCATTTAGCGTATGGAAGCGCTTGCGACCACGAGCAAGTTGGGTGTACTTTAGCCACGTACGCTCAAGTTTTGTTTTTGCTTTGCCCGGGTTTTCTAACACCTTGATGAAGTGTTTCTCTTCGCTGTTTTCAGGTGTTAATTCGCCTGACTCTAAGCCAAGCATTGTATCCCCATAAATTGTTAGGATTTCCTCTTCTGAAAGAGTAAAATCGCCAGACTTTGCAAAGCCGCGTGGGAATTTTACGTTATCGTAAAAACGTTTTTTGCCATGACGGAATTCAGTGTCAGACATGTCAACAGCCTCTGTAACCGTTATTGATGAATGTAGTGAACTTACGGCGAAAATTAGGCTTAAATCTAACAAAAGAAAAACAAAACTTTTTTGTCGTCATGATTTTAATTAGTTGTTAATCTGGTTTTATATTAACCAGGAGATGGTTTATGGATGTAAAAGTCTTTCGAACATTTTTAGAGCTGGCAAGAGTTCGTCACTTCGGACGTGCTGCTGAGAACCTTTATATTACCCAAGCCGCTGTGAGCGCACGTATCAAACAATTGGAAAGTTACTTCGATACGCAATTGTTTATTCGTGATCGAAATAACATAAAGTTGACCTCTGCAGGTGAGCGCTTAATCAGCTATGCCGAGGTAATGGTCACTACATTGCAACAAGCGAAGCTAGAATTATCGCTTGAAGATGGCAAAGCGCTGCAACTAACGTTAGGTGGCACGCCAAACATTTGGGACGCTTATTTACAGAATTGTTTAAGTGTCGTCACAGATTCGTTTGGTGGTTATGGCTTCATGGCAGAAGTGATGGGACGTGAGATGCTCAGTCGTAGCTTGCTAGAGCGCACGTTAGATATGGCATTTGCGTTCGATCAGATCAAAGCTGATGAGCTTAACTGTAAAAAAGTGGCAGATGTTGTTCTCGTTCTGGTATCAACTGAGAAAGATTCTTTAGACACCGTTTTCGAAAACAAATATGTGTACGTTGACTGGGGGACGCGTTTCTCCTCAGAGCATTCTGAACGTCACCCTAAGATTCCGGCTCCATATTTACGCACTTCAACAGCGCGTATCGCATTGGACTTTATTTTAGAGAAGGGTGGAGCCGCGTACTTACCAATCTCTCTCGTGGAGCCATTTATCGCTAATGGGCAGCTTCACAAGGTGTCTGGAGTAGAAGATTGGTGTCGCCCTATCTATTTGAGCTATCGTAAAGCTAGCTCGTCTGTAGACGCGATTAAGCAAGTGGAAGAAATTGTCAAAGAGATCGATCCACTGACCGCTTACAGTTTTCAGCAAATTGGTTCTGGCACTTCCGACGAATAGCGTTGAATGAAAAGTCAGAAAAACGAAAAAGCCGCCTTGAGAAATCAAGGCGGCTTTGTTTTTATCTCGATGAATCGATAGTTATGGTAAGTCAAACAACAGGGCTGTTGTGCTTTCGTTTGATGTATTGCGCAAAACAACCTTACTCTGGTGTTCAACCTTCGCGCCGTCGCCAGCCGTCAAAGTGGTATTGTCGACACTAAGGCTCCCAGTCACTTGATGGATGAATAGATTTCGGCCCGACTCAATCTCAAAGTTTAGTTCGCTACTTGGCTCAAGAATTAACTGATGCAAAGTCGCATCTTGCTTAATAAGTAGCGTGCCGTTTTCTCCAGTTGGAGTTGCGATAGTCGTTAACCCAGGATTGCGACCAAAATCTTTTTGCTGATAACCTGGTTTGGTTCCAAATGTGTTCGGTTGAATCCAAATCTGTAGAAACCGCAGCGTATCTTGGTTCGATGCATTGTACTCACTGTGGTAAATCCCTTTCCCTGCCGACATGAGTTGGAATTCACCTGCAGGTAGTGTTTTGACGTTACCTTCACTGTCTTTGTGTGCGATAACACCTTCCAACACATAGCTGATGATCTCCATATCACGGTGGCCATGTGTATCAAAACCCGCGCCAGGCTTGACTACATCGTCATTAATGACTCTCAGCTCAGAAAAGCCCATATGTTGAGGATCGTAGTAGCTACCAAAAGAAAACGTATGTTTGCTATCAAGCCAGCCAAAGTTTGCTCGACCTCGGTCTGCTGCATGTCTTACCGTAATCATAAGGCCTCCTTAAGAGAGCTTTTTGTTTAAGAAGTTATCTAACGCTGCTTTACCTGCGCCAGAGAACGCCAGAGAAACGCTTGCTGCCAGTAATGCTAAGCCAAACTCGTAACCGTTGTTTGCCATGAACAGGCCATTTTCAAAGTGGACAGAGAATATCGCTACCACCATCGTGAACGCCAAAGCAACCGCTGCTGGTCGAGTTAGCAGACCAAGTAAAATGAACAAGCCGCCAAAGAACTCTGCGCTGCCCGCAAGTAACGCCATGAGCACGCCAGGACCTAAACCGATAGATGCCATCCACTGACCTGTGCCTTCTAGCCCGTAGCCACCAAACCAGCCAAATAGTTTTTGTGCGCCGTGCGCCATAAAGATAATGCCGATTGGAACGCGAAGTGATAGTGCGCTGTAACCTGCGTTTGATGTGGTAATTTTCTGTAATAGTGCTTTCATGATTCTGTCCTCTGACTCTTTTCAATGAGTGGGAAGCGTGTGCTCCCGTGCTGTTGAGAACAGTTTAGGTAGAGGCGAATATAAAAATAACGGGAGGGTTTTGATAAACTCGTTCTAAAAAATTGAATATTTGGTTTTTATTTATTTAAATCAATGTCTTGATTTTTATATTCGAGTGTTTATTTGCCGATTATTGTCTGTTTTAAATCAAGGTCTGTCATTATTTTCGATAAACATTTTTGCTGTTAAACAAAAAAAGAGCACATGTACTGTGCTCTATTGCTTTCGCTTTTAACAAGGGAGAAAGGTGCGTTAAAGAAAACCGTCAGAGGTTCATTAAGCTCTCTAATGACTCCTCTACATTGTTGTAGTGATAAGTTCGAATATTACGTCCATCCGTCGCATTAATCTGAATTTCTGAGATCTCGTTATCTGAGTCTCGTTCGATAATTCCAATAGAATGATCTACGGATTTACTGGTAATAACCTTTTGGTTTCTTAATACAATTACGCAAGTATGTAAGTCCATGCCAATTCCCTTTAGCCGACGTTGTTGTGATGTTCTGGATCTAACTTTAGTGTACAAAAACGCTAATGCCAATAAATCTCAATATTGAGTTCCGAAAATGGCTAATTGTGGGCGCTTAAGCAAGCTACAATAACACTATATTGAACGATGCCTATGAACAATAAATGACAAAAGGCATGAGCAAGGAAAGCACTATGTTTATTCACCCCCATACCTCACTGACCTTCGAGCAGTGTCACAAGGCGCGAGTCGCGCGAGACAGTCGTTTTGATGGGCGATTTTATGTGGCGGTAAAAACAACGGGAATCTTTTGTCGTCCGATTTGCCCGGCAAATTTGCCTAAAGAAGAAAATGTTGAGTATTTCGCTGATAAGACGCAAGCCCTTCAAGCAGGGTACCGTCCGTGTTTACGTTGTCGACCTGACAGCGCGCCTGGATCTTGGGCATGGAAAGGTGTCGAGACGACCTTTCAACGAGCGATTTCGTTAATTGATAGAGGGGAGTTGCATCACCATTCGGTGTCTGAGTTGGCTGAGCGTGTTGGGATTTCTGACCGTTACTTACGTATGTTGTTTGAGCAGTATCTAGGTATGTCACCCAAGCAGTATGCGCAATATCAGCAACTAATGTTCGCCAAACAGTTGCTTCACTCCAGCTCTATGTCGGTCACCGACGTGGGGTTTGCGTCAGGTTTTAACAGTACGCGCCGCTTTAACGATGCTTTTCAAAAGTTTCTCAAACTAACGCCTTCTCAAGTACGCCGTAAAGAGTTTGATGGTGCGGGTTGCAATCGAATTGCCTTACCTTATCGAGGTGAGTTGAATTGGTCGCACATGTTGGACTTCTATCGTTTGCGAGCGGTTGAGGGGGTTGAGCTGGTGAGTGATGAGAGTTATCAGCGCAACGTTTTTTTGGATGACAGCAAAGCCTGGTTTAAAGCGACAAAAGGTGAAGGATACTTAGAACTGGCGTTTGAAATTGAAGACGTAACGAAGCTGCAAAATTTGGTGTCTGACATTCGTCGTATGTTCGATCTTGACGCTGATATTTGTACTGTTGAGCAGCATTTGGAGTATGTCGCGCCTGGGCTCGTGTCGAGTAAAGGTATTCGTATTCCTGGTGTATGGAATGCATGGGAAGCAGGGGCTAGAGCGATTTTAGGCCAGCAAGTGTCGGTTAAAGCTGCGATTGGTCAACTTAACTTATTGGTGGCCACACTTAGTGGTGAGTCAGAAAAACGTTTTTTCCCGACTCCCAGTGATATTGCGAACGCCGACGTGAGCTTTTTGCGCATGCCGCA
The DNA here is from genome assembly GCF_033340555.1 of Vibrio sp. 1069. NCBI lineage: Bacteria > Pseudomonadati > Pseudomonadota > Gammaproteobacteria > Vibrionales > Vibrionaceae > Vibrio > Vibrio sp. 1069. The sequence continues at coordinate 385,708 of NZ_JAWOWP010000003.1, forward strand.
AAGCCGTAAAGAGACGCTAGTGCGCTTCGCCCAGTTTATGCAGGACAACTCAGAAGCTGACCCCCAGCAGTGGCTAGCTTTGAAAGGCATTGGACCTTGGACCGTCAGTTATGCTCAACTGCGAGGGCAATCTCAACCCGATTGCTTTCTAGATAAAGACTTAGTGGTGAAAAAGGCGATGCAGCGTTACCCATCACTGAATACGCACACTGCGGCCCCTTGGGGAAGCTACGCGACGTTTCACTTATGGAATCAATCATGAAAACATTTTATACCGAAATGCCGAGTCCACTAGGAACGGTGACTATCCAATCGAACGCTGAGGGCTTACTTGGCATTTGGTTTGAAACATGCACCACTAAGCCGAGTGAGCTGGGGGGGCGAGACGAGCAGCATCCGGTCTTGCGCCAAGCTGTCACCCAACTGGATGAATACTTTGCTGGTCTGCGCAACGAATTCGATTTGCCCCTTGCAGCGACAGGCACTGATTTTCAAAATCAAGTTTGGCAGGCACTAACGACCATTCCATATGGGGAAACGTGGAGCTATCAAGATCTCGCGAATGCGATAGGTAACCCTAAAGCTGTGCGTGCTGTTGGGTTAGCAAACGGGAAGAATCCGATTTCTATCGTGGTGCCTTGTCATCGCGTTATTGGCAAAAGCGGAAAACTGACTGGGTATGCAGGTGGAGTGGAGCGCAAGCAACGTTTGCTCGCGTTGGAGCAAGGTACACTGCTTTAAGTGAGGCGATTCTCGTATTGGGATTAAGCGTGCTACACAGGGGTAACGATAGTGTAGAGTTTCATAATCGTTATACGAATAGAAGAAGGACAATAAGGACATGCCTTTCAAAACGGATTTTGATGCCTTCATGAGTGAGTGTTGGCAGCATCACGAGGAAAATCCCGAACAAGTTTATGCTAAGCTAGAAACGGCTCTGAGCGAGGTGGAAGACGTTACCCAAATCGAGCGAATATTCGCATTGATGCTGCATACCGCTATTGGGCATCTCCAGTGCCCAGAACAGTTTCTTACTTGTTTAGAGCACTTTGATGAACGCAAGGTTGCCGAGAGTTTGGCATTTCAACGCAGTATTGCCGTTGTGCGCTATTTCGTAGATGGCACTGACAATATGGAATTATTGGAAGAGCAAGAACAACGCCGAGTTTACGCTTTGATTTCGAATGAACTTTCTGCACTTGTTCAGCTTGAACTGGCGAGTCAATGGTTGGTGAAGGCAGCGTTAGGAATGACGCCGAACGATGCAGAAGGGCCATTAGCGCGCGCTATCGCGATCACTGCAAACAACTTAGCATGTCAGTACGAAGCGCTGGCTGAGCGCACGTGCATGGAAAAATCGAAGATGTTAGAAGCAGCGACACTCGCGCTAGACTATTGGAAAGTGGCAGGGGGTTGGATGCAAGAAGAGCGCGCAGAGTATCGCTTAGCGATGAGCTTGCTTAAAGCGGATAAACCGCAAGAAGCCAAAGTGCATGCTGAGCGCTGTGAGGCTATTTGTCAGCAAAATGGTAGCGACGCGTTTGAGCTGTTCCACGCACATGACTTGTTGATGCAAGTACACTTCCATCTTAGCCAGAAATATAAAGCTAAATTGGATGAAGAGATGCAGCAGCACTGCAAAACGAGCTCGTTGACGTGATCTTAGCGTTGAATGAAAAAGCCCCGAGCGACTGGCTGGGGGCTTTAGGGTTGTTGACTATGCAGCGATGATTATGCTGCTTGCGCTTTTGCTTGGTATCGTCCTGGTTTATGGTTCATCGCCAAAATCAAGTTCGTTGCGATGGCACCTAGAACAGATAGAGCGATAAGGTGCACATCTACAATGAACAGTGACATCACCACGATGGCACAATCTAACGCCATTTGAACTTTACCCGCTCGAACTCCAAAACGTTCCTGAAGGTACAACGCTAGAATGTTAAAGCCACCCAAACTCATTTTGTGACGGAAAATTACCAACATACCGATTCCAATCAGCCCACCACCCAAAAGTGCCGCATAGAAAGGTTCGATTCGTGAAATCTCAATCACATGATGCAGATGATCGACCGCAAAAGAGACAATCGAAACTGCAATAAAGGTATTGATAGTGAAGCGCCAACCCATGCGCATCACAGATAAAATATAAAAAGGGAGGTTAAGAGCGAAAAATATCTGACCAAAACTGAAGTCACTCACTTTGGTTAGGAAGATCGCCAAGCCAGCCGTACCGCCAGTGAGCAATCCTACTTTGCTAAAAAATATCACCCCAAGTGACACTAACGCACTGCCGAGCGTCAGAGCCAAGAGGTTCTCTCTTAGGCTATGATCTTTGTCCATAAATTAATTTCCTTGGTTTAAAAACCGCGCCGGAGATAACACGTCTCACGGACGCGATAGACAGTCGCCAAAATAGCAACTAACAAATCGGCCAATAAAATGTCGCGAAAAGTGATGGATGTCGAGTTTTTGGACGAGATTATGATGATATTAACCTGTTTAACATAATGTACACAGATAGAAAAACAACAAGGAAAAGTTATGATTAAGAAAGTTGGCAACACCCAAATCAACACATTACATCGACTGAGTTGTCACTGTGGAAAAGTTGAGTTGGAACTGGCGTTACCCAATGGTATTGAGAAACCGAGACGGTGTGACTGTTCTATGTGTCGACGTCGTGGCGCGATTGTCGCGTCTGTACCTTTGAACGGTATTCGTATTGTGCAAGGCGAAGACGTCTTGAAGCAGTATCAATTTAATACACACACTGCGAAGCACTTTTTCTGTGGCGAGTGCGGTATTTATACGCACCATCAGCGTCGTTCTGACCCGAGTGAGTATGGCTATAATGTCGGCTGCTTAGAGGGCGTCAACCCATATGAGTTGGGAGCGATTGAAGTGATGGATGGCGTTAACCATCCATCCGACCGTTAGGTTACATTGCAAGTTAAGTGACTAATTCTAGGTGTTTTTAAGTAAATAAACCGCTATTCATCCACAAGTGTACCGCAATACTGGCGGCATAACCCAAGGCGATGACGGGAGCCCACTTTAGGTGGCCAAAGAAGGTGTATTGTCCACGCGCGGCTCCCATTAAAGCGACGCCTGCCGCGGAGCCAATGGAAAGCAAACTGCCCCCGACACCTGCGGTTAATGTGACGAGTAGCCAGTTGCCCATCGACATGCTTGGTTCCATGGTCAGTACAGCAAACATAACCGGAATGTTATCGACGATTGCAGATAGGACACCAACCATTACGTTTGCCCAGACTGGGTTCCATTGCGTGTACATGACGTTTGAAACCAGTTCGAGGTAGCCAAGTAAACTTAAACCGCCAACACACATCACAACACCGTAGAAGAACAACAAGGTGTCCCATTCGGCTCGAGACACACGATGAAACACATCAAACGGAACCACTGAGCCTAAGCGCTTCAATGCCTGATCATCGCCATTGGCAATTGCCATAGCTGCTTTTTTTGCGAGTGAGTGTTTAAGAGTTTGACGCAAAAAATATCCGAAAAACTGTAAGTACGCCAAGCCCATCATCATGCCCATAACGGGTGGGAAGTGCAGCATAGCATGGAAAGAGACTGCGGTGGCAATCGTCAAAATGAACAACGCGACAATACGCCTTGCCCCGCGTTTTAGCTCAACGTGTTGGTGAATCGTATTCGGTTTTGTGTTTGGAACAAAAAGTGACATCAAAAATGCGGGAACCAAGTAGTTCACCAATGACGGTACAAACAACGGAATGAACTCAGCAAAGCTGACATGACCGGCCTGCCACACCATCAGGGTTGTAATATCTCCAAATGGGCTGAATGCACCGCCAGCGTTGGCTGCGATAACAATGTTGATACAAGCAAGATTGACGAACTTAGGATTATCACCAGAGACTTTCATCACTACAGCGCACATCAAAAGGGCTGTAGTTAAGTTATCGGCAATCGGTGAAATGACAAAAGCGAGAAACCCCGTCAGCCAGAACAACTTTTTGAATCCAAAACCTTTACCAACCATCCACGCCTGTAAGGCATCGAAGAGTTTGCGTTCTTCCATTGCGTTGATGTAAGTCATCGCCACGAGCAAAAACAGCAGCAACTCGGCATATTCCAACAAGTTGTGTTCTAGTGCGGATTTGGCGATTTCAGGCTGGTTGTGCTGAGCAAAGGTGTAGCCAATCAGAATCCAAATTAACCCTGCAGCGAGCAGCACTGGCTTGGATTTTCTCATTTTCAGATACTCTTCCAACATAACCAGTATGTAAGCGATCGAAAAGATAATCAGAGCCGCGTAACCGACACCAGAATTAACAAGATTCAGTTCATTGGTTGATGCAGCAAAGGTGGCGCTAGAGAACAACAAACAGCAGAAAGCCACAATTGGATAGATTGGCATAGACATTTCTCCTTTGTCTGGTTGGAGAAATATTAGCCACAAATGAATGAGTTAGTTGTGAGAGAGCTCGAATTAACAGTAGGAGTTAGGAAATGATAGTGTGCGCCACTATTTTCTGAGTGACGCAATGCTTGCTGCGCCGAATAAAACCGCAGCGGCATATAAACCGTAAGTTAACCAGTGACTAATCTCTAAAAAAGGAACGAGTCCTTGACCTGCCCACATACAGCCTCCGTTTAATGAGCAATGTTGTAATAGTCGAGCCAATTTAAAGGAAATGAACAATGTTTTTTGTGAGTGAAAGCAAATTCTGAAGGATTAGAAAGTCAAAAATTGGTCAGTGAGAGAGAAATCTCATTTTTAACTGGCTAGCTCTAACCCTTTTGAGTTAAAGCTAGCTATATCTAGAGCTGAATGCATTTAGCGTAGGAGCCATTTTTTCAACGGTGAAGCGTCAATTGCTTTCACAAGCAGTATGGTTGCAACAATCGTTGCAGGATAAATAAACACATCTTTCGCGAGGTGTTGCAGCCCGATAAATCCAGCGACATTCATCATGACAATTATGATAAGCAGATGGCTAACATATATTCCTAACACGCTAGGAGATAGTTTGAAGACCCAAGGCATGTCGCCAAAATGAGGGTGAGCCAAAAGCCACATAAAGACACCTACAGCCCAGATAACGGTACCGAATAGGAAGTCGTGCGAGTTGAAAGCGATGTCATGTTGCATCAGCCAGTAAGCTTCACCAAAATGCAGTGCTATGCCAAGAATAATGCATCGAACCGTATTGTTTCGCGACCACCGCCACTGCGCTTCTCGTGCGAAATAACCCAGAACAACTAGCAACGTGCTGAAAAAAGGCCCGTTACGAGTAAAGAAAGGCGCTGGCAGGTCGGTAATGGTCGCGTAACTGCCAGCAAAGACCCCGTATATGTATAGCAATACTGCAGTTGGCAGTATCAGTTGCACCATATTGATATGCACGAGAAAGGCAATTAACGCTACGGCAATGACCAGAGCCGGAATAAACCACAGATGAACGAGTCCGCCTTCGATGAGTGAATTGATCGGGGTTGACATTAAGTACCCCCAATAACCTTGCCTTTCGGCGAGATACCCAGCCTCAGCGACCGTCTGCCATTGGAATGGCATCAGTAAACTGATCATGCTCCAAATGAGCCAAACCTTCATTAACGGTTTGGCGTAGTTCTTAAGAGTATCGATAGGTGAATGACTCAACTTCGGCTGGATTAGATAACCCGAGATGAGAAAGAATAGCGGAACAGCAAAACGAGCCAGTTGGTTGAGCATATAGCCAACCCATGATATCCCATCCCACTGCCAGTACGTCAGTGCCATCTGGCAATGCAAACCCACAATCGCAAGCATTGCAATGATACGTGCAAACTCTAAGCTGGCTATTTTTTGTTTCTTTGCCATTACATTGTTTACCTAAATAAAAAACTTAGGTGAAAATAGCAGGTTGTTACTGAAGTAATACGTGAAAAAGTCAACAGACTTGCGCTTACATTGAAGCTGTTTTGAAAATTAAGACTTACTTCAAACTTCTTAATTATTAACCTATTAACGCAATCAATACCTGATTCGTGAGTCGAAAATAGCACTGAATAATGGTTAGACCAGTTAACTCGAGATTGCAAAAAAGAACGATCGTGCTAAAAATAAGACTATGCAAAAAGGAAAAGTGACAAAAGAGTTTATTCTGCAGCGGGCTTTTGAGATCGCCAGCGAAGACGGATTAGAAAGTCTTACGATTGGAGAGTTAGCCAAGCAATGCGGTATGTCGAAAAGTGGTCTGTTTGCCCACTTTAATTCGAAGTTGAATTTACAGCTATCGGTGCTTGATCACGCCAATAAAGTGTTCGCTGATCGGGTTATTGAGCCTGCTCGAGAACTCGGGGATGGCAATATCGAGCGTAAAATTCGAGGGTTGCTCGACTCTTGGATGACTTGGAATCACGCATTCCAAGGAAGTTGTATGTTTCTTGACGCTTGGAATGATACGGCAGATAAAGATTGCCCGCTTCAGGCCGGACTGCGTAAATCCATAGACACTTGGCTGAGTTATTTGGAGATCCAAATAGCGAAAGGCAAAGAGAAGCAAGAATTTGCAGCAGACTTAGATACACGCCAAGCAACGTTTGATTTGTACGGTCTCTATTTGAGTGCGCATGTTTTTTACTCAATTAAAGGTGAGCAAGAAAGCTTGCGTCTGTTTTGGCAAGGGATCGACAACTTATTTTCTCGCTGGAAAGGCTAATATCGGTTATTCGCTTCCCAGATTCGTAGACATAAAATCACAAAGAGCGGCTGAGTTCGCTCTTTCTTATCAGTATAAAAAGCACGACCGTTCTATTTTGTGCAAAGCTGATAGTTAAGGACATGATTATGAGTGAAAAAATTTACTTTAATACATCGCAACGTTTCAGTATTAAGCGCAGTTTGGTGAACATTAGTACTCGGTTACACCATACACTGGCCCCGTCACATGCAAAGAAGACCGCGCGCAAGCTTCTTCTGACACCGGCTCGTACGCAACCTAAAAATATTGAGCCTCAAGGGCTTATCAAAGGTGAAATTAAAGGGCATGCAGGCATCATCAAAACCTATACTTTGGGCTCTGGACCTATTTGGGTGCTAACTCATGGTTGGTCTGGAACGGCAAGTCAGTTTTATCCACTGATGGAACATATTGCGTCGAAAGGGTTTACTGCTTTGGCGTACGATCATCCGGCACATGGTGAGAGTGAGGGGCAGTATGGGCACATTCCGGGGTTTGTCAGAGGATTAGAAGATGTGTTGGATACGGTCGAGGATATTGTTGGCCTAGTTGGGCACAGCATGGGCACCGCTTCTGCTCTTGAGTGTAGGCACAGTAAATTAGAAAACAAGCCTTTGCTGCTTATTGCTCCGGTATTAAATTACGTAGAGAACTTATTCGGTAGCATTGCGCGTTCCGGTTACTCGATGAAGCTTTTTAATGCTGTGGTTTCAGAAGTTGAAGACCAATTTAGTTATCCGTTACAGTCCATTGATCCGATGAAGCGTTTGTCTGAGCGTCCGTCTCACGCCATTATTATTCATGATGAGCAAGATAAGTTCACCAAATACAGTGTCTCGGCAAAAGCGGCTGAAGAGATTAAAAACGTTGAGTTAGTGACAACACAAGGTCAGGGGCATGGTCGAGTGATGAAGTGTGAGCAAGTCTTCAGTAGTTTTGACCGTTTGCTCGATAGTGCTTGGTAACCCTTACTTTTACTGATTGATTCGCTCCGTTTTGCGCTAATTCGATTTGAAAGTAACACCTCAGACTTTTTCGTCTCTGGTGTTGCTCTTCTCGTTAAGAGGTTAAATCCAAAAAGGACAGCCGAAGCTGTCCTTTGTTTATTTAGCAGAACGTCTGCAAGGCTGAAATTAGTTACAGTTAGCTACGCCAACTTCTTTCCAAACGCCCCATTCGCCAGATTGGCTAGGATCGTCACCCTGAGTCCACCATTTCGCTTCCCACGTTTTACCTGCGTGAGTCACTTGGTTACCACCTGTGTACACTGCGCTCGCATCCCATGCGTTGTCACAAGTACCAGGGTTCGGATCGGTTGTGTGCTGTGCAACAACCACTGTCGCGCTTGCCGATGAAGACGCTTTACCGTCGCTCACACTTACAGTGAAGCTTAAGCTTGTGTCTTGCGGGTATTCCGCAGCAGTGAACGTGACTTTAGAGCCTTCAACCGTTGCATTCAGACCTTGAGGTAGAGTCCAGTTGAATGTCAGGGTGTCGTTGTCTGCATCGCTAGACGCAGATGCATCTACAACCACAACGTCACCAGCGTTTGCTGTTGCTGGAGCAACAACTTGCGCTACTGGTGCGTTGTTCACTGGGTCAACAACACCTGCTGGTTTCACTGTTACTACAACGAGGTCAGATGCCGTTGCACCTTCGTTATCAGACACCGTCAGCTTGAAAGTTAATTGCTCTTCAACAGTAACTTCTGCTGCATCAAAGCTTGCTTTCGCTGAGTTTGCACCTGTTAGTACCACTGCTGTGCCAGATACTTGTTCCCAAGCGTAGCTTGCGATGGTGCCGTCAGAGTCGTTTGACAGGCTGCCATCTAGAACCACATTTGCAGGACCTGTTACCGATTGATCTGCGCCAGCGGCTGCGGTTGGCTTACGGTTTGGTTGAGGAACCACACCACCAGCCATACCTTCGTGCATCGCGTTTAGAATGTCACCGTTATCCGCGTCAATTTCCCAAGAGAATAGACCAGCAAGACCCAGAGATTTCGCGTAGCTACCTTTTGCTAGCACTGAACGGTGGTCATCAAATGTGATCAACTCGCCCGTAGTACGGTTCCATACCCATGGTGCTTCTGCTTGTGCATCGTAGCCGTACTCGAAGCCGTTAATGCCAGTGTTGTTTGCACCTAACATGAATGACTTAATGCCTTTGTAGTCAATTACGCCATCTTCCCAAACACCTTGTGCTGTGCTGCCCTTCAGTTTACCTGTAGCAGTACCTGTCATTGGGTCGTTTGGATCGGTTAGCGTATCTGGAGTTACGCCTTCCCAGCCACGACCGTACATTGCTGTACCAAGTACTAGCTTGTTCGCAGGAACGCCTTGAGCAAGAAGAAGTTGGATGCCGTTATCTGCTGTGTAAGCAGGACCTTTGTACGGTTCGCCGTTCTCATCAACGCCACTACCGTCACACTGACCAGGACGCATGAATGAACCACAGTAAAGCGCAGTCTGGTGACCAGGAACGTTGTTCCAACCGCCGTAGAAGTCGTAAGTCATTGCGAAGATGTAATCCATGTACTGAACTGCATCTGCGTAGTCTACGTCTTCAATCTTGTCGTAACCGACACCGATAGCGGACGTTAGCTCGTAAGTACGGCCTGTCTCAGCTTCTAATTCATCAAGCATTACGCGCAGTTCACGCATCAGTGCGATGTATGCTGGGCCATCGTTTACAGGGTCGCCCTTATCGGCTGCTGCACCGCCGCCGCCAGGGAATTCCCAGTCGATGTCAACACCGTCGTAGAATTTCCAAGTTTTCAGGAACTTCTTAACTGATGCGACGAATGTGTCACGGTTTTTCTTGTCCACGAAATCGAAGAATGGGTCAGACAGTGTCCAACCACCGATCGATGGGATGATTTTTAGATCAGGGTTACGTTGTTTCAATGCCATTAGCATTGCGTAGTTACCCTTGATAGGCGTGCTGTATTCATGACCAGCTTGTGGGAAGCTCTTCTGATAAGCAGCCCAAGGGTCATGGATAACGACTTCATAATCAGGCACACCTGTACAAGCAGTTTGTAGCGCGTTGAAACTGTTGCCGCCAACAGACTTCACAGACTCATTTGGGCCACAAATTGGGATAAAACCGTAAAGGATGTGAGTCAAGTTGTCGACCGGCATATTATCGACGGTGTAGTCACGGCCATAGATGCCCCATTCAACAAAATACGTACCCATCACGACGCTTGGATCGGTATTGTAGGTTTTGTTGTTTGGATCAACATTCATCGTTAGTGGCTTCAGGTGAGAACCATCGGTATCTGCAATTGTGATTTCAGCTGGTGCGCTTTTCGCACAACCTGTCGCATCACATGCTTCGATTTCCATTTGGTATAAGCCACCTTGGCCGTATTCAAACGAAGCTGTCGTTTGGCTACCAGTGATAGGGCCGCTTGCTACTTTTACACCATCAAAATAGACGTTGTAAGTGTCACCAGGTGTGCCACTCCACTGGTTAAATTTAACAGTGATCTTCGCTTGATCATGGTATTTCACCATGTCGTAGTAGCCTGACGTGGTTTCCATCGCGAGTTCAATTTTAGAAAATTGAAGGTTGTTGGAACCGTACATATCGATACTTGGTGCGGTTGGAGCCGCAACTGCAGCACCTGATAGCGCTAAAGCAACTCCAGCTGCACATAGGTTAAATCGAATCATAACTTCTCTCTCAATCCTTGGATTCATGTTCTACCTAGAACATAGGCTGCTCTTGCACCAGATAAGATGATTGGATTTACTCCACGTGCAAAAGCATCACACTCAGCATTTCAGAGAGTTTTTTTTCGTCAAAAAAAATTAAGACGGTTTTCGAGGCACTTGAGAGAACTTAACTAAAACTCGCACTCTGTTACACAGAAAGTGTCAGACTGAGTCAATAATTTATAAAATCTCAGCAGAAACTAAAATTATTGTTTACTCAGTAACGAGTTGGCTAAATGCGATGAAGGCCTTATTTTGTTGTTTATTAAGGTTTTGTTTCATTGATATAGAAAGAGAATTGAAAGGAAAAATAGCCGTGAAGACGTACTAGTCACGGCTGAAGTGTTCACTCAACGCGGCACGACGTTTAGAGGCTGCGCCGGTTTCTGAGCCCTGAACGGTATGCTCAAATCCTTTACGAATGAATCGCTGATCTGGAATAAGAGGCTCAATACGGCGTATTTGAGGTGAAAGATGAGAGCCCGAGATCTGATACGCGGTCTTTCCTAATCCGGTATTCAACGTGATGACCTTGCCATCGAATTCAAATTCCGTCGTAATAAGTCGATGGTTTCGGTATACCCCATCTTCAGTGAAAACGAGACGTTCTGTTTGGTAGGGTGGCGCGCCAATCTCAATCCATTCGCCGTACACCTTTTCCGGATCAATGTGGTCTTGATAGGAGAGGTGGATTTGATAGCCAAAAAACGTCAACAGACCCATCCCGAAGCAGACAAATGTACTCTTGAGGATTTTGGATTGGTGGCGAGCCAAAAATGAAAGTTTTGGTTCTTGTCGTGCTTTTCGCCTTCGGCGAGTCGAGTCCGTCATAGATCTAATTTTCTCCACTTTTTTAACATGGTGGAAACCTTCCTTTTTAAAAACAAACAATCCCGCCATTGAGACGACGAAACTATGATCTAATGTCCACTTTTACATTCAGATACACATCTTATTGATGGTTTTATTGTTTGCTCACATTCATTACTTCGCAGGTTTTCTTGCTCGGTTTAGGTCGCCTGATTAATCCTCGCGAAAAGAGGTTCTCGCTCAGTAGCAAAGGATGTGCGTTACTACGTTGAGTTTAATGGCTTTCAAAGCTTGAGTAACGGAAAGAAACAAGGTAAAAAAGAGCGGACTTTTGATAAGGAAACCAATAATGAATATTAAGGAAAATAGCTATTTTGCTGGTAGTGTAAAATCACTAGGCTTTAACCAGAAAGATCAGGATGTTAGCGTTGGTGTGATGCTTCCTGGTGAGTACACGTTTGGTACTCAAGCACCAGAGCGTATGACGGTTGTAAAAGGTGCGCTTGTGGTCAAGCGTGTTGGCGAGAGCGATTGGACGACTTATCAAAGTGGTGAGTTTTTTGAAGTGGAAGGTAATTCTTCATTTGAGCTTCAAGTGAAAGAAGCGACTGCGTATTTATGTGAGTACTTCTAGCGTTCATTTGTTGCTCGTCATAAAACCACCTTCGGGTGGTTTTTTCGTCTATGTGCTTCACTTATAACGCATCTTTTTGGTTATTTGGGTATATACTTAATAAAAATGTACCCATCGACCAGGGAGGAAGTGATGGCAGTACAACGCAAGCATTCTGATCTCCCTCCTCGTTACGAGGATAAAGATCTCACCAATGAGCAAAGACAGCGCTTTACCGAAGTTGCCAACGCCGCTCATAAGAGACGTGAATTTTATCGACGTGCTCTAGGAAAGAGCTTAATGGGCAAAATGAAGGGCCGTGCGTTTAAAGATCACCCCACTCGTCAGCAAGACAAGCCGAACAGAACGTTGCAAGTAGTGTGGTTAATCGTATTCCTCGTTGTGGGGCTTTGGGTGATGCATGTGTTCGCTTAGTCATTAGCAAGCTTCTGGTACCGCTGGTGCATCAGATGTTGACTGTTCTTCCGTATTGCAGTGCTCATAAAAGGCGTACTGGTTTTTACCAGTATGTTTAGCTGCGTACATTGCTTTATCTGCACATCGAGTCAATTCAGACAAATCCTTTGCATCTTGCTTATAGATAGCAGCACCTACACTCATCGTTAACTCGTTAATCATATCGTAGCTTCGGTAACCTGTCGGAAACAGATTTACGATCCGTTTTAGGATGCTGTCGAGGTCATCTTTACTTTTTACATCGTAAAGCATGATTACAAACTCGTCGCCCGCAAATCGAGCGATGGAGTAGTCGTGTTTATCTGTTTTTCTGTCTTTGTTGCGAATGTTATTTTTTAATCGAGTGGCGAAGGCTTGAAGTACTTGGTCACCAATATCGTGCCCGTAGGTGTCGTTGATGTGCTTGAAGTTATCGATATCGAGAAAGACCAATGCGGTGATGCTGTCATCAGATGAGTGCTTGATTTCATCGAGCTTTGCGCGCGCCCAAGTCTCAAAGCTCCAGCGATTGGCAAGCCCAGTGAGCTGGTCAAAATATGCTAACTCCTCAATCCCCTCACGATACAGTGTTTGAATGTAATTGAGGACTTTCGTGTAGTAATACGAGAACGTGTGACACACAAACGCGGTCGCTATCAGGGTCAGCATCAATCTCCGCTCTATGATTTCTGTGGCTGCTGGCAGTCGATCTAAAAAAGCGACCCCAAAAAAGATCAGTAAAATGTAGGTGCCACTGAACAACAGACCGACCTTAAACTCATTAATTAATACCAGAGTGGCGACAATAGGATATAGCCATAACATTTTGCCTGACGGAGCATCGTTATACAGAAGTAACAATAACCCTTCGAACATTAAGACAGCACTTAGCCATAAGTCGGCGTATTGATGGTGCCGCTGGACTTTTATTACATAACTGATTGCTAAGCATGCCAAGGCACACAAAGCATGGAAAAAGCTTAAACCCCAGTTATTCTCAAGTGATTGAGCAATGGAACCATAAGTTAAACAGGCAGCGGCGATACTGGAGCATAAAAAGACAATTTTCTTTTTTCTTGTTGAGCGGATGTCCGCCATTTCTTCTAAGCGCGCCCCAGCCAATGTCGACATTACGTATCCTTGCTTAATTAACGTGTACGCTTATTCTAGGCGGTATTTTCGCGATAAATAGAACAACAAAGTTTCCAAATGTGATATCAGTCATTTTTAGTGCAAAGCCATCAGTGTGATTTGGTGCGAGTGTTCAAAGAGGAATGGTGGCGCATGCAGGTTTTCATGACGGTTCTTCATGGCTCTATATGGTTGGACTGATAACTCAAAGTAATGTATCTAGTTGGAGATATTTCTATTGATTATCCTGATTCTGTTCGGTGCTCGTTGATTGAGAGTATTGTTCACCAATCTCTGCTCTACGTATCGTCAAGGCATATGTCGTTTCGAAAATGCATTAGAAATATTTTTCCGAAACAGGGCGAAATATTGTTGTCGTTATGACCAATATGCGACTAGAATCCGCGCTAAATCACAACCTCATATCGAGCTTCGTTCGAGTCACTATTTTTAAACTGCTTCACAAATATTGTGAGGCAGTTTTTAGTTGTAGGAAAGGTTACAAGCATGCCTAAAAGCCAAAACATCAACCAACGAATGTCCATCGTGGCATTAGCTTGGCCAATTCTTGTCGAAATTTTGCTACGGACGGCTTTAGGAACCAGTGACGTGTTCATGCTGAGTGGCTACTCAGACAAAGCCGTATCCGCTGTTGGTGTGATCACGCAGATTACCTTCTTTTTAATCATCGTTTCGACCTTTGTCAGTAGCGGTACGGGGATTTTGATTGCCCAATACAATGGCGCTGGACGCGAGCAAGAGTCAGTGAGCGTTGGTGTTGCGAGTATTGCGTTGTCTGTGCTCGTCGGTGTGCTATTGAGTGTGATTGCCGTGCTTGGTGCGATATATCTACTCCCGTATTACGGCTTGGAAGCGCAAGTCGAGCAGTACGCTCATGAATATCTGCTGATAAGCGGTGCGATGACGTTTAACGTTACGATTGGCGTTGTTTTTACAACTATTCTGCGTAGTCATGGTTATTCACGTTCCCCAATGGTGGTGAATTTGATCTCGGGTGTGTTCAACATCATTGGTAACTATATTGCGCTTTACCAGCCATTTGGTTTACCTGTGTATGGCGTGCAAGGCGTGGCAATAGCAACCGTCGTCAGCCAAGTCATCGGTACGTTAATGTTATGGTTTATTCTCGCGCGCAGCAGCATTGAGCTACCAATGTCGACCATGAAACAAGTGCCCGTAGAGATTTACAAAAAGATCTTAAAAATCGGCGGCATGAACGCGGGTGAGGTGCTGTCTTACAACGTGGCGCAAATCTGCATTGTGTATTTTGTGGTGCAAATGGGGACGGCATCGTTAGCGGCTTTCACTTATGCGCAAAACATTGCCCGTTTCTCGTTTGCTTTCGCGCTGGCAATTGGTCAGGCAGCGCAAATTCAGACTGGTTACTACATCGGTAAAGGTTGGGTGAGCAGCATTTTAAAACGCGTACAAATCTACTTCTTAGTAGGATTTGTGGCATCAACGGCGGCAACCACACTGATTTACCTGTTTAGAGAAGAGATTCTGCGCGTATTTACCGATCAACCAGAGATACTCGCATTGGCAGGTTCGTTAGTCATGGGCTCAATTTTGCTCGAGGCCGGACGTGTGTTTAACCTGATTTTTATCGCGGGGCTCAAAGGCGCGGGTGACATCAAGTTCCCAGTGCAAATGGGGATTTTGAGTATGTGGGGACTAGGTGTGCTTTTCTCTTACATCTTTGGCATTCACATGGGGTATGGCGTTTTAGGGGCTTGGATGGCAATCGCACTCGATGAATGGGTGCGTGGTATCATCATGGCAAGGCGTTGGCGCTCTCAGGTGTGGACCAAGTTTAAGGTGAGCTAACGGTTTTCGGTATCGCGCATCACGCTTATTCTGTTGTTAGAAACCAAAAAAGGCACTGATAGTCAGTGCCTTTTTGTTATTTAAACTCGGGAAGACGTTAGAATTCGCACTCAGCTTTGAACACCATGCGCTCTTTGCTGTATGGATGATCCAGCTCTAGCATCTCAGCATGCAGGTGTAAGCGGTTGGCTTTTTCGCCGTATAAACCATCACCAACCATCGGCATGTTTAACCCCATGTGATGAGCACTGTGTACACGTAGTTGGTGAGTTCGCCCGGTTTTCGGATACATGTATACCTTGCTGCGCCCATCTTTGACTTCAATCAGTTGCCAGTAGGTTTCTGCATGTTTCCCGTGTTCAAAACACACCAGTTGACGTGGGCGGTCGTCGGGGTCACCACGCATTGGCAGTGAAATTTCCCCTTCAGGCTCGTTTAATACGCCTTCGAGCAGTGCCATATAACGTTTTTGTACGCCGCGAGCCATAAACTGTTTTTGCAGACTTTTGTTCGCGCGCTTAGTTAAGGCAAACACCAAAATGCCAGAGGTCGCCATGTCGAGGCGATGAATCACAAACGGCCCTTCCACATCAGGGAATATCGCTTGTAGGCGCGTATAAGCAGAGTCCTTGATAGTTTTACCTGGCACTGAAAGTAAGCCTGAGGGCTTGTTGACGACGACCATAGCATCGTCTTGGTAGATTATCTCTAGTTCTTTGTCTTCTGCCCAATTCTCCGCCAATGGGTTAGGTTCGACATCCAGCCCTTGCATCATATGGCCTAAAATCGGCTGACATTTGCTGTTGCACGATGGGTAGAATTTTTTGTGTTGGCGAACCTCAGACTTTGGCGACACACCCCACCAAAATTCTGCCAGCGCCAGCGGTTTGAATCCGTATTTAAACGCGTATTGGAGCAGTTTTGGCGCAGCACATTCCCCTGCACCTGCTGGTGGTACTGGGTTTGTGGTGTCCGCAAAAATGTCCACCAAGTCGCGTGCTTCGCCATGGCTGTTTAGGAAGCGGTATTGTTTATGCAGTTTGTGCTGTAAAGCGTTGGAGAGTGTCTTGCGCTGCTCTTTCAGATGAGCAAGTTGCTGCTCTAACTCGGCCAATCGCGCTTCTTTGATTGCAAGCTTTTCATCCCACGCTTGCTTTAAGTATTTGAGAACGTTTTTCTCGGCGACACTTTGCTTACCCAACTCATCCAACAAGATTTTGAGATCATCGGCATTGAGCGTTTGCTCGCCCTGTTGACGCTGTCGTTTGCGAGCGGCGCGGCCGTCAATCATCACTTGGCGCTGTGTTTGCTCTTCTTGTTGATAAGCGGCTCGGTCGGCTTGTATTTGCGCTTTAAGATCTGCCAATTCCGGATTCGCGGCACAGGTTTTGTACTCCGCATTGGCGGCGTTGATGGCATCCGTTTCTGCGCGGAAGAAGCCTTCATCGGTCAGCATGTCGTACACAGGAGGGACAAATCCTGGAATCAAGTTTTGGTCAGCAATTTTGCCAGAAAACGCACTTAAAAAGCCGAGCTCGCCTTGAGGGCTTTCTACCAGCAATACGCCAAACATTTTGCCTCGCCCCGTTTCTTCATTAACCAAACCAAAATCGTGTTCGAAGTCGGTTTGCGCTAATAAATGCTGTTGCAATTGCTTTGCGGCTATAACGCAAAGAGTATGCGGCGTGTAGTAGAACGGAAACGTAAACTGCGTTGGTAATTCATAATCAGAAGTATCAGCAGTAAAACGAGTAAAACAATGTTCAGGCGAGTGCATGGTGGGTATCCGCGCGAGTAAAAATTCGAGCGAGGATTGTACCTGTTTGAGTCAGGATTGCCATGTCGGTGTTGGCACTCGCTCTTGGATTAAGAACAAGAGCGAGTGGGGAAGAGCTTATTGCAGTTTTTGTAATGCAAGCTTCCACTGTGCCGGTTTGTCGTAGTAGGTCGAGTGCGGCAAGGTCAAGTACTCGCCATTTACTTCTGCAATCATGGTTGGATAACCACCAACGTGTAACTGGCGCATCAACTGTCGGCTAGAGTGAATTCTCTCGTTTAGCTCGGCTTCGCTTAACGTCATGTTTTGCTCCCACGCATCACTTGCTAAACCTAGCGATTCTGCAATGGCTTTGAGTGTCGATGCTTCATTCACTTTTAACCCGAGTTGATAATGCGCAGATTGGATGGCCTTTAGCATGTGCCATGGATTCAGCCCCATTTTCTCCGCACTCAAGATCGCTTGTGTGGGTAGATAAGAATCAAGAACAAACGCATCTTCGCTTTTCACGCGTTGCAGATATGCTTCACCAAACGTTGCTCCGGTTTCGGTTGAGATACGAGCGTCACTGTTGATGATGTGCTGACGAAATTCAGATTCAATCGCGCGCTTCTCAATCATACCGCCGGGATGAAGCTCTACCTTAAATTGAGAGGTGTCCATCAAGGCTTCGATGAGTGGTGATGCCCCGTAGCACCAACCACACATGGGATCGAAGAAGTAATGCACGGTTACCATGACATTTCACCAGTATGCACTTTCGCACCGATTTCTAGCGCGATTGGCAATTGAGCTTCTGGGTATTTCGCAGACATGGTGTCAATGAGTTGAACGCTGTTATTGCTGTGTTTTTTCGCTTGCTGAAAATCCTGCAAGTATTGTTGCGAGTAGAGAATAGTGTCTGCGTTCAGCTTTGTGCCTGCTTTCATGTGACCAGGAATGACCACTTGAGGTTTAAGCGCAAGCATCTCGCTAAGTTGCTGCTCCCAAGCATTGATGGCGGTTTGGTCTGCGGCATCTGCCATCCACAAATGTACGTTTGAGTACACGGCTACGTTACCTAGAATCGCTTTGTTATCTGGAATCCATAGGTAAGGGCGGTGTGCTGATGTGCCATGGTTACCACGGATTTCAATCTTATGACCTTCTAGCTCTAATGATGCTTTATCGTACGCGACAGGGATCACTGGTTTTACCGGTGCGTTTGCGCCAAGCTTTGGTCCCCAGTACGCCAGCTTTCCAGCCAATTTCTCTTTAATAATTTTTTGAACCGCAGGCGTTGTGATGATCTGCGCATCAGGGAACTGTTGGTGTAAGGCCTCTGCGCCAAAGTAGTAATCTGGGTCCGCTTGGCTGATAAAAATGGTTTTAAGCGTTTTGCCTGAGTCCAACACTTTGGCGGCAATGCGCATCGCGTCAGCTTTGGTGAAGCCAGTGTCGATGACCATGGCATCAGTCTTACCGTATACCAAGGTTGAGTTAACGTGGAAGCTGTTACCGTCGGCGTTGTAAACCTCAAGAGTAAGGGGAGAGGCTAGGACAGGGCTTGCCATTAAAATGGATGCAGCAATCAAAGTGAATTTTTTCATAATAAGCTCCTAAAGAATTTGGGGCCAAGCGACCATGGCTTGGGAACGGGAGCTATATTAGGAAATTGATACGCTCGGAAAAATACACAATAATGTGCATCACTATTTCTTATTTCGAGCAAATGTATGGACAGAGTAACGGCAGCAAAAGTATTTGTGGATGTGGTGTATTCTGGCAGTTTTACCGCGACCGCAGAACGGTTAGACATGTCTCGGCCAATGGTGACTCGTTATGTAGAGTCGATGGAGAACTGGCTACAAACTCGTTTGTTGCACCGCACTACGCGCAAGGTGTCACTCACCACCGCAGGGGAGCGCAGCTTGCCTCAGATTGAGCGCTGGTTAAAACAGGCCGATACGTTGACGTCGAACATTGCCGCTGATGGTGAGCTGTCCGGAAAAATCCGTCTTGCGTCTAGTACTTCATTTGGATTCTCACAGTTGATCCCCGTAGTAAACAGTTTTATGCAAAAGCACCCCAAAGTGTATATCGACATAGATCTGCAAGATTCAGTGAGTGATCTAACCGAACAACGTATCGATCTGGCGATCCGAATTGCGTCAGATCCCGATCCTTCTTTGATTGGTAAGCCGATTGCGGTGTGCGAATCGGTGTTGGTAGCATCACCGCAATATTTACAAACTCACCACGCGATCGCGCATCCCCGAGATTTATCTTCACACGACTGTTTGGGTTACAAAAACTTTGAGCGTCACGTATGGCATTTGTCTCAGGGCGACCAGTTCGAATCGGTGGGAATTGAGTGTCGCCTAACCAGCAATGAGGCCACGGCGTTATTGCATGGCGCTTTGCAAGGCATGGGTATTTCGATGCTGCCAACCTATTTGAGCAATATCTATCTCAAATCGGGTCAGCTTGAGTCGGTGTTGCCGGATTGGAAGCCAAATGATCTCAACATTTACGCGCTGTATTCATCACGTAAACACTTGTCTCCTGCGGTGAGAGCTTTCATCGATCACAGTGAAGATTACTTTAAGCAGCACCCTTGGTGAATGCGAAAAGCGTCGTCATCCCGACTTGAGATTCATACAAGATCCTGTACCTTACATGGATATATTTTCGCAGCATCATTTAGAGTTTTCGTTAATGTCACAAGTTTGCATCAAATTTATTGCTACCGATATGGATGGCACATTGCTTGACCAGTACGGTCGTTTGGATCCAGAGTTTTTCGATCTGTTTTTGCAACTGGAAGAGCAAGGCATTTTGTTCTCCGCTGCGTCTGGTCGTCAGTATTACAGCCTGCGAGACACGTTCGCGCCAATCAAAGACAGACTGTTGTATGTGGCTGAAAACGGCACCTTGGTGATGTACCAAGACAAAGAGCTCTACAGTTGTACCATTCCTAAAGCGGAAGTGTTGGAGATTGTGAAAGCGGCTCGTGAGATTGACGGGGCGAACATCGTATTGTGTGGCAAGCGCTCGGCGTACATCGAAACGCATGATCAGCAATCGCTGGAAGAATTTCAAAAGTACTACCACCGCTGTGAATATGTGCCGGATTTGCTTGAGGTCGAAGACGAGTTTATTAAGGTAGCAATTTGTCACTTTGACGGTTCGGAAGAGCTCCTGTTTCCGACCATGAACGCGAAGTTTGGCGCAACGCATAAAGTCGTGGTGAGTGCAAAAATCTGGCTGGATGTGATGAATGCCGAGGCCTCTAAAGGTGCGGCCATTCAGCATCTTCAAGAGACGATGAATTTTACTCCGGCAGAAACCATGACGTTTGGTGATTACCTCAATGACCTCGAAATGCTGCAAGTCAGTGAGCATTCGTACGCGGTTGCCAACGCGCACGAAGAGATTAAGAAAATTGCTCGTTATTCTGCGCCAAGCAACCAAGAGGCTGGGGTACTCAAAGTGATTAAAGAGAAAGTGTTAGCGAAGTAACGCTCATTCTTTCGATGTTATTTTCTTCTTCACGTAAAAAGCCCCGCAGTGTATGCGGGGCTTTGTTTTTTTTGGGGGGAGTAAGGTTCCCGTTTTAGCGTACGTACTTGGCGGTTGCACTGACTAAAAAATGTTGCAATTTCCCGTCTGATTTTGGCACCCACAAGTCGTTATGATAATGGTAAATACGGCCATTGACGGTCACAGACAAGGTATTATCACCCGTTTGCTCCATGCGAATAAACTGATCCGAAGTGACCAAAAACGGCTCTTGCTCTTCAATGCTCTGGCCCGTTGCCAATACGAAGTAGCCGAATCGGTTGCCAGCATCCGGATCGGTTGAGTAGATTCGATGTCCAACGAGGCTGTAGTCGTCGTTGAGTGCCTGCTCAAGCGTTTTTTGCCCGATGGTTTCGTGCGATGGAATAAATACCCAAGCCAGCACACCTGCCGCAATGACTGCCAGTAGAAGCAGTACTTGCATGAACTTTCTCATCATATATACCGTTTAACGTTGAAATTTCATTTTGTACATGCGCTTATCCGCTATGCTGATAAGAAAGTCAACATTGTCACTGTCTTTAGGGTATTGCGCTAAGCCCATGCTTGTTGAAAGTGTTGAGACTTTATCGGAGTTTAATATTTGTGCATCAAAGACGGTATTTATCTGCTCACGTACGTTCTCTTCATTGAGATGTTCACCTTCAAGGATAACCGCGAACTCATCTCCTCCCATGCGATAAACAGTAAAATCATTGAGTGCCATAGAATTAAGCCGCCTAGCGATTTCCCGCAGTACAGTGTCGCCAACTTGGTGTCCGTGTGTGTCGTTGACTTCTTTAAAACCATTTAAATCTAGAATCCAGAGAGAAAAGGGCCTTTTTTCTTGAGTAAATTTGTTTAGGGTTATGAATAGTGCATTGCGGTTCCCTAGGTTCGTCAAAGGGTCGCTGAGCGCCAATTTTCTATGAAAATGGGATTCACGATAAAAGAAATAAGTTAGAGAGATAATCGACAAAACGAACGTCGCAAACAACATATATTGTGCTTGCATTAAGCGCTGGGTTTGACCTTTTTGTGCTTCATAAGCTTTACTGCTTAGACGGAAGTTTTGATTAACGAAGTCTATTAAGCCTAAATATAGTGTTTGAGTTGAACGATAAAATGCAGCAGCAGCTTGGCTATCACCTGTTCTAGCTTCTACTAGTTGTTTTTCTAGCTCTTTGAACTCTTCAAAAAGGTTAATGAAGTAAAGGTGCATGTTGTTCCGAGAAAAGAACTTATTGGCTTTCGTGCTACTGGTCAATAAGTCAAAGCGACTCCACGCTAACTCGTATTGAAGCTCTGCACCATCAATATTCAATACGTTTTCATCTAACCGTCTGGCCTCGCCGACAAGTTCTGATAGTTCTTTGGAGAGTTGGAATAAAAACCAAGTCGCTTGTTTTTGTTCGTTATTAAAATTCTGTGAGAGTGAACGTGTTTGCTGTAAAAGCACGACATTCGCGAGAAGCAAAGAAACGGCAAACACCACCAGCAGCATTTTGCTGGTGGTAGAATATTGCAATATTCTTTGTTTCTTAGAATAGGGTTCTGATAACTTCATTCTTATTATTTTTCTTTTATTTCATTTACTTGCCATACCATTTGCGCATGATATTTATTGTAGTTTAGCTCTGGATAGAGATTGAGTGGATATATCACCCAGAAAGGGCCTTTATTCCTGACTTTTATGTAATTCTGATCTTGTTGATAAGCCAGTATTGGTTGATATCGAAGAATATCTTGTCGGGACAATGTCGAGTGATAGTCGTTTAAGCTGCTGATATCAACCTGCTCTGGTACCTTTCCGTAGACGTGTGTAAGAAGCGTGCTGAGTTTAACGCCTAAAAACTCTGACGAGGCAGGAAGCCAAGGCAATGTCATCGTGTAGCTAGTGGTAGGTAAAGCTTGGATCTCTTCCAGTTCCAGTATGACACTAGGCTGCTGGCTACTACTAAATACGATCGTATTTGCAGACAAGAATGGCGCAACAAAAAACAGACCTAGCGCGACTATCTTTTTCATCATATGCCCTTTTGAGTTTTATTCTTTTTTCTTAGCTAGGACAAAGGTGCTAGCGGTAATTTATTTATAATTATAGAGCCAACCGGATGAGATTTTATAATACGTTATGTTTCAAAAATAACTGTCGGTTTACGTCACGTCAAGGTTATTAAGTTGCTTCTTAATTAAAAGCTCAGAGTATTGGGATGATGGTAGAGTTTCGTAATGATTTCGCGGTATTTAATTGGTTTTTAGTGCAACTTTGTGTCATTTTTAATAAAGATACTGTGTCGGAAATGAGAATTTAATAAGGCGAGAAATGGGATGTCGAATTTGTTCTTAAGTTACATTATTTTACATATTTAAATCATCGATATTCAGATATGTATTTGTTAGTACGTAAAGAAAATAAAGTCACCTAGTTTTGGTGACTTTATTTTTTATTTCATGAGCTTACTTAAGTTAACTATGCAAACAAATATTTTGCATGGAAGTTGAGGTGCTCTTCAATAAAGCTTGAGATGAAGTAATAGCTATGGTCATAGCCTGGTTGCATTCTCAAGGTTAGGTTTGAATCGTGTATTTTTGCCGCAGCAATCAGCGCTTCCGGTCTAAGCTGCTCATTTAAGAAGCCATCAGCATCACCTTGATCAACCAAAATTGGTAATGGTGATTGTTGTTGTTTTAGAAGTTCACTTGCATCGTATTGCTTCCAGCTTTCAAGCTCCTTGCCTAAGTAAGCAGTAAAGGCTTTTTGTCCCCAAGGGCATTGCATTGGGTTACTGATTGGACTGAACGCTGAAATAGAACGGTACTGTTCTGAATTTTTCAGACCAATGGTGAGCGCTCCGTGGCCGCCCATGCTGTGACCCGAAATCGACTTCACGTCAGAGACAGGGAAGTTACTTTCGATGATCGCAGGTAACTCCTCGGTCACATAGTCGTACATGCAGTAATGCAGTGACCAAGGTGCTTGCGTCGCATTAAGGTAAAAGCCAGCTCCTTTTCCTAGGTCATAGCTTTCGTCGTCAGCGATACCTTCGCCTCTCGGACTTGTGTCTGGTGCAATGATCGCAATGCCAAGCTCGGCCGCCATACGAAATGCGCCCGCTTTCTGCATAAAGTTCTCATCGGTACACGTTAAACCAGAGAGCCAGTATAGCGCGGGTACGGGATTTGATTTCGTTGCGTTAGGTGGCAAGAATATCGCGAAGCGCATGGTGCAGTTTAGGGCATTGGATTCGTGTGTATATTGCTTGTGCCAACCGCCAAACACTTTGGCTTGGCTTACATTTTCAATGGTCATGAATAAACTCTCTAATTAGCAGAAGGAATTCAGGCTCCCCAAAAGGAGAGCCTGAGGCAGCATTATTGATCCATATGGATAACTGTTCGGATGCTCTTACCTTCATGCATCAGATCAAACGCTTTGTTGACGTCTGCTAATCCCATTGTGTGGGTAATGAACTCCTGTAAGCCGAATTCACCAGCCATGTAACGGTTTACGATTTCTGGAAGCTCAGAGCGACCTTTAACGCCACCGAAAGCGCTGCCACGCCATACACGACCAGTTACCAGTTGGAATGGACGAGTTGAGATCTCTTGACCTGCACCAGCAACACCAATGATGACTGACTCACCCCAACCTTTGTGACAGCACTCAAGTGCTTGGCGCATCACGTTTACGTTACCGATACATTCGAATGAGTAGTCAACACCACCGTCTGTCATTTCAACAATCACTTCTTGAATTGGCTTGTCGAATTTTTGTGGGTTTATGCAATCAGTTGCACCAAGTTGTTTCGCTAGGTCGAATTTGCTTTCGTTGATGTCTACACCGATGATGCGGCTGGCACCAGCCATGCGAGCACCGATGATTGCAGAAAGACCGATACCGCCGAGACCAAAGATTGCCACTGTGTCGCCTTTTTCAACTTTAGCTGTGTTTAATACCGCACCCATACCAGTGGTTACGCCACAACCGAGAAGACAAACTTCTTCAAGTGGTGCTTCTTTGTTTACTTTCGCTAGTGAGATTTCTGGAAGAACCGTGTACTCAGAGAAAGTAGAACAACCCATGTAGTGGAAGATAGTTTCGCCGTTGATAGAGAATCGGCTTGTGCCATCTGGCATTAGGCCTTTACCTTGAGTTTCACGAACGGCCTGACATAGGTTCGTTTTGCCAGATTTACAGAACTTACACTCACCACATTCAGCAGTGTAAAGTGGGATAACGTGGTCGCCAACTTCAACGCTTGTTACGCCTTCGCCAACCATTTCAACGATACCGCCACCTTCGTGACCAAGGATTGAAGGGAAGATACCTTCTGGATCGTCACCTGATAGTGTGAATGCGTCAGTGTGACAAACACCAGTTGCTACGATGCGTACTAGCACTTCGCCGGCTTTTGGAAGTTGTACATCCACTTCTTCCATTTTAAGCGGCTCACCTGCAGCCCAAGCGACCATTGCTTTTGATTTTATGTGAGTTTGACCAGGTTTGATTTCAAGCGACATTGGATGTTTCCTTTATATTTTCAGTATATGGAGTGACGTAATAAGCGTAGTTAAGGTTTGCTTACCGCGCTTCGTCGTTTTGTTGGTGCTCATTTTAGGTGTTTCAGTAAAAATGATAATCCGTCCATTTTGAAAATGATTTTTACATATGCGTAATAATGATAAGGTGAGCGTGTAAAAAGAGTGCGATGCCTCCTTAAAGCGGAAGGGAAATGGAAAAGGTGATTGACCTGAAGTTAGATAGAGGGGCTAAAGTAGAAAACTGTCAAACCATCAGCTAAGTAAGAGTGATTATGAATAAGACGGATCTGAGTGCCTATTTAACCAAGCTAGGCTTGCCTAGTGAATTGCCCGCCGATTTGGAGTCATTGCACAGAATTCACGTGGCGCAGCATCGTTGCCTGCCGTTTGAGAATTTTGACATCGCATTGCAGCGAGGCGTCTCTGTTGAGATTGAAGATATTATTCAAAAAACCGTGTACCACTCTCGCGGTGGTTACTGCTTTGAATTAAATGGTTTAATGCTTGATGTGCTCAACACTCTTGGGTTTGAAGCGCGAAGTTTGCTAGGGCGTGTACATGTGTCTGGTACACCAACAGGTCGTAGTCATCAAATCACGTTAGTGACGTTAGAGGAACAAACATGGATTGTCGATGTGGGTTTTGGCTCCAATACCCCTCGAGCGCCATTGCCATTTATCCTTGACCAAGTGATTCAGACGGATTTACAAACCTTCCGTTTTGTCAAAGATGCTCAGTTTGGTTATTTCCTCCAAGTGCTTTCAACCGATGGAACGGACACGTGGAACAATCTATACAGCTTTGACCTAGAGTTTGTGTTTGCTGGTGACATTGCATGTAGCAACTTCTTTACCTCGACTTCGCCTAATTCGCGTTTTACTAGCGCAAGAGTCGCTGCTAGAGCGACAGAAAGTGGGTTGGTGACGCTGCTTAACTACACACTCAGATGCACCAATCATGAAGAGCTAACAGAAATAGAGCTAGAGCCAGGTCAAACCTACCTGGATGCGTTGAAAGAATATTTTGGCATTGAGATTGATGCGCAATACGACGATCTTCGTCCGTTACCTGACGCGTAAAGTTTTCCAGTTTTCAAAGCGTAGCGCGACGAGAACAATGTAATCACTATTTGTCTAGAAGAGGTCGACAGGAATACAGCATGGCGAATTGGGAAGGAGTCAGCGAGTTTGTTGCCGTAGCGGAAACTAACAGCTTTACAGCTGCCGCGGCTAAACTGAAAACGTCAGTGGCACAAATCAGTCGCCGCGTATCGGCACTTGAAGAGCGTCTTGCGGTCAAGTTACTGCATCGCACGACGCGAAAAGTTTCTCTGTCTGAAGCTGGACAGCTTTATTATCAGCAGTGCAAACATTTGGTCGAAGGGCTAGAACTGGCCGAGCTTGCTGTAACACAAATGCAGACCGAACCGCGAGGTTTGCTGCGTGTGACAGCGCCTGTGACCTATGGGGAAATGAACCTCGCGCCGCTCTTGCATCAGTTTTTGGAGAAGTACCCGCGTGTGGACCTCGATTTAGTTCTGACCAATCAAAAACTGGATTTGATAGAGCAAGGGGTAGACGTGGCGATTCGTCTTGGCCGCCTGCAAGATTCCAGCATGATCGCAAAGCGTCTTTCGTCGCGTCAAAATTACGTGTGTGCTAGCCCTATGTATTTGGAGCGATTTGGCGAGCCTCACACATTATCCGAACTGGCTCGACATCAGTGCCTAGTTGGTTCGGTCGATTATTGGCATTTTAAGGAAAATAAACGCGATAAGTCTTTGCGCGTATCGGGGAGAATTAAATGCAATAGTGGTTTTGCGCTAATGGGCGCCGCCAAACGTGGTTTGGGTTTAGTGCAGTTGCCGGACTATTACGTTCAAGAAGCTCTAGATAACGGTGAGCTAGTCGAGGTGCTGACCGATTACCGAGACGACCGTGAAGGCATTTGGGCACTGTATCCACAAAGCCGAAATTTATCGCCCAAAGTGAGGTTGTTGATCGACTTTTTAGCGCAGGAACTAGCGGATTAGAGTTTTCATGAACTTTAATACAACTGAAGTTGCTAAAACGCCCGGTGATGCCGGGCGTTTTTATTAGGATGAGAGCTGGAATCGAAAAGACATGAATCACTATTGGTTGGATTCCGCGTCTTCACGTTTAATCACTTTGTGCCCATCTTCAGACACGCCTTGCTTCCAATAGCTGCTGATGTAGATATTCTCGCGATCGACTTCTTTTTCGTTGCGGAAATATTGGCGCAGCGCACGCATTGAATCGAACTCACACGCACACCATACCGAAGCGTTACCATCTAACCACTCGAGTTCGCGAACGCTATCAGCCAAGGTTTGCTGTTCGGTTAGCCAAATCAACTCCATATCGGCTGGCGTGTTTAGGGGTTGAATGTCGGCTGGAGACATCACGCTGATCACAGCGTAGCCTTTGGCCTCTTCTGGCAGCGTACGAATTTTCGCAGAAAGTGCTGGAAGTGCTGTCATATCGGCAGCCATGAAGAACCAATCCGCCTCAGTATTTAAGTTGGAGATGCTACCTGGCCCAACAATGCTGATCGTGTCGCCTTTTTGCGCGGCCATTGCCCAACGCGCTGCAAATCCGCATTGCAGATCTTGCGTTACGTGTCGGACGAAATCCACTTCGATTGAACTGGTTTCTGGATGAAAGCGTCGAATAGTGTAGGTGCGCATGATTGGTCGGTCGTCTTCTGACAGGATGCTCAGATCCGCGCCGCCCATATCGTTAAACAGTAATTTGATGTAACTGCCTTCGCAGTCACGAGGAAAGTGGCTCAGCGCCTCACCTTGCAAGGTAATGCGCTGCATGTTTGGAGTGATGGTTTCTGTGTCTGTGACAACAAGCGTTTTAGGTTGAGGCTTCTTTTTCATTGTTACTTTACTCGATAATTATTCTCTTTCTCATTTAAAGATTATCAAGTTCCCTAACAAGAGGGTAGCGTCTTTAAACAAATTTACACTGTGAATTAACGCCAAAGCCTCAAGAAAAATATTACCTCTATCCTTTCTCTAACCACGTAAAGTGAGTCGTTTTTTAACCATAAATGGACTTATATCATTGGAATCGTAGACAAAAGCAACAGCGCAGCCATACTGTAGTTGAACCCCTTAACGCGTTTATCGGTGGTCAACCAACGCTGCAATTGCATACCTGCCGCCGTCCAAAATGTCACCGATGGCAAGTTAGCTAAACAGAAGATACCGGCGATAAAAGTCAGTTCGAGCCAAGAACCGCCACTGGTGTATACCGTAATGGCCGTCAACGCCATCGACCAACCTTTTGGGTTCACCCATTGGAATGCAACAGCCCCTAAAAAAGACATCGGGCGAAAATCGTGTTTTGCTTCTGTTTTGTCGCTGGTGGCGATTTTGTACGTCAAGTACAGCAAATAACTCAAGCTCAATACTTTTAAAATCGAGTGGGTTAGCGGGTAGGCATGGAACAGGCTCATCAAGCCAATACCCACCAAAATTAGCATGGCACCAAAGCCGAAGGTAATGCCCAACATGTGTGGGATAGTGCGTTTAAAGCCGACATTTGCCCCTGAGGTCATCAACATAATGTTATTGGGACCCGGCGTAAAAGTGGAGACAAAAGCGAACAACGCCAAAGCGCCCAGTTGATGATATTCCATAGATTGTTCCTTGAATCAGTTCTCGATAAGTTGAGAACAACTATAAGTAGAACTGAGGTCAATATTGTGCTTTTATTTGATGATTAGAAACTAAATAAGCAATGAAACATCATCATGGATAGATTTGACGAAAGAATATTGCAAGTGCTTAAACGCGACGGAAGAATCTCCAATGTAGAGCTGTCGGAACGCGTTGGTTTATCTCCATCTGCCACCTTACGCCGAGTGCAAGATTTAGAGCGTAAAGGCGTGATCAAAGGCTACCGAGCAGTACTGGATAATCAGCAACTTGGCGTGGGTTTTGTCGCTTATGTGTCGATTGGTTTGGCCTCGCACTCTAAGCAGGCACAGCTGGGTTTCGAAGAGCATGTGCGTTTTGTAAACGAGGTGGTGGAATGTCACAACATTACGGGATCTAACGAATATCTCATACGCGTAGAGACGCAAGATCTCGCCGCTTATAAAGCGTTCCATGCTGATGTGTTGGGTGAGTGCGAACACGTCAAGTCGATCACAACGATGGTGGTGATGGACACACCAAAAGACGAGCGATAGCCAAACGAGAGTGACAGTTTTTGTGGCACATGAATTTGAAGTGACTCGAAAGAGTCAGTCGAGTATGAGAATGGTTCACAACAAATGCTGGAAAGCAGATGGCACTCTTACAATTTCCATATTTATTCTCACCTTCTAAATAATCCCATCCTGCTAGTTTTGCTTAAACCGCTTGTGTTTCAGAGCGGCGAGTCAGCAAAATTAAGGATGAACGATGAAATCACATGTAACACTTCCTCTTTTGAGCTTAAGCGCTGTTGCCGCATTGAGCTCATTTAACGTCAACGCCCACGGCTGGGTAGAATTTCCAAGTGCTCGTCAGAATACGTGTTATTTAGACGGTGGTTTTTGGACCAACGAGATCCCTAACCAAGCGTGTAAAGCGGCTTTTGAAGAATCTGGCGCGTATCCGTTTGTGCAGCGTAGCGAAATTGCAGCAAACGTACCAAATTACCGAGATATGGAGCATGTGAAAGCCGTGGTTCGCGACGGTGAGCTATGTTCTGCTGGCGATAC
The DNA here is from genome assembly GCF_033340555.1 of Vibrio sp. 1069. Classification (NCBI taxonomy): domain Bacteria; kingdom Pseudomonadati; phylum Pseudomonadota; class Gammaproteobacteria; order Vibrionales; family Vibrionaceae; genus Vibrio; species Vibrio sp. 1069. The sequence goes on from NZ_JAWOWP010000003.1 coordinate 415,603, forward strand.
AGCTAAGAAAGGCTTGAACATTCCTTCTCCAAACTGGCAGCGCACCAATGTTACGCCAGATGCAAATAACCAGATTGAATTGGTGTTTTACGGCAAAGCGCCGCACAACCCATCGTACTGGGAATTCTATCTCACCAAGCCAACTTATGATGATTCAAAACCTCTTACTTGGAGTGATTTAGAGCTGATCGACACCGCAGGTGATGTGTATGTTGATGCGGAAAAACGCTACCGTATTCAGGTGACTTTCCCTGCTGATCGTTCGGGCGATGCGGTACTTTACACTCGTTGGCAGCGTATTGATGTCGCTGGGGAAGGTTTCTACAACTGTAGTGACATTACGTTAAACGGAACAGGCACGACGCCACCGACTGACCCTGTTGATCCAACCGAACCGGGCAATAATCTGACATCTCTAGGCTACTTTGTTCAGCAAGGTTTCGGACCAGTAGAAGCGGGTGACACCATCCGTTTCCGTACGTTTAATGCGACAGGCAATGAAATTGTCGATATTTCACTGCCAATCAGCGCAAACAATACGACGACTTGGGCGGCAGAAATTGCGGATCAATTTAACGCGCAGCAAACGGGCGATTGGTACGTGGGCATTTGGCATCAAGAGATGAACCACTACATGTTCGATAGTAACAACGTGAATGCGAACCAAGTATTAGCGCCAAGCGCAGACTTCAGTTATGCGTTGTCACTGATCAAAGCGGATGTACCGCCACCAGTTGAACCAACCAACTTGTGGGACAAGACGGCTGTTTACGACCAAGGTGATGTGGTGACGCACAACGGTAAAGAATGGACCGCTCAGTGGTGGACGTCTGGTGAGGAACCAGGCACAACGGGTCAATGGGGGGTATGGCGTTAAGCCAGTTATTCGGACCCTGATTAATAAAACCCTTCTCATGTGAGAAGGGTTTGTTTTTTTAGCCTAAAACGATCACTTTGGTCGAGTGGTTGTCTTGAAAATCAGAGCACATATCGTTATTCGCTTGCTCTCCACTCGCTCCAGTTGAGCATCGCGTAGTCTGCCAGTTTTAGCATCGGAATGTCTTCGTGCGTATCACCGTAGGCATAAATAGACGCAAACTCGTCGAGCGAAAACGTGGCCCTAACGCGCGAGACTTTTCTTTCTAAACTGCAATCACCTTGCTGGTAAAAGCCACTCAGTTTTGGCTGTTCTGAGATCAGTTCACTGCACAGCAAGTGGTAACCGTTCACTTCACACCAAGGCTTGAGATATGCATTGAGTGATGCCGACACCACCACAATGGTATCGCCTCTGTGTTGATGCCACGCCAACCTTTCCATCGCTTCTGGCCGTAAGTACAGCGGGATCACTTCATGGGCAAACTGAGTGCCAATCGCTTCAATTTTCTGCGTTTCTTTCCCTGAAAATGCAATAAAACTGCTGAGAGGACGCATAACACGAGCGGGTAACACTCCGAGTTTGTACAGCGCATAAAATGGCATGATAGCGACCTTTCCTACTCGTTTGCGCAGGCCATAAGCAGAATAGTGGAGGAAAAGGCTAAACATATCCTCTCGGGTGATGGTGCCATCAAAATCAAACAGTGCCAGTGACGGCTTAGTAGTATCGAGCAAATTCAGCGCCTATTTTTTGGTTTAAGATCGTTTTGTGTTTATTGATAAAACACCGCCAACCAGATGGTTTCTTGCGTTGGGTCAGTCCAGCTCACTTTGTGTTTGGTATGAGCTGGAATCGTAACGTGATCGCCTGCCTCAAGTCGTTGCACGACACCTGATTCAAAAGTCAGCTCTCCTGCTCCTTTAAGAACCAAGACCCATTCATGTTCTTCTTGATCGTACCAGCCACTTTCGGGCGAGGTTTGCCCCGTTGAGACAATGCGTTCTATACGCAGGTTTTTGTGGGTCAGCAGGTCTTCGAACACTTCCTCGTCGAGGTTATTCGGTAAGTCTTTAAACAGGTTCATGGCCTTTCCTTAAAGAATGATCAGTCCAAAAGGCGCAAGCAATTGCTCTTGTTGCCAATCACAAATTTTAACACCAAACAGAGAAACGCGGCGCACATCCAGCCCGTCTAGTTCGACATGAGTCAGATCACATTGCTCAACGTTAAAGGTTCCCCATTGTTCTGGCGAGAATTCGCAGCGAGATAAATCCGAGCCTTTGAGAGTTGCCCCTGCGAGGTTCGCACCGTTCCAACGGTTTTCAAAGAGGTCACATTTTTCTAGTAACACTCGCTCGAAGTTACAGTAGGTGAGGTTGCAGCCAGTAATAAAAGCAGAACAGAAAAACATGGTGTTACTGACGCGATTAGCAAAGTTCGCACCTTGGAAGTTTGCCCCTTTGAGATCGCACTTACGTAGCTCCAAGCCCATACAATTTGCGCCGTTAAACAGGCTCATCGCCAACATACAGTTCGTAAAGCTGGCGTCTTTTAAGTTCGCGAAGCGAAAACTACACCCTTCTAGCGCTTTGGATTCGATAAAGCGACAGTCGATGAACTTAGCATCGCGCAGATCGGCATGGTCGAAACTGCACATATAAAAGTGGCAGTTTTTAAAGGTGGCATTCTGAAAATCGTGATGAGAAAAGTTTTCTCGTTCAAAAATGAGATCGGTTTTTAACATGTCTTCTCCTTATCTGCGAGCAGACTAGCACTCCAAGTGACTGATTTTCCAGAAAAATAACTTCTTGTATTTCAGTGTTTTACAAACCCCTCAAATCGCGATTTTAAGGGGTCAAACGAGCTTTTTAAGTGGGTTATTTTTTGAAAATAGAAGACGTAGAGGAAGAAAAAAGTTTTTACTGGCTACGAGCCTTAACGAGAGGATTCGCATTTATGGGTATGCATGGCAACTCACACGCACAGTTTGCATTACAGAATTGTATCCTATTTGCATAATTTGTTGATCAATATGGCGTTTCTCCATACAAAAAACCTATATTTTTCACAAATTGATTTCCATCAAAATAGTAGGGTTTCTATGTGCTAGATTGCGCACAGCTCAAAAAGATATAGATACCCGTGTGCTTCAAGGCGCTGAGTTTACTTGAAATCTCAGATCAGTTAGCAGGCACCCCTTTGGGTACGACATAACGAAGCCCTACGAAAGGAAATAAAAATGAAAAAAACAATCTGCAGTCTAGCAGTGGTTGCTGCACTCGTGTCACCAAGTGTTTTCGCTCATAAACAAGGTGACTTCGTTCTTCGTGTTGGTGCGGCGTCTGTCGTTCCAAATGACAGCAGTGATAAGATTCTTGGTTCTCAAGAAGAGTTAGAAGTTGACTCAAATACGCAGCTTGGTTTGACGTTTGGCTACATGTTCACAGACAACATCAGTTTAGAGCTTCTAGCAGCAACACCATTCAGCCACGACATTTCGACAGATTTGGTTGGTAGTGATATCGCGAAAACCAAACATTTACCACCAACGCTAATGGTGCAGTACTATTTTGGCGAGTCTCAAAGTAAGTTCCGTCCATACGTTGGTGCAGGTCTGAACTACACCATATTCTTTGATGAAGATTTCAATAGTACGGGTAAAGGCGCTGACCTGTCAGATTTGAAATTAGATGATTCATTCGGTCTAGCAGCGAATATTGGTGTGGACTACATGATCAACGATCAATGGTTCCTCAACGCCGCTGCGTGGTACACAAACATTGAGACAGAAGCAACTTATAAAGCAGGTGGAGTGAAGCAAAAAACCGACGTCAAAATTAACCCTTGGGTATTTATGATCAGCGGCGGTTACAAGTTCTAAGAAAAACCAGTAGTTACACGCACATTACTATTATTGGCATGACTTTGGGGGCGGTTACGGGGACTGCCCCTCTTTTTTATCCTCGTTTTGATTGCACATCATTTACTCCACTTAGCAACATGCAAAATTGGATCTTTACCTTGCAGATCATTTTATTGTCGGAAGATCGAAAAGTCCTACACTGATCACATAATTGAACAAGTGGACAATATAAATGAGCGACGACATCGCAAAGCATTCTTCCTCCAGATCGAAGCTGGTAAAAACTCTTTTCTTTACTCTCTGTGTTATCGCATTTGGTGCGATGTATTGGTCTTGGCAGTATTCAGACAGTCACCCAAGCACGGAAGATGCCTACGTTAGGGCAAAAATTCTGTCGGTAGCGCCTCAGGTAAAAGGCCAAGTGGTTTCTGTGGATGTTAAAGATTTCCAATCCGTTAACAAAGGTGACCTACTGCTGAAGATAGATTCACGCCCATATTTGTTGGCAGTGAAGCAAGCAAAAGCGGCATACCAATTGGCGGTCCAGCAACATGACGTTGCCGATAAGCACGTAACTGAAGCCGTTGCGGGCTTAGATGCGGCGCGCTCTAACCTGACAGAAGCGCAAGTGGAGTACAAACGTACGGATTCCTTGGTGAAACGCAAACTGGCGTCGGACCAAGATTTAGATACGGCAAAAAACAAACTAGCCAATGCCCAAGCGAGCCTGGAGCAAGCGCGCGCGACGGTAGAAAAAGCCATTGCGAACCGTGGTGAAGAAGGCGCAGAGGCTGCGGTTGTTCAACAAGCGGCAGCACAGTTAGCGCAAGCAGAGCTGAACTTGAGCTACACCGACATTACGTCACCAGTGGATGGCATTGCCGGTGAGATCAATACGCACGTAGGCTCGGTTGTTAGCGTGGGTCAAACGCTGTTCCCTGTGATTTTAAAAGACAGCTATTGGGTACGCGCGAACTTTAAAGAAACCGATCTTACTCACATCAAACCTGGTATGAATGCGGATGTGGTGATTGATATGTACCCAGACGTGGTGTGGAAAGCAACGGTAGAGCAGCTGTCGCCTGCGAGTGGTACATCGTTCTCCTTGATGCCACCAGAAAACGCAACGGGTAACTGGGTTAAAATCAAACAGCGTTTCCCTGTACGTTTGGCATTAGAAGTACCGGCCGATGCGCCGCAACTTCGCGTGGGTGCGAGCTCAGAAGTCACCATTGATTTGCAAAGTAGCGTGCAATGAGCCATCAAATTACGGCAGACAAGCGGGGGATTGCCACCGTCGCCGTGATGCTTTCTGCCATCATGGTGTTAATCGATATGACCGTTGCGAACGTGTCGCTATCGCACATGATGGGCGCTTTGGGCGCAACGGCAGACCAAATTACGTGGGTGCTGACGGGTTACAGCATGGCGGAAGCGATCTTCATTCCGATGACCAGTTTCTGGGTGTCGCGCTTTGGTGAACGCAAAGTCATGCTGGTTGCCGTGGTCGGTTTTGTGATTGCCAGTGCGCTTTGTGGGCAAGCACAGTCTCTTGAAGAGATGGTGCTATTTCGCATTATCCAAGGTGCTTTCGGCGCGTCGGTGATTCCATTGGCGCAGTCGACGTTAGTGCAGATTTATCCGTATGAGCAAAAAGGCAAAGCGATGGCGATTTTCTCCATCGGCATTTTGCTTGGTCCTATTTTGGGCCCAGTTGTGGGTGGTGTGATCACCGACAACATTAACTGGCGCTGGATTTTTTACATCAACTTGCCATTCGGTTTGATCTGTACCTCTTTGATTTATCGCTATATCCATATCGACAACAAATCCAAACCTAACTTTGACTGGTGGATCATCGGTTACATGGCGTTAGGTGTGGGCGCGTTGCAGTTTGTGTTGGATAAAGGGAATGAAGACGACTGGCTCGACTCACGTATGATTCAGACGGCGATATTGCTCGCAGTCATGGGATTGGTGATGTGGATATATCGCAGTTGGAAAACCAAAAGTCCAATAGCGCCATTGTGGCTACTGAAAGACCGAAACCTTATGGTCTCGTCATTGATGATTGCCGTGGTGTCGATGGCGATGTTTGGTCTGACGACTCAACAACCAATGCTGTTGGAAAGCTTGCTGGATTATCCGGTCTCAACCACTGGTTTATTAATGGCACCGCGTGGGTTGGCGTCAGCGGCGATGTTGATTTTGGTGATTAAGCTCAATCCGCAATTCGATCCCAGAATCAAAATAGTCTTTGGCTTGAGCTGCATCGGGATTGGTAGCTATTTGATGACGCAGTACTCACTGCAGATCGATACATTTTGGATTGTGATGCCGAGTATGATTCAGGGGATGGGGCTTGGTTTAACTTTCTCGACGCTATCCACCTTGGCGTATTTAACGATTCCGAAAGAGCAATCTGTTGCGGCGGCGAGTATTTACAATCTGTTCCGTACCATTGGTAGTTCGTTTGGTATCTCTATCGCAACCACGTTCCAATATCGTGATAGTCAGCAGCAATGGCATGCGCTGGGAGAGGGTATTAATCCTTATAATCCTAACTTGCATGACTGGGCGGCCAATCAGGGGCTTTCTATTACCGACCCGGTTGCGTTAGACCAATACCAACAGATGTTGCAGCAGCAATCGCAAATGGTCGCGTTTGTGCACACCTTCCAGCTTGTGGGAGTGATGTTCGTGATCATGATGCCGATGCTGGTTTTCATTCGGTCGCGTGAATAACATGAAGTTCCGGTGAATAGTGTAAGAGAACGCCTCTCAAGTTGTGTCAGCTTGAGAGGCGTTTTTTATTGGACAGTGCCAGTGAAAGAAGGACGTTTACTCAAATGTCACTTCGTCAAAATGCGGATTGGTTTTGAGCGCGCGCATTGCGACTAATTGTTCAGTCGGGAAGGCGGTGTGCTCACCATCCATATCTAAAAACAAGCACTCTTGTCGCTGCATGTCGTAGCCTGTGTCGAACGCGTTGCCCTGATGAGTTTCACCATTTTTTAGTGTGATCTCGATAGGGAGCTTAAACATACAGGCGATTTCAATAAAATCGTATTGGCTGCAAGTCACCATAGCTTTCTCCTTTCAAACCGACGCAGTATTCAGAAGGTTTGAGAACCGCTTCCTTAATATAGAAAACGTTTGATTGAAACTGAATCTTCATCTTACACCTCATTTTGGTCACGAAATAGACATACACGCACGTTTTAATAAACCTACTGTTGAGCGTTCGCAAGCGAGACAAAACTACGATATGTCTGAGACGATACTTAAGCGCACATACCTAACGAGTGAACAAAAGACACAAAAGCCAAGTTCACTGATTCCGCCTCAAACCTACCATGCGCAGTTGGCGCACCGTGTTCACCACTCGCCTCAATTTGAAAACGGCCGCGTTAAAAACGAGATGCCAAATGTCCCTAGCCCGCAATCATTCTGGCAGGTGTGTTGGAGCTATCTTGGTGGTAGAACGCCATTGAGTCCTAACGAACATCTGCCACATTTCCCAATTCAACCTACGCAGTTTGCGCAGCGAAGTGAATCGATGCGCGTTACTTGGCTGGGCCATTCCACCATGCTGGTGGAGGTCGATGGCATTCGAATTCTGACCGATCCGTTATTTGATTACGCTTCTCCGTTCATCGCAAAAGCGTGGTTTGAACGCAATATTCCCAATACCCATGCCAGAGATCGTTTGCCGATTCCTGAAATTATTGTGATTTCGCACGATCATTACGACCATTTAGAAGCATCGACCATACGTTTTTACGCCGATAAACCCGTGACGTTTTATGTACCCTTAGGGGTTGGCAAGCATCTGATAAAGTGGGGCGTTTACGCAGACAACATCGTGGAATTCGATTGGTGGGATAGCGTGCACTATGCTGGAATCGAACTGATTTGTACGCCTGCTAACCATAATTCGGGTCGTACTTATTTCGATAAAAACGCGACCCTGTGGGCTTCTTGGGTCATCAAAGGCAAAGAAGAGACGCTCTATTTTAGTGGCGATTCAGCTTACGATTCGCACTTTTCCGAGATCGCACAGCGATGTGGACCAATCGACATTGCCTGTTTGGAAGTGGCTGCCGATGTGAAAGGCCAAGGTTATCCGGTCGAAAACTGGGGGCACATGCAGGCTCATCATACCGTGCAAGCGTTTCGCGATTTAAATGCGAAAAAACTGTTGCCAGTACATTGGGCTACATACGAGCTATTTACTCACCGCTGGGACGAACCGATTTTAGATTTGCTTGCCCATTGTCAAAAAGAACATATAACGCTGCTGACGCCAATGCCGGGGGAAAGTTTTTACGTTCATCAAGAACATATAAATAAACAATGGTGGCGAGAAAAAGAAATATGTGATCCAGCTGGAATTTTGACTTAATAATATGATCTTACTTCAATAATTATTTTAGAAATTAACCTTGTTATTTTCAGAATATAACAAGGATTTTACTGGTCATTGAAATTAAAAATGGCTTTGTTGCGTAATTCGATGGAACTAAATCAGGAAGTTACGATCTGATCGGTTACATCAGTTAATCATCGTAGCC